>JACQGW010000201.1 GCA_016199325.1 Chloroflexota bacterium
GGTCGGGGGCCAGGGGTCGGGGGTCAAGGTTCAAGGTCGGGGTGAGAATGTCCCCCCACGCTCGGATCCTGGCAGTGGGAGAAGGGGCGAGAGTGAGGAAGCATCCTCTCCTCTCAGTGGGAGAGGGGCCGGGGGTGAGGGCACGCTCCTCCCCTCTCCCGCGCCCGGGAGAGGGGCCGGGGGTGAGGGCCGCTTCCTCCCCCAGCTCGGCGCTCTGGCTACTGATCTCGCCGCCATCTACGCCGTTGCGCTCGGGGTTGCCGGCTGGTGGTTCATCCGGAACGCGATGGTCTACGGCGGCCTCGATCTGCTCGGCTGGCAGCGGCACGCCGCCGTCGTCGTCGGGCAGCCCCGCACGGAGCTGGGCCTTGCCGCCGTGGAGCACTTTGCCGTGCTCACGTTCCAGAGCTTCTGGGCGCAGCTCGGATGGATGGCTGTGCCCGCCCAACCGAACGCCTACCGGGCGCTGCTCGCCATCTCCGTCGTGGCTGTCCTTGGGTTGCTCGCGTTTCTCATCAACCCGGCCCCACTCGACCGCCGCCAGTGGGCCGGGCTGGCCTTGCTGGGCCTGGCGCTGGCGATCGTTTTCGCCCAGATGGCCCAGTACAATCTCCAGTTTATCCAGCCCCAGGGCCGCTACCTGTTCCCGGCCATCGTGCCGATCGCCGTCTTCTGGAGCCTTGGGATTGCCCAGGTGCTGCGAGCACCCGCCCTCCGACCGGTGGCCGTCGTCCTGATTCTCGTCGCCGCCCTTTTCGGCATCTGGCAGGTGCGGCAGATCGCGCCGGTGGGCATCACGGCCGTCGTGGGCGGGGCGATCGGCCTGCTCGCCCTGGCGAGCCTTGCCGCCGTGCTCGGCCGCATGGCGTGGCGCTGGGCGCCACCGCCGTTGCTGGCCGGCGCCTTCGCCGTTTTCGACCTGGCAGCGATCGTGCAGCTCATTGCGTTCCTTGGTTGATCACAGAGCAGCGGGAGAGATGGACATGGCGCAGAGAGGACAATGGGTTTTCGACCCCGATCACGGGGGCAAGCACATTCCGGAAGCGGTCCGGCGCCGGATCGAGCACCGTATCCGTCGGTACGCCGAGGAGCACTTCGCCGGCGGCTACACACGACTCGACATCCGCTTTCGCGGGCAGTTCTGCTACATCGACGCCTACACGGAGCCAGACTTGCCGCCAGACTGGCCGCCACCCGGCCACCCCGAAACACGAGCGGAGGCGGAGGAGCGGCTTCGCCAGCTCCCGACCCACCTCTGTCGCCTTCGGTATTTCGGCAACGACGATCGCTGGGGTTTCGCCTTCTACACCTACAGCAACGAACGATACGAGCTATCGGTCTTCCCGTCGGGCGAGTTTCTCGGCAAGCCGGAGGATGCCTTCCACGTCTCGGCGCGGATGTACCTGACGTAGGTCTAGTGGCATGCCACGCCGATTCTGATGGATGCGGCTTGCCGAACTCATACGTCAGGCGTCATACGTCATTGCGTCAGCGTTCGACGGGCGCTACCCATGAGTATCACTGTGGTGTTCCACTGGGTTGAGGTCCCGCGGCGGCTGGTCATGGCAGCGGACCCGGGGACTGTGTCAGGCGTCGTTTCCATCGGCTCGCAGGCCCACACGCTGAGCCGCCGCGGAGCATCTCCTCGACGTTGCCACCTCACACGGGGAGATGCTTCGCTGCGGCTCCCCCGAGTTCCTATGAGTTCCTACGAGTTCCTACGAGTTCCCACCCCGTCTCATCCCGTGCCCTGGAACGTCGCAGCCGCCTCCACGATCGACAGCGCCAGGAGTTTGATGCGCGCGGGATAGCTCGCCAGCTCGGCGTACTCGTCGGCGCTGTGCCAGCCGCCGCCGACGGGGCCGAGGCCGCAGAGGGTTGGGCGCCCGAGACAGGCGGCGAAACCGGCGTCGGAGGCGCCGCGGGTCGCCGTTCCCTCGACGGCGCAGCCGATCCGCTCGCCGGCCCGCCGGACACAGGCCAGCAGCCGGTCCACCCCCGCGTGCCGCTCCATCGGCTCGAAGCTGACGCCGCCGTGGAGGGTCGAGCGGGTGCCGGCGACGGAGGCGGTCCCGACGATGCGCTGGACCGCCGTCCACAGCTCCTGGAACCCCTGCCGGGTGCGGAATCCCAGGTGGACGCGCGCGCTTGCGTGGGGTGCCACGACGTTGGTGTTCATACCGCCCTCGACGAGGCCGACGTTGACGGTCAGGCCGCGCGCCAGGTCGGTCAGGGCGTGGAGACGGATCGTCTTCTGGGCCAGCTCCTCCACCGCGCTGATGCCGTGCTCGATCCAGACGCCCGAATGAGCGGCCCGGCCTTCGACGCGGATCTCGACGTGCGCCGACCCCCGGCGCTCGACCACCACCGAGCCGTCGGGCCGACCCGGCTCCAGATTGAAGACCGCCAGGGCATCCCGCGCACGCTCCTCGATGACGGCCCGAGAGGTCGGCGAGCCGATCTCCTCGTCGGGCGTCAGGAGCACCTCCAGCGTCGGGCGATCCTGCCAGTCGGCGGCCAGCAGGGCTTCCAGCGCGGAGACGATGCCGGCGATCCCCCCTTTCATGTCGGAGACCCCCGGCCCCCACAACCGGCCGTCGCGCACCGAAAACGGCCGCGATGCCACCGTGCCGGCCGGAAACACCGTGTCGACGTGGCCCATCAGCAGGATCTTCCCCGGCCGCGGCCTTGCCAGCCTGGCGATCACGTGGCTGCCCAGCGCCTCCTGTGGCCGCACCTCGACGGCGCAGCCCAATCGCTCCAGCAGCGGGATCAAGAGCGCGTGCATGCGATTGACGCCGGCCGGATCCCGGCTGAAGCTGTCGATATTGACCGCCTGCTCCAGGGTCTCCAGAGCCACCTCGAAGTGGCCGTCGACGTACCGGCTGACCTGGCAGGTCAACTGCTCCACGCTGCTTTCCTCTTTCCAGACCTGAAACGAACCGTAGATGCGGGTCTATTGGTTTCGGGTTTAGGGGTGCATCCGGCAAGTCCCTCGCGGCCGGAGGCCCCCGTCCGTCATGCTGAGCCGCAGCGAAGCATCTCCCCGGCCTGGACCAGCAGCGTCCGGGAGATGCTTCGCTGCGGCTCAGCATGACGGTGGAGAGGCCAGCCGATCTCCGACGGACTTGCCGGATGCACCAGGAAATCTCAAACCCTGGACCCTAACGATCAGAGCGTCGACTGCCCTGACGCCGCGACCGGCTGGAAAGACCACCAGCGGGTTGACGTCGATCTCGGCGATCTCGTCCCGCAGCCACCAGGCCAGGCGGGAGAGCCGGACCAGTGCCCCGACAAGGGCATCGACGTCCGCGGGTGGGCCGCCGCGGAACCCCTGGAGGACCCGCGCCGCGCGGATCTCCTGCACCATCTCCCGGGCATCTCCCACGGTCAGGGGCGCCATGCGCATGACGACGTCCTCCAGCGCCTCTACCAGGAGGCCCCCGAGGCCGAAGACGACCGCCGGGCCCAGACCTCTGTGGTTGGTCACGCCGATCAGGGTCTCCACGCCGCCGCCAACCATCTCCTGAACCAGCACCCCGCCGATTCGGGCGTCCGGCCGGTGCCGTCTGGCGTTGGCGAGGACCTCACGGTAGGCTTTCCTCACGGCGTCGGCGCCAGCGAGTCCCAGCCGAACGCAGCCGGCGTCCGTCTTGTGGAGGATGTCCGGCGAATCCACCTTGAGCGCCACCGGATAGCCAATCTCCCCGGCAAGGCGCACCGCCTCTTCGGGGTCATTCGCCAATGCTTCCCGTGTCACCGGGATACCGGCCGCCGCCAGCACGGCTTTGGACTCTCGTTCGGTCAGCGCCGAGGTCGCGGCCTGCCGGATGAGCCGCACCACCTCGGGACTGGCCGGTCCGGCGATCTCGCCGGCGTCCCGCAGCCGGCCGAGAGCGGCCGTCGCCCGCTGGACCCTGGCAATCGCGGCCAGCGACTCTCGCATGCCCTGAAGCGCCGGCACCCCGGCCTCCCGCGCCATGCGGGCGATCTCCAGATCGTACGGGCCGGATGACATCGAGAACAGCGCGTGCGGCGTGTCCGAGCTCTGCGCGTGCTCGACCAGCACCCTCGCCATGTCTCGGTACAGGCTGCGGCCGGCCTCGTCGCCGCCGACGGGGGTATTCAGCGCCAGCGCGACGAGCGAGACCGCCGGGTCCCGGGCGAGAATCCCCAGCGCCCGGTGGAGGATCGACCGATCCTCGGCGACGGCGCCCGTCAGGTCCAGCGGGTTGTTGACCGTGGCGAATGCAGGTATCGCCTGCCGGAGCGCCTCGGCGGTCTCCGGCGAAAAAGCGCGGATCTCCAACCCGAGATCCTGGGCCAGGTCGGCCATGATGCCGCAACTGCCGCCGGAGATCGAGACGACGGCCGTGTTCCCCGGCGCCACTCGGCGATGATGGCTGAGAAGCTCGGCCGTCTCGATCAGCTCGTCGAGGTCGTGAGCCCGGACGATGCCGAGCTGGCGGAACAGCGCGTCGTAGACCCGGTCCTCGCCGGCCAGCGAGCCGGTGTGGGCCAGAGCGGCCCTCTTCGCCGGCTCAGACCGACCGACCTTGAGGACGACCAGCCGCTTATCGGCGGCGATCGCCTTGCGCGCCGCCGCGATGAAGCGCGCCGGCTCCTTGAAGCCCTCGACGAAGCAGGCGACGACACGCGTGTGCGGATCGTCGGCGATGGCGTCGAGATAGTCGGCCAGCTCGGTCACCGCCTCGTTGCCGGCCGTGATGATGGAGCTGAAGCCGATGCCGCGGAGCACCGCCGGATCGGTGACGCTGTGTGTCAGGGCGCCGCTCTGAAAGAGCAGCGCCACCGGTCCCGGCCGCATCGACTCGGCGAGGGAGCCCGAATAGGCGGCGAATCGCCCGTGGAGATTGGCGATCCCGTAGCAGTTCGGGCCGCAGGCGGCGATGCCGTGCGCCAGGGCAAGCCGACGGATCTCCTCCTGAAGCTGTCTCCCCTCCTGACCGGCCTCGGCGAAGCCGCTGGCGATGAAGATCGCCGCCCGCACCTGCTTTTCGACGCACTCCCGCATGACCCGGAGGGCATGGCTCGCGCCCAGCGCCACGACGACGAGCTCGACCGGCTCCGGGATGTCGAGCAGGGACGGGTAGCACGTCAGCCCCTTGACCTCAGGATACTTCGGGTTGACCGGATAGATCGCCCCGTCGTATCCCCACCTCACCAGTTGATCGTGGATGACGCCACCCCGGCCCGGGCCAGGGCTGTCGCCGACGATGGCGACGGAGCCGGGACGCAGCAGCGAGCGAACGTTGCTCATCACGGCTGCGACTTGAATGGGCCGTCCCGGTGCTCCAGAAACGCCTTCATATCGCCGGCAGCCATGAGCTCGAAGAAGCGATCTTTCTCCGGAATGCCGGCGGCGCCGATGACGAGGGCGTCGTTGGCCTTGTGGAGCTGGAGGGCGCTCAGGAACCCCATGATCTCATAGGTCCGCCGGATGCTCTCCTTCGTCATCTGGACGGCGTAGGGCGGCACCAGCGCGATGCGCCGGGCCATCCGCATGGCCTCGTCCATCAGCTCGTCGTGCGGCACGACTTTGGCGATCATCCCCAGGCTCAGCGCCTGCTCCGCCGTGATGGTGTCGCCGGTGAAGTAGAGGTAGTGAACCATCTTGGGGTTGCCGTTGAACCAGGGCAGCAGCAGGAGGGGCGAGAGGGCGAAGTGGCGCAGCTCCGGCTCGCCGAATCTGGCCCGGTCGGAGGCGATCGTCACGTCGCAGATCATGGCGATGTTGGAGCCGGCGGCGACGGCGTAGCCGTTGACGGCGGCGATGACGGGGATGCGCAGGTTCCAGATCTTCAGGAAGACGTCGTACTGGAACTGGAGCATCTCCCGGATCTCGTCGGTGCGGGTCGGGAGGCCGAAGCCGTCGAGGTCGAAGCCGGTGGAAAACGCTCGGTCGCCGGCGCCCGTGATGACGAGGCAGCGGACGTCGCGGTCGGCGTTGACGGCGTCCAGCGCCGCCGACAGGTCATCCATCATCCTCCGGCTGAGCGAGTTCAGCTTCTGTGGACGGTCGAACGTGATGACAGCGACGTGGCCGTCCTTGTCGTAGGTGAGCGTCTCGTAGCCCATCGGGCGACTCCTCTGTGGGCTGGGTGCGCGTAAGCCTACCAATACGCATCAAGCCCCGGGCTGCCGCGTCGGCCGGGGAGGAGCTGTCAACGGATTCGGGGAACGGATTGAGCGGATTGGAACGGGGGGAGTCGATCAAATCCGTTCAATCCGCTCCCAAAATCCGTTGACAGCTCCTCCCCCGCGACTCGGCTCCGGCCTCGCTTGTCGCGTGTAGGGTGCGCGTAAGCCTACCCCACGCGGCCGGTGGAGTCAATCTTTCCTGTTCGTCCTTCTTGTCCCGAACTGATACGGGGAGCCGGCGTCTGGGGGTGGTCGTCTGGGCAGTGCTGCCAATGAGGAACAAGAAGTCAGCCACTTCGCTCTCATTCAGGCCGTACTTCTCGCGAAACCTGGGGCGAGCCAAGACCCGAACGTATTCTGACTGGAGGGCCGGCGAGACAATCAGCGTGAAAGCACCTGTCCGCAAGGCTTCGATCAGCCGATACGGAGCACCATGCTTGCTGATGAGCCCGCTGACAAACAGATTGGTGTCAACGACGGCGGTGATTCTTCCGCTTCTCTTCCTCATGCATCTCATGACGAACGGCTTCGACCTCGGTCGTCACGTCACGGAGAACCTCGTCCGGATCCTTGTCGAGGTTTCGCTCACGCACTTGGTCGACGGTGGCCCAGGCCCGCTCCTGCTCTCGCTTGAGAACCTCGTACTGTTCCGGGCTGATCACCACGGCGAAGGGCTTCCCCTTTCGCTCCACGATCACCGGTTCCTTGGTGTAGTACACCGTACCCAACAGTTCGGAGAAGTTGGCTCTGGCGTCTCGGGCAGACATTCTTCTAGCCAAGGACAGACCTCCTCTCATGCGCACACTATACCACGGAAGTGTACATAATGTCAACTCGGGGCAGTGGTCTGTCAAGGCTGGACTGCAGGGTTCGTAGTTGGCGCTTGAGCGCCCGGCTCTCGGGCGCCCGAGAGCCGGGCGCTCAAGCGCCAAC
>JACQGW010000202.1 GCA_016199325.1 Chloroflexota bacterium
ATCACCCATCACCCATCACTTCGTTGCTCACGTTCGCCGCCGTCGATAGCGATCGTCGGCTGAGAGGTAGCGCTTGCGGAGCCGCAGGTTTTTCGGCGTGACCTCCAGCAGCTCGTCCTCGGCCAGGAACTCCAGGCAGGCTTCCAGCGACATCCGGACGGCCGGGGTCAGCCGGATGGCGATCTCGGCCGTGGAGGAGCGGACGTTCGTCTGCTTCTTCTCTTTGCAGACGTTGATGTTCAGATCGCCGTCCCGGGGTTGCTGGCCGACGATCATGCCCTCATAGACCGGCGTCCCCGGCTCGATGAAGGTGACACCGCGCTCCTGGGCGTTCTCCAGGCCGTAGGAGACGGCTGTGCCGGTTTCACTGGCGACCAGGACGCCCGTCCGCAGGTTGGGGACGTCGCCGCCATACGGCTGGTAGCCGACGAACTCGCTCTCCAGGTGGCCCTCGCCGCGCGTCAGCGTGAGGAAGAGGCTCCGCAGGCCGATGAGGCCGCGTGTCGGGATGAGATACTGGAGTCTGGTCCGTCCGTTCTCGGCAACCATGTTTTCGAGCTGGCCGCGGCGGCGGCCCAGTTGCTCGGCCGCCGGCCCCACCGCCTCGTCCGGCACCTCGATGAAGACCCGCTCGAACGGCTCCAGCCGCCGGCCAGCCTCTTCGTGAAAGATCACCTCGGGCCGCGAGACCTGGAACTCCATCCCCTCCCGGCGCATCGTCTCGATGAGGATAGCCAGATGGAGCTCGCCCCGCCCGGCGGTGAGGAAGACGTCCGGCAGATCGGTCTCGGCCACCCGGAGCGCAACGTTGGTCTCCAGCTCCCGGTCGAGCCGGGCCCGCAGTTGGCGGGAGGTGATGGCCTGGCCGTCCAGGCCGGCGAACGGGCTCGTGCTCACGCCGAAGGTCATCTGGACCGTCGGCTCGGCGATGGCAATGGGCGGCAGCGCCTCAGGCGCCGCAGGGTCGGCCAGCGTTTCGCTGATACCCACGCCGGCGACGCCGCTGAGGGCGACGATGTCGCCCGCCTCGGCGTGCTCGATCGTCTCCCGCCCGATCCCCCGGAAGCGGTACATCCGGCCAATACGGGCGGCCGTCGTCGCGCCGTCTGCCCCGATCCGGACGATGGACTGGCCGACGGCGACCCGCCCGCGATCGACGCGGCCGATGGCGATGCGGCCCAGGTGGTCGTCGTAGGCGAGGGCGGCAACCCGCAGGCGGAAGGGGGCATCCAGGTCCACCACCGGTGCTGGGACTTCGTCGACGATGGTCTCGAAAAGCGGGCCGAGGTTCGGGGCCAGGTCGTCCGGCGATCGGCCGGCCTGCCCCTCGCGGCCGACTGCGTAGAGGACCGGGAAGTCGAGCTGCTCGGCGTCGGTCGCCAGCTCGAGGAAAAGGTCGTGAATCGCTTCCAGCACTTCCGCCGGCCGGGCATCCCGCCGGTCGAGCTTGTTGAGGACGACAATCGGCCGGAGGCCGGCCCGGAGCGCCTGCCGGAGGACAAAGCGGGTTTGCGGCAACGGCCCTTCGGCCGCGTCGACGAGGAGCAGGCAGCCGTCGGCCATCTCGATGACCCGCTCGACCTCGCCGCTGAAGTCGGCGTGGCCGGGCGTGTCGATGACGTTGATCCGCCGGTCGCCCAGTTGAATGGCGGTGGCCTTGGACAGGATCGTGATGCCTTTCTCGCGCTCGAGGTCGTTGGAGTCGAGCACCAGGTCGGCGACCTGCTGATGGGCGCGGAACGCATTCGATTGCTTGAGCAGGTGATCGACGAGCGTCGTCTTACCGTGGTCGACGTGGGCGATAATGGCGATGTTGCGAAGGTCGTCGCGACGGATGGTAGCCATGGACGCTGGACTCCTGCAATCTGGCAGCCGAGCGTTGGCTGCGCATGGCATGAAAAAGGACCTCGACGACGACAATCGGTCGAGGCCCTGTGGGTCGGGGTGCTCAGATTTGAACTGAGGACCTCAGCGTCCCGAACGCTGCGCGCTAACCAAGCTGCGCTACACCCCGAGCAAAACGGATTATACCAGATGCCTGCACTGAGCGCAAGCTGCTTTACAACACGGGCGAGCGACCGCCGTCGATGTTGATCGCCGTGCCCGTGATGTACCGGGCCCGCGCCGAAACGAGGAAGGCGATCAGGTCGGCAACCTCCTCGGCCTCCCCGGCCCGCCGGAGCGGCACCTCCCTGGCTGCTTCCTGGTAGTACTCCTCCATCGTCGCCAGGTGCGGGAATCGCTCGGCTCGCAGCCGCCGGTGCTGCCCGCTCCGAACAATGCCGACGCAGACGGCATTCACCCGGACATTGTCCGGCGCCAGATCGCGAGAGAGCGCCTTGGTCAGCGCGAGGCCGGCCGCCCGGCTGATCGAGGTCGGCATCGAGGCGCCGCCGGGCGCCTTGCCGCCGGGGTGAGCGATGTTTACGATGGCGCCGCCGCCGCCCCGGCGCATGTGCGGCACGGCCAGCCGGCACATTCGGACAGCGGCGTGGAATTTCAGATCGAGATCGTGCTCCCACTGACCGGCCGTGATCCGGTCGAAGGGCAGGCTCATCGACGTGCCGGCGTTGTTCACGAGGATATCCAGCCGTCCGAACTGCTCGACCGCCGCCGCGACCACCCGATCGCAATCGGCCGCTCCCGTCACGTCGGCGCCGACGCCGACGATCTTCCCGCCGGTGGCCGTTTGGATCTCCGCAACCGCCTGGTCGAGCACGTCGGGCCGACGCGCACAGACGACGACGGCGGCCCCCTCGGCAGCCAGCCGCCAGGCCGTCGCCTTGCCAATCCCCTCGCTGCCGCCGGTGACGATAGCTACCTTGCCGCCAAGCTCCAGATCCATGATTTGCTCCCTCTGAACGATGTGAACTTCGTCGCACTGGCACTGTATTTGCGGCATCCCCCTGACTCGTCCGTAGAGGAGGCCAGACATGGCGACCGGTTATCCGACGCCGCCCGAGGCCGGCGATCGGCGAGGACTTGCCCGGATTGACGAGGGCAGAGGGCTCGACCGCCGGGACTTCGCCCGAGGCGGCGCAGCCCCGGTTCAGGAGGCGCAGGAGCCACTCTCCACCGGATTCCGCAGCCTCGGCGGCCTTCTGGTGGCGGCTATGGCCGTCGTCCTCCTGGCCGTTCCCCTCCTCTGGGGCGCCGGTGTCCTGCTTGCCGCCCTCGGCGTGCTGGGCGCCGGCGTGACGCCCCCCGAATGGGATTGGCTGCTCGCAGCCCTCTTCATCCTCCTCACCGGGGTCGTCGGCTACCTGTACTTCGCCCTCTTCGCTCGGGACTTCGGCGGCCGACCGACCGGGTAGAGCGGTGCCGAGAGACGACGAACCGCCAAGACGCCAAGATCGCCAAGAGAGATAG
>JACQGW010000215.1 GCA_016199325.1 Chloroflexota bacterium
GTCATCAGCCTGCTCCGGTACGCCGGTGCGACCAACATTGCCCAAGCCAGACGCTGGTGCGATGCCCATCTCACCCTGACTCCCCTGCCTCTGACCGCCAGCCTGATTACATGAGAAAGCCCTGTGAAACATGCCGGGTTTTATTGACGCGGTTCAGGGGGTTGTGCTATGAGAGTGCTGGCAGTCGCTCGGCTCCCAGTAGCAGGGTCAACACTGGCGGTATGGACAGCAGGGCGTAAGCAAAAGAGCGACCTGCCGGCACCCCAGAGGTCGCAGGACGTACGCGGCTGACCGGGTTGAGAAGACGAGGGAGGTCCGGAATGGGCAGAAGATTCGGCGGTAGACGGACCGTCGCGGGCCTGCTGGTTGTCGTTTGCATTGTCGTGGTAGGCTTGTATGTAATGATCACCCAACCCAGTGTGGGCGTTGCTTCACCTCCAAGAACGCCGGGCCCCGACCCCAACTACGTGTTCAATCCTACGGCCTACCCACCCTCGCCAACGCCGGGCGGTCCACCGACGGCGACACCCCGCCCCATGAGCATGTTTCCCCCCGCACCCACACCCCAGGCGCCGACGGACATGCCGCCGCACGAGTTCTTCCGGACGCTTCCGACGCCGCTGCCCGGTGGGCCTGAACGTCCCGCTACCGGGACGTTCAGCGCCACTGAGAGCCAATACATCACCCCGACGGGAATTATTCGGTCAGTCGCGATCATTGCGATTGGCACCGTGGAGGAAGTCCAAGCCGCCCGTTGGTCAACACCCGATGGCAAGCGACCGGACTTCAGGGCGATGGGGTTAGATCGTTCCGCGATCGGTGACTGGGACTCAGGAACTGCGATCATCACGCCGGTGGTCCTCCATGTCGAGGAGTACCTGAAGGGGGCACAACCTGCTGACCGCCTGATCCTCCGCACCTATGGGGGCCGAGTTGGCCAGGATGCTTTGGGCGTGAACTGGCCAACCATGGAGATTCTCCGGGTGCCGGGACAACGCGTTATCGTCTATCTGACTCAGCCCAAGGAAGGGCCGTTTTGGCGTCCGGTTCAGGCCCTTGGCCTCAAGCCAGATGGCACAACGGTTCCACGGTACGGCGTCTCTGTCAAGGAAGATGAGATCAGAAAAGCGATTAGCCACGCGCTCGCACAGTAGCGTATAGGTAGCAGACCCTGACACTTGGGATGTCAGAAAGGGTGCATGACGTGAGGAGAAGAAGGGGGTCCATCTACGCACTCAACGTACTGGCCATGCTCATCATGGTGGTTACATCGTTCCTGCCAACTGTTCCTGTGCAGGGATTTGCACCCAGGAACGACATATCGGGCCAGGTTCGGTATGCGCGATGGCGAGATGTTCCGAAAGCTGCTGCTCCTGGCCATGAGCTTGCTTCTCGTGAGCCTTGCGGGTGGACTCTTGCTGACCGAATACACGCGGGCGCAAACGCCAACCGTTCGAACCCCGCCTGATCGGTCGGTACCGCCACGTCCTCTCGTCGGCGCTTCGCCGGAGGAGGTTGGCCGGTACGCGGTTGGGTTTGCTCAGGCGCACTTTCCAAGCCCAAGCGGGAGGGTCCCCACCGTCCGCCTGGTGAAACCGATCGTCTTGGCCGACCTTCCAACACTGGGGCTTGGTAGTCCGCCCAGCCCTGCCGGTGAGGAACCGCCGCTGATGCTCGTGATCCTGCAAGGCGAGTTCGAGACGACCAGTATGCATGCTGGTTTGATCCGGCAGGATCCAAAGGAGCGACCTCCGGTGCCCTACATCGGGTTCGTGTTCGACCTCCGAGCCGGTCTCCCAATGCTGATACTACCCTCATCCGATGGGTCGCGCTTTCGGATCGCCCTCAACGATCCGAGCCTGCCAATTCCGACCCCGACGAGATCACCACAGGAGATGCCGACGCCACTGGGTGGAAAACCGGTCACGTGGCCACCGCCAGGGCAGTCGTTTGCGCCGGCGACGAAGCCGCTCCCGTACGGGGCCGTCGTGCCGGGGGGTACGCCGCCGGCCCGGTAGCTCTCCCGTAGCTGTCTGCAAGGGGTCAGCGGTGCATGACTCCGGCAGAGAGTCGGGCGCTACTGCATGCGCGAGTTCATGACGCCAGAGCAAGTGGCCGACTACCTGCAACTCAACAAGGACACGGTCTACCGGCTGATTCGGAGCAAGAAGCTGCCCGCTACTCGGATCGGGCGGGCCTACCGCATCCCCAAAGAAGACCTGGATCTGTTCATGCAGGCCAACAGCACCCGCCCAGCCGTCCGCGAGATGCTTTTCCGCCGGTTCATGGTGATTGCCGAGCGCCATGCGAACGTCCCCTCCGACCGCCTCCTGGAAGAGCTGGAGCGGGAGGACCAGGCTCTTTGCTGCGCGCCGCCAAGCCCCCATGAAAACCCGCACGCGGAGGCGGCACAGCGCGGACCATCCGAGCTGCGAACGTGAATGAGCGGATCCCCGGCGTGCGGGCGTGGACCGCGCGCCAGGCTCGAAGGCCGCACAGCGCGGACCATCCGAGCTGCGAACGTGAGTGAGCGGATCCCCGGCGTGCGGGAGTGGCCCGCGCGCCAGGGAGCCGCTCACTCACGTTCGCAGCTCGGTTCGGTGCCCCCCACCGGAGTCGCTCGTGGGCAAGCATAGTCGAGCCCCTGCCGCCCGAGGGCGCACTTGCGAGTGCGCACTACGAACCTGCGTGCCCGCTTCCGCTGCCTCTGCGGCTCAGGATGCACTTCCACCTTCTTCCCAACGCCGTCCTGTGCGCCCTCCCAATCGTGAAACGGATCACAAAGCGGACTTTCGTTGATTAACCGGGTGGTCCGTGCTATATACCTTTGGTCGCGGAGGGCGGTGGAACAGGCTGCCGAGCGGCCAGACCCCGGACCTGGGGAGCATGGGACCATGGCCGCAACGCTGACGCGCCAACCGCTGGGTCTCGCCGCCGTGCGCCTGCCGCGGGGGCAGGTGTACACGATTCCCGACCGCTGTAAGGAATGCAGTTTCTGCATCGAGTTCTGCCCCGAGGACGTCCTCGTCGAGTCCGACACCATCAACGCCAAGGGGTATCACTACCCCGTCGTCGCCACCGGCAAGGAGGCCGCCTGCGTCAACTGCGGCTTCTGCCAGATCATCTGCCCCGAGTTCGCCATCTACACCGTCGAGGTGGCCTGATGGCGCCCGCCAGGATCCTTGCCGGACGCCACTTCATCAACGGCGACGTCGCCTGCGCCGAGGGCGCGCTGGCGGCCGGCTGCACCTTCTTCGCCGGATACCCGATCACGCCGTCGACGGAGATCGCCGAGCGGCTGGCCCGCCGCCTGCCGGAGATCGGCGGCTGCTACGTCCAGATGGAGGACGAGCTCGGCTCGATGGCCGCCGTGCTCGGGGCGGCCTGGGGCGGCGCCAAAGCGATGACGGCGACCTCAGGTCCGGGCTTCACGCTGATGATGGAGAACATCGGGCTCGGCGTCATGACCGAGACCCCCTGCGTCGTCGTCGACGTCCAGCGCGGCGGGCCTTCGACCGGATTGCCGACGCTCGTCGCCCAGGCCGACGTGATGCAGGCCAAGTGGGGATCCCACGGCGACTGGGAGCCGATCGCCTACGCGCCGTCGTCGTGCCAGGAGATGTTCGACCTGACCGTCAAGGCGTTCAACATGGCGGAACGGCTGCGGACGCCGGTCTTCGTCATGGCCGACGAGGTGGTGGGCCACCTGACCGAGCGGGTCGACATCCCGCCGGCCCATGATCTGCTCCTGGTCGACCGGAAGGGGCCGGCGTCGCCGCCGGGCAACGGCTTCCGGGCCTTCGCGCCGGGGGAGGACCTCGTGCCGCCGATGCCGCCGGTCGGCGCCGGCTACCGGATCCACGTCACCGGCCTGACGCACGACGAGCGCGGCTACCCGGTGACGACGGCCGAGGTACACGAGCGGCTCGTCCGCCGGCTCAGCGAGAAGGTCCGCCGCCACGCGCCGGAGATCGTCGCGACCGAAACCGCATTCCTCGACGACGCCGAGGTGGTCGTCGTCTGCTACGGCTCCTCCGCCCGGGTGGCCAGACGGGCGGTCGGCGAAGCCCGGGCAAGCGGCGCCCGAGTCGGGTTCGTGCGCCTCATCACCATCTGGCCCTTTGCCGGCGACCTCATCGCGGAGCTGGGCGAGCGTGTGCGTGCCTTCGTCGTCCCCGAGCTGAACCTGGGCCAGATCGCGCGCGAGCTCGAGCGCTTTACCGACAAGCCCGTCGTGCGCGTGAACCACGCCGGTGGGGAGCTCATTCGGCCGGAGGCCGTCCTCGCCGGAATCAGAGAGGGGATGGAATCAGATGGTCGCCCAGACTACCGGCGGCGCTCGCGTCGTTGACTCACACCCCGTCGATACCTTCCTGCGCGCAGAACGGCTGCCGCACATCTGGTGCCCCGGCTGCGGCATCGGCACCGTCATGGACGCCTACGTCAAGGCGATCCACACCTCCGACATCCCGGTGGACCGGCACGTGTGCGTCTCCGGCATCGGCTGCACCGGCCGAACCGCCGGGTACGTCAATCTCGACTCGTTTCATACGACGCACGGCCGCGCCATCGCCTTCGCGACGGGGCTGAAGCTCGCCAGGCCGGACCTCGAAGTCACCGTCTTCAGCGGCGACGGCGACCTCTTCGCCATCGGCGGCAACCACTTCCTCCACGCCGCCCGGCGGAACATCGACCTCAACGTGATCTGCGTCAACAACTTCAACTACGGGATGACCGGCGGCCAGGGCGGGCCGACGACGCCCTACGGCTCGTTCACGACGACGACGCCGCTCGGCAACAAGGAGGGGCCGCTCAACCTGCCCCACTTCGCCGCCACCGCCGGCGCCGTCTTCGTCGCCCGCTGGACGGCGCTCCACGTGCGGCAGCTCCGGGTCTCCATCGAGCGGGCGCTGCGCAAGCACGGCTTCACGTTCATCGAGATCCTGGCGCCGTGCCCGGTCTCCTACGGCAAGTCCAACGACCTGGGCGAAGGGATCGACGAGATGCAGCTCTACCGCCGGCACTGCATCGTCGACGAGCGCGTCGACCTCGCCAGAGCCCAGGTCGACCTGACGACCGATGAGCCCATCTACCTTGGCAACTTCGTGGACATCGACCGGCCGCTCTACGCGCCGGTGGGATCGGCAAAGTAGAGAGTGAGGCAACCTATGCGCGCTGAGATTCGACTCGCCGGCTTCGGCGGACAGGGGATCATCCTCGCCGGCCACCTGATCGGCAAGGCGGTGGCGCTCTACGACGGCCGCTACGCCGCGCTCTCCCAATCGTACGGCCCGGAGGCGCGCGGCGGCGCCTGCTCCGCCGAGGTCGTCGTCGCCGACGAGCCCATCGACTACCCGCTGATCGGCGCACCCGACTACCTCGTCCTCATGTCGCAGGAGGCACTCCACAAGTACGACGAGGAGCGCGCCGGCGCCACCGCGGTGCTGATCGACGAGGACCTCGTCCAGCTCGACGCCAACGGGCCGCGGCTCCATCGCATCCCGGCGACGCGCATCGCCGAGGGGCTGGGCAACAAGATCGCCGCCAACGTCGTGATGGTCGGGTTCTTCACCGCCGTGACCGGGGCGATCAGCCGCCAGGCCGCCGAAGAGGCGATCCGGAGCACGGTCCGGCCCCGAACCCTCGAGCTGAACCTTCGGGCCTTTGCGGCGGGCTACGCCCACGCCCGGGTGCCGGAGGCGGCGCGATGAGCCTGCCGCCCAGCAAGAACGGCACTCCCCCGCGCGGCACCGTCCTGATCGTCGGCGGCGGTATCGCCGGCGTCCAGGCCGCGCTCGACCTGGCCGAGGCCGGCGCCCGGGTCGTCCTCGTCGAGCGCTCGCCCTCCATCGGCGGCAAGATGGCCGCGCTCGACAAGAACTTCCCGACGCTCGACTGCTCCATCTGCATCGAGGCGCCGAAGCTCTCCGAGGTGGCCGAGCACCGGAACATCGAGGTGCTGGCGAACGCCGAGGTCGAGACGGTCGCTGGCGTCGCCGGGGCGTTTCGGGTGACGATCCGCCAGCGGCCCCGCCTCGTCACCGAGGAATGCACGCGCTGCGACGATTGCGTCCGCGCCTGCCCGGTCGTCGTCCCCAACGAGTTCGACGCGGCGATGGCGCCCAGAAAGGCGATCTACACGCCGTTCCCGCAGGCGGTGCCCGGCGCCTACATGGTCGACCTGGAGCACTGCCTCAACGAGCCGCCGAACTACCTGCCGTGCGGCCGCTGCGTCGATGCCTGCGTGCCCAAGTGCATCGACTTCAACGACTTCCGCGAGCGGCGCCACGAGCGCGAGGTCGCCTCAATCATCGTCTCGACGGGCTTCGACCTGATCGACGCGACGGCGATCCGCGAGTACGGCTACGGCCGGCACCCCGACGTCCTGACCTCGTTCGAGCTGGAGCGGCTGCTGACCTCGGCCGGCCCGACGGGCGGCGAGATCGTCAAGCCGTCCAACGGCCACCACCCGGAACGAGTGCTGCTGGTCCTCTGCGTCGGCTCGCGCGACCGGCGGTACTACCGCTACTGCTCACGCTTCTGCTGCATGTACTCGATCAAACACGCCTTCCAGGCGGCCGACCACGGCGTCAAGCACGTGACCGTCATGTACATGGACATCCGCGCCTTCGGCAAGGGGTTCGACGCCTTCTACCAGCGGACCGAGGCCGAAGGCGTCGAGTTCGTCCGCGGGCGCCCGGCCAGGGTCACGCCGGTGGCCGGCTCAGACGGCGACGTCCTGCGCGTCCGCTATGAGGATACCGACCGCGGCATCGTGCAGACGGCCGACTTTGATATGGTCGTCCTGGCCACCGCGGTGCGGCCGCCCGATGGGCTGGCCGACCTCGCCCAGCGCCTCGGGGTGGAGCTCGACCCCGACGGCTTCGTCCAGTCGGTGGAGGACCGCGGCGGGCTGCTCCAGACGACACGGCCGGGCATCTACGTCGCCGGCTGCGCCTCCGGCCCCAAGGACATTCCGGACAGCGTCGCCGAGGCCGGCGCCGCAGCCGCCGCCGCGCTGACGCACGTCCGGGGCCGCGGCTGGCCCGAGGACCCGGCGGCCGCGCCGATCCCCGCCGACGGCGAGGCGCGGGTGGGCGTCTTCGTCTGCCGCTGCGGCTCCAACATCGCCGGAACGGTCGACACCGGTTCCGTCGCCGACTACGCGGCCTGTCTGCCGAACGTCGTTCACGCCGAGCAGACGATGTTCGCCTGCGCCGGCAATACTCAGCTCGCCATCGGCAGCACCATCGTCCAGAAGCAGATCAACCGGCTGGTCGTCGCCGCCTGCTCGCCGAAGACCCACGAGGGGACGTTCCGCCGGACCGCCAGCCGCGCCGGGCTGAACCCGTACCTGCTGGAGATGTCCAACCTCCGCAACCACGACTCCTGGGTCCACAAGGAGGACCGGAGCGCGGCGACGCACAAGGCGCTGGACATGGTCAGGATGGCGGTCGACAAGTCACGTCTGCTCCGGCCCCTCCAAGGTCGCGAGCAGCCTGTGAAGCAGGCTGCCATCGTCGTCGGCGGCGGCATCGCCGGGCTGACGGCGGCGGCGAACCTGGCCGAGCAGGGCATTGAGACCCACCTGATCGAGCGCAAGCAGCAGCCGGGCGGCCTCCTGCGCCGCCTCCACCGGCTGGCGCCGGCCGGCGTCGAGGCCCGCTCGCTGGTCGACGACAGAATCCGGGCGGCGCTGGCCGCGGGGGTCCACCTGCACCTCGGAACCGAGATCGAGGTGATCAGCGGCCACATCGGCCACTACTCGGCGCGCCTGACCAACGGCGAGGAGATCGTCGCCGGCGCGGTCGTCATGGCGACCGGCGTCGAGCCCTACGTCCCCACCGAATTCGGCTACGGCCGTGACCCGCGGGTCATCACGAACCTCGACCTGGAAGCGCAGCATGGCGAGACGGCGGCCGAGCGGGTGACGTTCGTCGCCTGCGTGGGCTCGCGCAACGGGGAGCGCGGCTGCTCGCGCTACTGCTGCGCCTCGATGATCCAGCAGGCGCTGGCGCTCCGTCGCCAGGGCAAGCGCGTGCGCGTCCTCTACCGCGACATCCGGACCTTCAGCCGGCACGCGGAGGAGATGTACGAAGAGGCGATGCGGGCCGGCGTCCAGTTCTTCCGCTACGACCCGGACGCGACGCCCGAGCAGGCCGTCGAATACGGCGACGGCGTCGTGACCTTCCGCGACGAGCTGCTGGGCTATCCCGTGGCGCTGCCGACCGACCTGCTGGTGCTCGTCGCCGGGCTGACGCCGGGGGTCGAGAACGTCTCGCAGCAGCTCAAGGTCGCCCACAGCGAGGACGGCTTCCTGCTCGAAAAGCACCCGAAGCTCGGTCCGGCCGAGGCGGGCTCGCCGGGCATCTACCTTGCCGGCGCCTGCCAGGCGCCCAAGGACGTGCGGGAGTCGGTCGCCCAGGCGCTGGCCGCCGCCGCCAAGGCGAGCGCGCTGCTGGCGCGGGACACCATCACGAAGGAGCCGATCACCGGCCAGATCGACGCCGACGCCTGCTCCGGCTGCGGCATCTGCGTCGAGACCTGCCCGTTCGGCGCCATCGAGCTCGTCAAGGGGAGCCGGAAGGTCAAGACCGCCGGCATCGTCGAGGCGGCCTGTGAGGGGTGCGGCACCTGCGCGGCGGCCTGCGAGTTCGACGCCATCACGATGCCGTACTTCACCGACAGCCAGATCATGGCGCAGATCGACGCGGCGCTGGCCGACCGGCCCGAGGAGAAGGTGCTCGTCTTCGCCTGCAACTGGTGCTCCTACGCCGGCGCCGACCAGGCTGGCATCGAGAAGATCCAGTACCCGCCGGTGGCCCGCATCATTCGGAGCATGTGCTCGGGCCGGGTCGAGGAGGACTTCATCGCCCGCGCCTTCGAGCGCGGCGCCGGCGCCGTTCTCCTGACCGGCTGCCACCTGGGCGACTGCCACTACATCAACGCCAACAACTGGACGGTGCGGCGCTTCGAGATGTGGCGCGAGAAGTTCGCCCGGCAGGGCATCGCGCCCGAGCGGCTCCAGCTCCACTGGGTCTCTGCGGCCGAGGGCAAGCAGTTCGCGGCAAAGGTCCGCGAGATGGCCGAGGTGGTCGCACGGCACTCGCCAGCCCTCGCGCTGGTTTGAGGGCAATGGGTGGCTGTCAACGGATTGCTGTCAACGGATTTTGGGAACGGATTACACGGATGGCCGCGGGGCCGGGCGCTGGTTACGGGGGGATGCGATGCCGAAGTGGGAGTACGCGCGGCTCCAATACCAACACTACGCCGAACTAGGCAGTGAAGACATCAGCATGACTTTCAGTAATGGTAGTGAGTGGGGGCCAACCGAACTTGACGACTTCTGGAAGATCGTGCGTCGCCTGGGAGACGAGGGTTGGGAGTTGGCAAGCCACACGGGCGAGAATTGGTACCAGCAGCAGCTCTGATTCAAGCGCTGCGTGTCGTGATCTGAGATGAGCATGGGACTGATGAGGCCAGGATCGGGTGGAGCGGAAGACGGCGCACCTGTGGGGATTGACTATCAAGGCGAGTGTTCCTTGCATCGCCGGGGAAGCGCAATTACGTGCGCACTACGAACGACTGCGCTGGTTCCTTGTATGCACTTGTGGAGTTTGACGAACGACTCGGATAGACCGGGGAGGGCAACCACGGAGGGTTGCCCCTACGACGTCGCCAACCCCTCCGTAGGGGCGATCCCTCCGTGGTCGCCCCCGTCTCCCGGGTCGGGGAGAGCAACCACGGGAGGTTGCCCCTGCGACGTCGCCAACCCCTCCGTAGGGGCGATCCCTCCCTGGCATGTGCTCCAAGTCATTGGGCGAGACGCACCGCGACGCCCATTGCACGAGCGAGAAGACGGGCCGGCGCGTCCCCGTCATTCCGAGCCGCGTCCCCGTCATTCCGAGCCGCAGCGAGGAATCTCCTCGTCCGTCAGGGATCACGCGGGGCTGGTCCAGCCGACCGGTGAAGCAGGAAGCCCTCGCTCCCTGCAGCCCCACGCGCGGCGTCCCGTGGTCCCGCAACCACCGGGGAGATTCCTCGCTGCGGCTCGGAATGACAGACGGCGGTCCTTTGCACGGACCGGGGCTGGCTCAGAAGTTGGACGACTTGGCCCCCCGTGGTCGCCGCCGTCTCCCTCCCGGGATCCGATCAATTCGTCAGCTTGCAACATGGCGCCGTTCCCCCGGCGAATTCCACGGTACCATCCAGGAAGCGCACTAACTGGTGCATCCGGCAAGTCACTGGCTGATCCTGGCGACTCCCCGTCCGTCGTGCTGAGCCGCAGCAAAGCATCTCCCCGGCCTGAACAGGCAGCGTCCAGGAGATGCCTCGCTGCGGCTCAGCATGACAATGCACGCGCCGGCCAATCTCCAACGGATTTGCCGGATGCACCACCGACGTGCGCACTCCGAACAACGGCGCTGGTTCGTAGTGCGCACGTCAGTGCGCCGTTCCCCGGCGACTATCAGATCCCTTCGCCAGCCTTCATGAGCGCGCCGCAACCGGGAGGATAATATGGTTGGGACAATACGTGGGTCGGCGGTCGATGCTCGATACTCGGTCTCCAGGACATCGGAGGCGCGTCCGCTGCTACTCGACGACGCGCTCGCCGAGGAGATCATTCGCATCACCGGCGGCGCGGCGGCCCCGTGCTTTCAGTGCGGGACCTGTACGGCGACCTGCCCCTGGGGGCTCGTCAGCGGCGAAGGGCTGAGGGTCCGCCAGTTGATGCGGCGGGCGCAGCTCGGGCTGGACGAGTCCAACGGCGCCGTCTGGCTCTGCACGACCTGCGGGGCCTGCGAGGATCGCTGCCCGCGCGGCGTGCCGATCGCTCGGGTGATGGTCGCGCTCCGCCAGGCCGCCTGGCAGCGACGGCGGGTGCCGGCGGGCCTCAGCTCGCTGATGTGGGGGATGTACTGGGACGGCAACCCCTGGGGCCGGCCGCCCTCGCAGCGGTCGGAATGGGCCCGGGGCCTCGACGTGCCCGCTTTCGGCGCCGAGTCCGAGATCCTCTACTACGTCGGCTGCACGGCCTCCTACGACCAGCGGATGCAGAAGGTCGCCCGCGCGCTCGCCGGCATCTTCCGGGCGGCCGGCGTCGGCTTCGGCACGCTGGGCGACCGCGAGCCGTGCTGCGGCGAGGCGGCGCACAGCCTCGGCCAGGCCGGCTACGTCCAGCAGGTGGTCGCCGCCAACGAGCGGCTCTTCGCCGAGGTCGGCGTGCGGACGATCGTCGCCATCTCGCCCCACTGCTACGACATGTTCAAGAACCACCACTTCGTCGGTCAGAAGCCGGCCGGCTGGCGGCCGCTCCACGTCGGCGAGTACCTGGCCGAGCTGATCGCGGCGGGAAGGCTCCGCTTCGAGCAGCCCCTCAACCTGCGGGTGACCTACCACGACCCGTGCTACCTGAGCCGCCACAACAGCGTCTGCGAGGCGCCGCGGGAGATCCTGAGGGCGCTGCCCGGCGTCGAGCTGGTCGAGATGGAGGAGAGTCGGGCCGACACGCTCTGCTGTGGCGGCGGCGGCGGCCGGATGTGGCAGGAGACGGTCGCCGGCCAGCGGTTCTCCGACATTCGGATCGCTCAGGCGCGGGCGACCGGCGCCGAGGTCCTGGCGACGAGCTGCCCGCACTGCATCGCCTGCCTCGAAGACAGCGCCAAGCTGGCCGAAGCGCCGCTGCGGGTCGTCGACGTCGCCGAGCTGGTGGCGAGCGCGCTCGGCGTCAGCGCGGCGCGGCCGGCCGCACGGGAGGTGGCACGATGATCACACCCAGCTACATCGCCGCCGCATGACGCATGACGCATGACGTATGACGTGAGGTAGCACGATGATCACGCCCAGCTACACCCCTGCCGAGGCCAGGGGCATCTGGATCTTCCTGGAGCAGGAGGGCGGCCGACTTGAGGGCGTCTCGCTCGAGCTGCTCGGCCGCGGCCGGCAGCTCGCCGACGAGGCCGGGACCGAGCTCGTCGGCGTCCTGCTCGGCGGCGACGTCGAGGCGGCCGCGCAGGCGGCGCGGGCAGCCGGTGCCGACCGGGTCCTCGTCGCCGAGCATCCGGCTCTGGGCATCTACACGACCGACGCCTACACGAAGATCGTCGGCGAGCTCGTCCTGGAGCGGCGGCCGGACATCCTCCTGATGGGCGCAACGCCGAACGGGCGAGACCTGGCCGGCCGGCTGGCCGTGCGGCTTCGCACCGGTCTGACGGCCGACTGCACCGGCCTGGAGCTGGAGTCGGGGACCGGGCTCCTGCTGGGGCGCGTCACCGGGTTCGGCGGCGGCGTCGTCGCTCTCATCAAGTGCGTCCAGCACCGCCCCCAGATGGCGACCGTTCGCCCCGGCATCTTCACGCCGCCGGCGCCGCTGGCGAGCCCGACGGGCGTGGTCGAGCGCGTGCCGGCGATCCTGGCGCCGAGTGACCTTCAGACGGAGGTCGTCGAGCGCGCCATCCACGAGGGGCTTGATCTCACGAAGGCCGAACGAATCGTCGTCGGCGGGCGGGGCACGCACGGCGACTTCGGGCTGCTGAACGAGCTGGCCGGGCTGATCGGCGCCGAGGTCGGCGCGACCCGCGTCGCGGTCGACCAGGGCTGGGTCGAGCGCGAGCGGCAGGTCGGCCAGACGGGCTATGTAACGCACCCGAAGCTGGCGGTCGTCTGCGGCATCTCCGGCGCGATGCACTTCACCGTCGGGATCGATGCGGCCGAGTGCGTCATCGCCATCAACACCGACGAAGAGGCGACGATCTTCGACCACGCCGACTACTGCATCGTCGACGACCTCTTCAACGTGCTGCCGCCGCTCATCAATCGAATACGAGTAATGAGTAATGAGTGATGAGTAGACGACACTCATCACTCATTACTCATTACTCATCACTCGTGAGAGGGTGAACACTATGGGTGAGCTGCATTTTGTGGTCTGTCTGAAGGTGGTGCCACGGCCGGAGGAGGTGAAGGTTGACCTTCAGACGCGCACGCTCGACCGGGCGAAGGCGCGCCAGCAGTTCAACCCGCCCGATCAGAACGCGCTGGAGTTCGCCCTGGCGCTGCGTGAGCGGCACGGCGGCCGGGTCAGCCTGCTCTCGATGGGCCCACCGTTTTTCGTCGAGTACCTGAAGTTGGCGCTGGCGGTCGGCGCCGATGCCGCCTACCTCCTGAGCGACCGCGCCTTCGGCGGCGCCGACACGCTGGCAACCTCGTACACGCTGGCGCGCGGCATCACGAGGCTCGGCGGCTGCGACCTCGTCATCTGCGGCGAGGAGTCCTCCGACGGCGCGACGGCGCAGGTGCCGCCGGGCATCGCCGAATGGCTCGGCGTCGCCCAAATCACCTACGCCTCCGACCTGGAGATCCTGCCGGAGCGCCGCCGCGTCAAGGCCCGCCGCGAGCTAAAGGGCGGCCACGAGGTCATCACCGTGCCGCTGCCGGCGGTCGTCTCGGTGCAGGTGGGCTCGAACGAGCCCCGCTTCGTCGACTTCGAGCGCCTCCGCCGCGACCGCCTGGACGTCACCATCTGGAGCGCCGCCGACCTCGACGTCGATCCCGAGATCGTCGGGCTGAAAGGCTCGCCGACCGTCGTCGCCGGGGTCGACCGCTCCGGCTCGGCCGAGCGCAAGCGCCAGTTCCTGGCCGGCACGCCTGAGGAGAAGGCGCAGGCGCTGTTCGAGCAGATCGCGGCCTATCTGTCGCGGCCGGGGCACAATGGCAGCAGCACATAGCGATTTTCCAGTCCCGAACACCGGGCAAGGGCAGGAAGCCCACTGGGGGTAGCCGGCAAGCAACTGACGATCCCGGCAGCCCCGTTCTGTCATGCTGAGCCGCAGCGAAGCATCTCCTCGGGCCGAAC
>JACQGW010000206.1 GCA_016199325.1 Chloroflexota bacterium
CTTCCGTTCGCGGCTCGGGCATTCCGCGGTCCGCGGCCTCCGCGTCTCCGCGTGCGGGTCTTCACGGGAGCGTTGCCGCGCTCCGCGCCGCAACGCTCCTGGTGGCCCTCCTGGTCGTCTTGCCGTCGAATGACGCGGCGCCGACGGCAGCGCAGAACGGCGCGGCACCCGTTGCGGCCCAGGATGGGCGGGCAGGTCAGTTGTCGTGGAGCCCGGGAGGCCAGAAGTTCGGCGCAGGCCGGGGGTCCAGGAGCCAGGAGTGCGCCCAGAACGTCGAGCCGGTCGGGCAACTGGGCGGTCCGAGCGACGCGATTGCAGTGGGGGGTGGCTACGCCTACGTCGCCGCGGAGCAGGCCGGTCTGCGGGTTCTGGACGTCGGCGATCCGCGGCGCGCCACGGAGGTCGGCTTCTACCAGGTCTGGTCGGGCGCCGAGGCGGTCACGCTGGCCGGGAACCACGTCTACGTCTCCGCCGGCCGGGGCGGTCTGTGGATCCTCCGGTTCACCGCGCCGAGTCCGCCTGTCGCACCCACACCGATCGCGCCGACGCAGGGCGCGAGAAACTTCAGGGCCTACGTTCCGCTCGTCTCAGTCCATCGGTGCATGGGCTGAGGAGCACAGAGCAGAACTGCCACCCGGCGGGAGGGATCGCGCCCCACTCAGCTACCCCGATCGCGATCACGGCATGGGGCGGTCGGGGAATGCCGAGCGCGGCGGGAGGTCGGCCGGCGCCGGCCGGCGCTGGTCCTGTTTCAGGACGAGCGTCGTGCCGTCGTCGAGCTCCAGGATGATCTGGAGATCCTTCGCCCGCTCGATCACCTGGTGGCGCACGATCGTCTGGCCCACCGCACGGGCGACCTCGGCATCCAGCGACTGGTTCCGGTACGCCCACTGCTCAGCCAGCTTGAAGCGCAGGAAAGCCCGCGCCCGAGACGACAAGCGAGCCACTCGGCGATGGACCAGGCGGCGGCTGATCTCGCCGGCGCGGCCGAGATCGACGGCGGCGGGCGGAATCAGCGGCCTGCGCGGGTCCGGCCCCGGGCAGACCGGGCACAGACCGATGCGGCCTCCGGCAGCTACGGTGCGACGGTCCGGCTCCGGCAGCGCCGCCAACGGCAAGACGGGCGCGACGACGATCGTCGGGTCCAACGCGGGATCGGCCGAGGCCCGCTCGACCGCCTCGGCACGCGGCGCGCCCGCCGCCTCCAGCTCAACCAGTCGGCGATTGAAGTCGCGGTGAATCGCGCACTCGTGGGGCAGGACCATCACCAGCCCCCAGCGAACCTCTGCGACCAGCCCCTCGACCGGATCGCGCGGCGGCCAGAGGAGCGCCATCTGGCTCGCTCCGACACTGCCCGGCGGCAACAGAAGACCTGGCTCGACGGCCTGCTCCGCTGCCGCCCAGAGGGTTGCCGACGGGGCGATGACGAGATCGCCCTGTTGCAGATAGCCCGACACCTCGGCATAGTACTCGCGCGGGTCGTCGAAGAGCCCCACGCCCTACTCCTGCCAGCGCCGTTCGGAGGGCTCGACCTGTGGGGTATCGCCATACTGCTGAAACAGGCGGTCGAGCGCCGGCACTGCGTCTGGCTCGGGCGGGGCAACGTACCGTTCGGTCGGCATCGGCTCGAGCCGGTCGGCGGCGAGCGCTTCGTTGAGGCGCGCCCAGGGATCCCGGGCGGCGCGCTCATCGAGGCATCGGGTCACGCGCTCGACAAGGTCGTCGACGAGCAGGGGATCGACGACCAGCAACACGATACCTTCGCCCACGGCAACCGCTTTGCCCTGGACGCCGCTCCTCAGCCGGCTCACTTCTCGAATGCCCTGCGGCAAGGTCAAGACGTTGCGTTCCCGGATGGTAAAATCCTCGATCCTGGCCATGAACCGCCCCCGTTTCCGTTCTTCGGCCTTACTGCTACGCAGTATAGCAGGAACACGGACTGGGCGCAAGACTGGCCGGCGATCCGCGATAGGCCAAATCTAGCGGATCGCCCAGTGCTCCACCTCGGAGAACTCGACCAGCTCGAAGATCTTCTTCTGGAGGGCCAGGAGCTCCGCGCCGGCCTTGGGATCCGCCATGAGCTTGCCCACGACCGCTTCGATATCCCCGATGCTGGGCACTTCAACTTCCTGGACGACCCGATCCGATCGCCCGCTCATGTAGTCGGTCAACACGCGGACCTTTGCGCCGTAGCCGCGCTCCGCGAAGACCTTCATCATGCCCTCCTGGAGGACCGCGACCAGTGGCTCGGCGGCTCCTGCTTTCGCGTAGAAGACCCTGCGTTCGATGATGGCCATGGCTGCTCTCCTTTCAGATACTCCTCTCAGATACTCCGCGACTGATGGCGCCTCACGACCGAATTGCGCCGATCTGGCGCAGCAGGCTGAGCTGATCGATCAGGCTGTACCCTTCGACGATCCGGCCGTCTGCATGGCGATGGATGATGATGCCGGCGAATGCGACCGGCTTGCCGGTCGGTGGGATGTTGGCCGGCTGCAGCGGCCCTTCGTGCGTGCCGCGGAGGGTCACCCGTGAGACCACCACGTCGCCCTCGGCGATCTGCTCCTCGACCGTCTCCGTGAGGTCCGGGAAGGCAGTGAGCAGCATCGTGACGAGCTGCCGCACCCCGGCCGGGCCGGTGGCCCCGAAGGGCTGGTTCACAAAGTTCTCGGCAATCACCTCCTCAATGGCGTCGAGGTTCCCCTGGCTGGTGATCTCCTCGAAGACCCGTCGTGAGCGGGCCTTGTTGGCCTCAGACACTGCGCTACCTCCTCTGTCAGTCTGTCGCTCTCGGTCTGAGACCAGTATACGGGGAGGCCGACGACCTGTGATGTGCCAAAAGGTGTATTCGGAGGGTTGTTCCGAGCGGCGTTCAGACCAGAAGGCTGAGCGCACGCGCCCTGGCGATGGCCCTGGTTCGGCTGTTGACGCCGAGCTTCTCGTAGATGGTGGCGGTGTGCCGCTTCACCGTGCCGACCGCGATGACCAGCTCATCCGCGATCTCGTGGTTCGAGAGGCCGGCGGCGAGGAGCCGGAGCACTTCGAGTTCGCGCTCGCTGAGCCGATCGGGCGAACCCGCTGCGCTCGCCCCAGCAGCCGGGAATCCCTCGCCAAAGGCCGCCAGCAGCGCGCCGGCGTAGGCCGTCAAAACGCCTCGCGCCCCGGCTTCGTGCAGCAGCGCCGCCATCGGCGGCCCCAGGTCGACGAACAGGCGCACGAAGCCTTCCGGCTCGGCCAGCCGCAGCGCCTGTTCCAGGGCGATCATCGCCTGGGCGATACGACCCTGTCCCCGAAGTGCCAGGGCTCGCAGCGCCTGCACTTCGACGACGACGCCCATCCGGCCCGCCCCTTCCGCCGACCGGAGCAGACGATCGAGCAGGACCAGGGCGCGGTCGAGCGCACCGGCGTCGGTTGCGCCCTGAGCGATGAGGACGCGCGCCAGCGCCAGCCTGCCCAGCTCGTAGTGGTAGCTCGTCTCGTCGTCGACCCGAAAACGCGTCTCCTCAACCCAGTCGCCGGCCGCGCGCAGGTTGCCCTGAGCCAGCCAGAGTCGGACCTGGAGTCGGTTGAGCTGGCTGGTCCAATCGGGGACTTCCGCGCTCTCGACGATCGGCTTCGCTCGCCGGAGGTGCGCCGCGGCGCCGTCGAGACCACCCCGGGCAAGCTCCGCCTGGCCGATGGCGAGGTACCCGGCGACGAGGGCGCGCGTCTCGCCGCCCAGTTGCGCCAGATCGAGCCCCTTTCGCAGATGGTCGAGCGCGCCCACCAGATCGTTCCACTCGTAGAGTAGCTCGCCCATCCGGATGTGCGCCCAGCCGACGATCGGCAGGGCGAGCACGGCCCGGTCCGTCTGTTCGGCGATGAGCTGGAGGCACTCCCGCCGGAAGTCGGCCGCACGCCGGAGACGGCCCCGCATCACGGCGTGGTCACCCAGCGCGCTGAGCGGGTGGATCGCAATGACCTTGAAGGGGGATGGGGCGCGTCGGGCCACCGCCAGTGCTTCGAGGTAGGGCTCTCTGGCGGCGTCCCACCGGCCGGCGCGCCGGTAGGTATCGCCGAGGGCGATCTGCACGGCGAAGCGGTAGAAGAGGTCGTCTTCCGGCAAGCCGTGAAGCGCCTGGCCGGAAAACGCGATGGCGGTGCGCAGGTCATCCCGGTGGCAGGCCAGAACGACGCGGGCGGCGGCGACGCGCGCCAGATGGGCGTCGGCCTCGCCGGTATCGACGGTTGCCATCGCCTGAATCTGCCGATCGAGATCGTCCAGGCATCTGGCGCCGGCCTCCAGTTGTCCAATGGAGAGCAGGAACACGACGCGGTAGAGGCCCAGCAGCGGGCGGCTGATGAAGAGGTCCGCCGGCAGCGCCTGGAGCCAGTCGGCGACGATGCGGTACTGGCCGTACGCCATCTTGGACAGGAACTGCTCTTCGACGATTCGGGCAGCGTGCTGGAAGTCCTGCCCGGCGACGGCGTGACGGAAGGCGAGATCCGGAGCATCGTTCGCCGCATGCCAATCGCTCGCCCGCCGGTGCAGGTCGGCGACTCCGTCGGCCATCACCTGGTCGAGACGGTGGCGCAGGAACTCGGCGAAGAGATGGTGATAGCGATACCATTGCCGCCGGTTGTCCAGCGGGACGAGGAAGAGGTTGGATCGATCGAGGCTCTCCAGCATCTGCTGGCCGTCCTTCCGGCCGGTCACACTATCGCAGAGCGGCCCGCTGAGCCGATCGAGGATCGCGGTTTGGAGCAGGAACGATCGAGCGTCGTCGGGCTGCCGGCTGAGCACTTCGCCGGCGAGATAGTCGGCGATGTAGCGGTCGTCCCCGGCGACCTGTGTGAGATGCTCGGGGAGGTCACGGCGTCCACGCAAGGACAACGCCGCCATCTGGAGCCCGGCGATCCAGCCTTCGATGCGGGTGTCGAGCGCGGCCACGTCGCCGTCCGGCAGGTCGATCCCCATGGCGTGCCTCAGGAATTCGGCGGCCTCCCCGACCGTGAAGCGGAGGTCGGCGGCGCGCAGCTCGACGAGCTGGCCGCGCCCGCGCAGGCGCGCGAGCGGAAGCGGCGGATCGGCGCGGCTCGCCAGGACGAAGTGCATCGGCGGTGGGAGGTGATCGAGCAGGGTCGTCAGGGCATCGTGAACCGACGGCTCCTCGACGACGTGGTAGTCGTCCAGGATGAAGACGACGTGCTCGCTCAGCTTGCCGGCCTCGTCGGCGAGCGCCGCCAGGACGCGATCGACCGGTGGCATCAACGACCCCACCAGCGTCCCGAGTCGCCCCTCCCGGACGCTCGGCTCGACGGCTGCCCAGGCGGCGACGACGTGGGCCAGGAACCGGTGGACGTCGTTGTCGCGCTCGTCCAGCGAGAGCCAGGCAACGGGCCATCGACACCGGCTGGCCCAATCGCTCAGCAGCGTCGTCTTGCCATAGCCGGCCGGCGCCGAGACGAGTGCGAGCCGGCGATCCACGATCTCGTCAAGCCGATCGGCCAGGCGGAGGCGCGCGATGAGTCCCGGCGGTCGCGGCGGGATCCAGAGCCCGGTGGCGGGCAACGGCGCGATCATGGGAGCATTATAGCGCACATCCAGCGAGAGGAGTATCGACTGGCCGCGGGTCTGCCGGGGCCGGGTCGACAGCCAAACGGTGGCGAGCATGGCGATCGGGGCAAGGACCAATCGCTGGTGCCACCGAACCGGGGCAGATGGGACGCCTGCGCTCCCGGAAGGAGCGGCGCTCGCCAGGCCACTCGGTATCCGAGCTTCGGCGGCCCATCGTTGGGCGATGGACAAGCTCGATGAAAAGGGCGATCCGGCTGCCAGTTGCACGAAGGTCAGGCTAGCGCGAACCGCCCCCGCCGGCATCCACCTGGCGGGGGCGGTTCCGCGGCCCCGATAGCCCGCATTCAGGCCGCCCGCCGCTTGATGGGCGGGTGGCGCCGAGCGGCCACCGGCTTGGCCACCGTGACGGGCAGGTACCGCACGTAGCCGCACTGGAGGCAGCCGACGAAGGTCTCGCCGAGCTCGTCGGTTTGCTTCGCCAGGTCGCCGTGGCAGCGCGGGCAGGCTTTGAGCCACATCATCGCCGTCCTCCTCTCTCCGCTCACCGTTCCCCCATCGGCACCGCAGTATCGCGCTGTCGGCGTTAGAAGCGCATCTGCGGCCGGTTAGCGTTCCGTTAGAGCGGTTCCGATAGACAACGCGCCGCCGAGACGCCAAGATCGCCAAGAGGGACAGCGAGAAAGACGCCAGGAACGTCGGTCAGTCGTTTGGCCGATCCTGATGCACGCCGTTCGAGCGTTGTCCGGGTGTTGGGGCAAGACTCGATCCTGGGTAAGCAGCCAGCCCGATCCCTTCAGGCCGATGCCCGAGGTCGTCCTCGCTGTGGGGCACCCTGGCTCCCGTGGCCGCCCTGATCGTGGTTCTGGGCGTCGTGAACCTGCCGCTGTTCTACCTGCCGATGGCCATGCGGATGTAGTTAGCTCTACTGTCCGTTGCTGCTGATGAGGATGTTCCCGTACCGGTCGATGCGCCCGACGTGGCGGGGCTGGATGACCGTCGTCGTGTCCATCTGCTCGACGATGGCGGGGCCGGCAATCTGATTCTGCGCCGCCAGTCGATGGCGGCCGTAGATCGGCGTGCCGACGAAGCCGGTCTCGGCGAAGTACACCTTGCGCCGTCCCAGGAGGGCGCCCGCCGGGTCGGCAGCGCCGGAAGCGACCTCCTGGAGGCGGGGCTTGGCGACCCGGCCGAGCGCGGTCAACCGGACGTTGACCAGCTCGACCGGCTCGTCCTGGGCGGCGTAGCCGTAGCTTCGCTCGTGCTCGGCGTGGAAGCGCCCTTCGACCGCCCGGATCGCCGGCTGGTCCAGCTCGCCGTCGGGCACCGGAATGCGAAGCTCATAGGATTGGCCGACGTATCTGAGCTCGACCGTACGGACGAGGTCGATCTCCCGCGGATCCACCCCCTCCCGCACCAGCGCCGCCGTCCCCTCGGCCTCGAAGTCGGCGTAGATCCGGTTCAGCCCGTCGAGGTCGAGGCTCGCCAGGCGCTGGACCCGGGTGACGACGCGGTCGTGCATGAGGTCGGCTAGGAGCAGGCCGAGCGCGCTGGCGACGCCGGCGATCGGCGGCACGATCGTCGTCGGGATCGCCAGCTCGGCGGCAAGGGCGTTGGCGTGGAGGGGACCGGCGCCGCCGAAGGCCAGCAGCGCGAACTCCCGCGGGTCGTATCCCCGTTGCACGGAAACCAGTCGGATGGCGCCGACCATGTTGGCGTTTGCCAGCTCGACGATGCCGTGTGCGGCGGCGACGAGGTCGAGCCCGGTGGGGCGAGCGCAGCGCGTCTCGATAGCCCGCCAGGCGGCGTCGACGTCGAGCTGCATCTCGCCGCCCAGGAAGTTCTCCGGGTCCAGCCGTCCCAGGACGAGGTTCGCATCGGTGACGGTCGGCTCGCGCCCGCCACGGCCGTAGCAGGCCGGCCCCGGATCGGCGCCGGCGCTCTGCGGCCCCACGTGCATGATCCCGCCGCTGTCCACCCAGGCGATGCTCCCACCGCCGGCGCCGACCTCGACCAGGTCCAGGACCGGCGTACGAATGGGGTAGCCGCGGCCTCGGCTGGCCCCGCGGCCGGCAGCGGCGCGGGCGCCCACCTCGAACTCGGTCGAGAGCTTCGGCCGGCCGCCCTGGATCAGCGAAACCTTCGCCGTCGTCCCGCCCATGTCGAACGAGATGAGATCCGAGAACCCGGCGGCCGTGCCGAGCTGAACGGCCGCCATGACGCCGGCGGCCGGGCCCGACTCGACGATGTACACCGGCAGCTCGCGGGCGACCTCGGCGGAACAGATGCCGCCGTTGGACTGCATGATGTGAACCTTGCGCTGGATGCCGCGCTGCGCCAGGCCCGTGGCGATGTGGTCGAGATAGCGGCTGACGACGGGGCGGATGGCCGCGTTGACGACGGTCGTGCTGGCTCGCAGATACTCGCGGAACTCGGGCCAGACCTCGCAGGAGGCCGAGACGAGCACGCCGGGGCAGCGCTCGGCCAGGCGAGCGGTGGCGCGGCGCTCGTGGTCCGGGTAGCGGTAGGAGTGGAGGAAACAGACCGCGACCGACGTGACCCCGGCAGCGCGGATGGCCTCGGCGACCCCGTCGAGCTCGTCCTCCGCCAGCGGGATCAGGACCGACCCGTTGGCGTCCAGGCGCTCGCGGACCTCGAAGCAGAGGTTGCGCGGCACAAGGGGCTCCGGCTTGTCGGCGAAGAGGTCGTACAGATCGGGGCGGGTCTGGCGGGCGATCTCCAGCAGGTCGCGAAAGCCTCGGGTGACGACGAGCGCCGTTCGCGCGGTCTTGCCCTCGATGATCGCGTTGGTCGCCACCGTCGTCCCGTGGACGAAATGCTGGACGGCCGCGGCCGCCAGCCCGTTCTGGACGACGGCCTGGTCCACACTGCTGAGGAAGCCCCGGGCGAGATCGTCCGGGGTCGAAGACACCTTCACGATCCGGATGTTCCCGGTTTCTTCCGAGAGCAGGACGGCATCGGTAAAGGTGCCGCCGATGTCGATGCCGAGTCGATAGCCCGCCGTCATCGAATGCTCCCATCCCCGCAGCCGCCCGGCGCACGGGTTGCCGCGTCGTCGACGGTCAGGGGAGATGCTTCGCTGCGGCTCAGCATGACGGGAGGGGAGCGCAGCGCACCGGTGGCCGCGTCGTCGACGGTCAGGCTCGCCGAGTCAATCGCCACGCGGTACACCTCCCGCGCCCGCTGGATCGAGACCTTGCCGAGCTGGACGTCCCGGAGCACCGCGACCGGATCGCGCTCGGCAGGCGGACCGTAGCCGCCGCCGCCCGGGGTCTGGATGCTGACCGTCTCGCCCGGGTCCAGATGGATGCTGGCTTTCGACGGCAGCTCGACGGCCCGGCCTTCGGGGTCGCGGACGAAATGGAAGCGCCGGGCGGCTTCACCGCCGAAGAGCCCCCAGGGCGCAAACCGGCCACGATCGGCCAGGACGGAGACGGTCGCCTGGTGATTCGGGAACCAGTAATCACGGCGGACGCCGAGGCCGCCGCGGAACCGGCCGGCGCCCTCGGAATCCGGAATCAGCCCGACCTGGCGAATGCGGAACGGATAGCTCAGCTCGACCTCTTCCACCGGAGCGTTCTCGGTGTTGTGGATGTGGGACTGGATGGCGTCCATGCCCGCCTTGGAGGAACGGGCGCCGCCGCCGCCGGCGACGGTCTCGTAGTAGGCGTAGTAGCCCCCGTCCGGTCGCCGACCCCCGAAGGACACGTTGCAGATCGTCCCCTTCGTCGCCGCCACGACGCGCTCGGGGAGGGCCGGCGAGAAGGCCCGGTAGAGCGTCTCGGCGACGCGATAGGCGACCTCCCATCCGGCGCCGACGGCGGCCGGGCGGCGGGCGTTGACGACGGTGCCCTCCGGCAGGATCACCTGGAAGCTGTGGTAGAAGCCGTGGTTGATCGGGATGCTCGGGTCCACCAGCGTCTTCAGCACGAAGGCGATGCCGGAGAAGGCCATTGAGGAGCTGCAGTTGGCCGAGCCGGCGCATTGCGCGTCGGTGCCGGTCAGGTCGACCACGACGCCGTCGTCGCCGACCCGAACGGTCACGACGATACGGATCGGCTCGTCGACGATGCCGTCGCCGTCGAGATAGTCCTCGGCGGAGAACTCGCCGTGCGGCAGCGCCGCCAGCGCCTCGCGCGTTCGGCGGGTCGTGTAGGCGATGAGCTCGTCGCAGAGCCGCCGGTACTCGTCCACGCCGAGCCGCTCGACCAGCTCGCGCAGGCGGCGCGACCCCAGATTGTTGGCGGAGACCTGCGCCCGAAAGTCGCCGGCCGATTCCCTGGGCGCGCGGAAGTTGGCGGCGATGAGCCGCATGATCTCCGGGTTGATCCGCCCCCCCTCAACGAACCGGAGCGGCGGCAGGACGAGCCCTTCCTGGTACAGCTCCCGGGCCGGCGCCAGCGAGCCCGGCGCACTGCCGCCGACGTCGACGTGGTGGGCGACGTTGGCGACCACCCCGAGCAGTTGGCCGTCGGGCAGGAAGAACGGCGAGATGAGCGCGATGTCGTTCAGGTGGACGGCGCCCCGATGGGGGTCGTTCATGATCAGGGCGTCGCCGGGCCGCAGGTTCTCCAGCCCGTACTCGCGCAGGGCGTTGGGCACGCTATGCGGCAGCGAGCCGAGGTGCGACGGCTGGGCCAGCGCCTGAGCGACGACGCGCAGCTCGGCGTCGAAGATGGCGCAGGAGAAGTCCAGCCGGGTCTTAATGTTCGTGGAATAGGCGGTCCGTTGGAGCGCGGCGCACATCTCGTCGGTGATGGACGCCAGTGCGTTCTTGGTCACCTCCAGCTTGATGGGGTCGACCTGGAGGTGGGCTTCACTTGTCGACACGCGTGTCCCCCTGGGGATTCAGCTCGGCGAGGTAGCTGCGGATGAGCGGCGTGGCCTGCGCCAGCGTCCAGCGCAGCGCGCCCTGCGCGGCCTCCTCGGCCGCGTCCGGGTCGTGGGCGGCGCACGCCTGGAACAGGCGATACGAGTAGTCGAGCCACTGGAGGCGCTCCCCGGACTCGAAGACCAGTTGCAGATACCGCTCGGCGCGCTCGCGCAGGCTGGCAATCTGCCGGCAGAGGCGGGGCCGCTCGGCAGCGGCGTAGCAGCGCTCGACGAACAGCCGGTCCTCGCGGAGGTAGGCGTCGACGTCCCCCGACGTGCAGAGGGTCGTCAGACGAGGGAGCGCGACCCGCAGCGCGTCGAGCGTCTCGGCCCCGATCTTGAGGGCGGCGTATCTGGCAGCGAGCCCTTCGAGGCCGAGGCGAACGACGTAGATCTCCTCCAGCTCCTCGTTCGAGAGCGGCGCGGCCCGCGCCCCCCGGTGCGGCCAGAACTCGACCAGCCCCTCCTCCGTCAGGAGGTGCAGCGCCTCCCGAACGGGCATGCGGCTCACCGAAAGGGAAGCTGCCAGCTCCTCCTGACGAAGCCACTCGCCGGGCTTGATCTTGCCCGTCAGGATCGCCTGGCGCACCTGGCCATGCACGACGGCCGCGGCGGTCCGCTTGGAGAGCCCTCCCGCCTGGTCGCGCTCCGACGCATGACGATCGTCCATCACTCGCACCTAACCACGACTCCGCGCTGATTGGATCCACTCTTGACTTTCGGCCGCTTCTGTGCTTAAATTGTATCCAATTTCCCGCACGCCGCAAGAGCCCCACGTCGCCGAGTCGCAGCGTCAGTATCGGACACAGAGCGTTTGAGCGCAACAGCCAACATGCACTCTTGGGGAGGAGTTGGGTGAACGCGATGCACATCGGTCCGGAGCACTCCCTGAGCCGGCTCATTGCCACGATCAACTCGACCACGAAGGCCTCGGAGATCGTCCATCAGGCGGTGGATGCGCTGGCGATGGCGACCGGGAGCCACGCCGCGCTCGTCTACGGCTGGGACGAAGCGCAGACCGCGCTCGTCCTGCAAGCCGCAGCGCCAGGGGAATGGCCCGCCCACTACCCGTGCGAGCTCCGCCTCGGCGAGGGCGTCGTCGGCATGGTTGCCCTGACCGGCGAGATCTCCCTGGCACCCGCCGCGCCAATCGGCGGCCCCCTGCACGCGGCGCTCCCCGGCGCCGCCCCACTCCCATTCATCCTGGCGGTGCCGATCGTCGCCCGCGCCGATCACATTCTGGGCGTCCTCTGCCTGGTCCACGATGAGCCGGGCGCGTCCTGTCCCAACACCATCGCCCTGGCTGCCGACACCGCTCGACTGCTGGCCGTTGCGATCGAGCACGGGCAGCTGCGTGAGAGCGCCCGCAAGAGCTGTCAATTGCTGGAGGTCATCGCGCTGCTGGCCGAGTCGGCGGCCCAGGAATCGACGCTGGCGAGCGTCCTCGACTCGGCCGTGAGTCTGGGCCTGCGGCTGACGCTCGGGTCAGTCTGCGCGATCTACCTGCGCGAACGCTCCCATGCGAAGCTCCGTCTCGCCGCCGTCTCGCCAGGGGATAGCCCCCTGCCGGCCGACTGGCCGGAGGAGCTGGAGGCGTCCTGGCGCCGGAGCCCGGCGAATGCTCACCCTCTCGGCAGCGCCCAGACGACGCCGGAGCACTTTCCGTCCCTCCAGAGCCAGGGATACCGCTCGACGCTGCTGGCGCCGATCGCGCTCGGCTCGGAGCGCTTCGGGCTGCTGGTGGCGCTGGACCGGCGGCCACGCCGCTACCCCCGCGAGGATGCCGAGCTGTTCGAGCGGCTGGCCCAGGTGACCGCCCTCGCGATCCACCATCGCCAACTGCTCGACACGGTTTCCAGACGCACCGATGCGTCCGATCTCATGTGGGAGATCCTCTCGCCGGGCAGCACCCCGGCCGCCGTGACGGCGGCGCGGATCCTGCGGCTCGGCTGTGACCTCGGCCAGCCGCGGGTCGTCCTCGTCGCCGGCCCGGCGCCGCGCGCGACTGTCGAGCGGCTCCGCCAGCGCATCCGCGAGCTGGATCGCAGCGCCCTCCACGACGTCGCCGACGACCGCCTCACGGCGATCGTGATCGGTCGGGTCCTGAGCGAGCTGCCGGTCGAGGGAGTCTCCATCGGCGCCAGCAACGTGTGCAGCACGCCGGCGCTCTACTGCGAGGCCTACCGAGAGGCCCGGGAGGCGCTGGAGGTCGGCGGGAAGATCTTCGGCGAGGGACGACTGATCCGCTATGAGGAGCTCGGCAGCTACCGCTTCGTGCCGGCGCTCGTCCAGTCCGGACTCGCCCGCGACTTCGAGTACCAGCAGGTCGCCCGCCTGCCCGACGACCTTCTGATGACGCTCGAGGCGTATCTGGAGTGCGGCGGGAACACCGTACAGGCTGCGCAGCAGTTGTTCCTGCACCGCAATACGATGCGCCAGCGCCTGGACAAGGTCGCCGCGCTGCTGGACCTCGATCCGACAGACCCCAAGCGCTGGCTCTACCTGCAACTGGCGATCAAGGCCGTGCGCATGGCGCGGATCGCGACGCCCGCGCCCGTCAGCCCGACTTCGTCCGCGAGGGCGTTGCGCCCGGCCATTTGATTGAGGCCGTGCAAGTCAAGGCGCCTAACGAGACCGCAGAGGCGCAGAGAACGCAGAGGAGATTACGGAGAAACGACGTTCTTGTTCGTCTTTTCTTTGCGTCGTCTCTGCGTCCTCTGCGTCTTGGCGGTTCGTTTTCTCTCAGCGTCGCTCTAGTTCGCGATCTCCTTGTTCCAGCGCTCGATCCACTTGTCCTGATTCTGGACGATGAACTCGTAGTCGGGCGGCTGGACCTCGCTGGGCGGCGGGATCCGCTGGGCCAGCTTCTCGCTGTACTTGACCTTCTTGTTCAACGAGCCGTAGAACATCGCGTTGACGAAGCTCGACTGGGGCTCGGCGTCGACGACGTGGTTCGCCAGCTTCAGCGCCCATTCCTCATTGCCCCGGCGAACGACGGCGAACGCCGCCAGCGTGCCGGCCGCCCCATCCTTCGGTTTGATCCAGGTGATCTTGCCGTTCGTCTCGTCGTGGGCGATGTAGACGCGGCCATCAAAGCCGACGCCGACCGTCGCCTCTTTGCGGGTGAGCAGGTCGACCGGATCGCTGTAGGAGGTGAAGAACTTGGCGACGTTGGGCTTGATCCGCTTGACGGCGTCGAAGGCGGCGTCGGCGTTCTTGGGATCGCCGCTCATCACCTGCGCCAGCTTCATCATCACGAAGATCCCCGCCACGCCCGACGGCAGATTGTTGAAGAAGATGTTCTTGCCGTAGGCGCCGGCCGCGCCTTGCTCGATGAACTCCTTCCAGCTCTGGGGCGGGCTCTTGACCATCTCGGTGTTCACCGCAAGACCCTGCGAGGCGTAGTCGAGCGCCGCTGCATAGCTCTTGAACGGCTCGTAAGCCATCGGGTACATGTCCTTCAGGTTCGGCACGTTCTCGGGCGTCAGCTTCACCCAGAAGTCGTCGGCAATCATCTGGAGGATCAGCTCTGCCGAGATGGACACGAAGTCGTACGGCGGCTTATCCTTGCTGGCCCGAAGCGCCGCCGCGATGGCCGGGAAGGCGCCGGCGGAAACCTGGACGTCGGCCCCGGTCTGCTTGGCGAACGGGTCGAGGATGTGCTTCTTGAGGTTGTCCAGGAACGGCCCGCCCGATGTGCCGATGACGATGGTCTTGTTGGCGCTCTTGGCAACCGGCGCCTGGGTCGGCGCAGCGGCAGGAGCCTGGGTCGGCGCAGCGGCCGGCGCCGCCGTCGCAGCAGCCGGTGGCTTGGGCGCCTCAGCCTGGCAGGCCGTCAGCAAGCCGAGAGAAGGCAGCGCGGCGAGGCCGGCCAGCGCAAGCGCCGAACGGCGGAGCAGGGCACGGCGGGACAGCGCGGTGCGCGGCAGGGACCAGGCAGTGACGGTGGGATCGTTCGCGAACGGGTCTCCATTCATGAAACTGAGCTCCTTTCCTGTACTCCCCAAACTCCCAGGTGTCGATACGCCCCTTATACCGAACTTCGCTCATCTCGGCTACGCCCCAAGAGCACAGTGTTGGCCTATGGAAATGATCACTCTGCACATTGTTCACGGACCACCTTGGCAGTAGAATGCGGCAAGAAGCACCGGATGCAACGGGAGAGAGCATGATCACCACCTCACCGACGTCCCTCCACGCGCGCTCGATTGTCGTCGACGCGCTCGACGTCTCCGGCTTTGACGAGGCGCACTTTCTCAAGATGAAGGAGGGTGGCGTCACGGCGGCCAACGCCACCGTCGTCACCGTCGGCCTGGGCTTTCGCTCGACAATAGAGGGAATCCGCGACTTCGACCTGCTGATGGAGCAGAACGCGTCGCTGGTGATGCCGGTCCGCACAGTGCAGGACATTCTGACGGCGAAGGCCTCCGGCAAGGTCGGCATCATCTACGGCCTTCAGAACGCCGTCGCCGTGGAGGGGGACGTCCGTCTCGTGAAGGTCCTCCACAGCCTGGGTGTGCGGGTGATTCAGCTGACGTACAATACGGCCAATCTGCTCGGCGACGGCTGCCTGGAGGGCCGCGACGGCGGCCTGACGATCTTTGGCCGGGCCGTCGTGCGGGAGATGAACCGGACCGGCATCCTCGTCGACGTTTCGCACTGCAGCCGGCGCACCGGCCTCGACGCCATCGAGACCTCGGAGCTGCCGGTGGCGATGACCCACGCCTGCGCCAGAGGGCTGGTCGACCATCCGCGAAACAAGGCGGACGACGAGCTACGCGCCCTGGCGGCCCGGGGCGGCGTCGTCGGGATCACGTCCATCGCCGACTTCGTGTGCGACTACTACAACGGCGAGCTGCCGACCGTCGAGCACTACCTGCGGCAGATCGACTACGTCGTGAATCTCGTCGGCGTCGACCATGTGGGGATGGGCATGGACTACCTGGACGGCCAGCGGCGAGGGTTCGTCTACAGTCCCACCTGGGGCGGGTCGGTGACCGGGCCGGAGCCGATCCCATACCGGCAGATGATCGAGCGCCACCGCACGGGCGCCGACAAGCTCGGCCTGCCGGTCCAGGCCCAGCAGGGGCTGGCGGACAACTGGCCGCCGCCCTACGCCGTGCCGGACAGCTCACGCTTCGGCGACGTGACGGACGGGCTGCTGGCGCGCGGCTACGCCGAAGGGGATATCCAGAAGATCCTGGGCGGCAACTGGCTCAGGCTGTTCCGCGAGGTCTGGATCGAGTAGATGGGTTCAAGGTTCAAGGTCCAAGGTTCTGGGTTGGGGGACGCTCCGTGAATCGTTGCAGTTCTCCGCCTTTCTGACAGAACAAGAAGAAGAGAACGAGGAGCGTGCGGAGCATGGGCACCGGCAAGATGAAGATCGCGATCCGTCTGATCGACGACCTGGGGAGGCCCAGGGACCTGGTCTCTCTCGGGATTCTGGCCGACAGGCTGGGGTTCGATGCGGTGTGGTTCCCGAACGACAGTTTTCGGACCAACTCCTGGGTGCTCGACTCGGCAGTGGCAGGGGCGACCGAGCGGATCGAGCTCTGTGCGATGGCGAACATCTGGACGACGGATCCCAGCGAGATCGCGACCTACATCGCGACCCTCGACGACGTCTCGCACGGGCGGGCGAGTCTTTCCATCGGCCTGCACAACTACGACAGCGTCACGTGGGTCGGCAAGAGCGCCGCGGACGCGCCCCGGCGGATCCGTGAGTCCACGGAGATCGTGCGCCGGCTGCTGCGCGGCGAGGTCGTACACTACCAGGGCGAGATCTACCGCTGGACCGAGAAGGCGTATCTCCGGATGCCGCCCTACCGTCCGGACGTGCCGGTCCTGATCAGCCCCGTGGGCGACGATCTGCTGGAGCTGAGCGGCGAGATCGGCGACGGCAGCCTGCCGATGGTGACGCCGCCGCAGTCCGCCAGTGTGATCGTCGAGCCGATTCGCCGAGGGCTCCAGCGCTCGGAGAACCCCCATCGCCCCTTCGACCTGTGCGCCTTCGTCTGGATGGCCATCGCCGAGGATCGGGACGAGGCCCGCAACCTGCTGGCCGACATCGTCGCCTACTTCGGAACGTACCTCGATCCGCGCGCCCTCGCGATGATCGGCCTGACGGTCGAGGACTACCGGCCAGCTTACAACGCCATCGTGGCCCGCGACCCAGTCGGCGCCCGGCAAGCCCTGACCTCGCAGCACTTGAAGCTGGGCATCTACGGCACCCCCGAGGAGTGCGTCCGCCAGCTCGAGCCGATCATCGAGGCGGGCTTCAACCACGTCTCCATCGGCGGCCCGCTCGGCCGAAACCCGGCCGAAGCCATGCGCCTGATCGCCGAGCGGGTCATCCCCGCCTTCAGGTGAGCAAGAGCGACGTGAAGACCGACGAATGAAACCGCAGAGGCGCAGAGGACGCAGAGGGGATCGCAGAGCAATAGCGCCGTTGTTCGCCTTTTCCTGGTAGTGCATGCGGCAAGGCCGCTGGGGGCTGGCCGGCCGCTCTCCCGTCATGCTGAGCCGCAACGAGTCCGTTGGTGCTTGGCCGACCCGTCCGCTGTCATGCTGAGCCGCAGCGAAGCATCTCCCCGGGCGCTGCCGGTTCAGGCCGGGGAGATGCTTCGCTGCGGCTCAGCATGAC
>JACQGW010000207.1 GCA_016199325.1 Chloroflexota bacterium
GACCCCCGACGGCAATTGACTTGAGCGTACCCCTGCTCTATAGTGGCCGCTGGAAGCCCACCTTGCGTTGGCGGTCGAGGAGGCCGTGACATCTCCCGCATCTCACCTCAGACCGCTGGGTGCCGGCGAGCTGCTCGACGAGACGATCCGCCTGTGCCGGCGCCATGTTCGCCTCTTCGTCGGTGTCGGATCGGCGATGCTGGTTCCCGCCGTGCTCCAGCTCGTCCTGACGTCGGCGCGCGAATCCGGCGGGCTCGGCGCCGCCGTACTGGGCTGGATGCTCTACGTCCTGGTCTCGGGCCTGGTGTACACCGCTGCATACGCCGCGGGCACCTACGCCGTCTCCGAGACCTATCTGGGGCGCGATCTCACCGTTGGCGAAGCCTATGCCCGCACCCTGGACCGGATCGGGTCGATGGTCGTCCTCTGGTTCGTCTACCTCCTGGCGCTCGGCTTCTTGACGGTCAGCCTCGTCGGGATTCCTGTGGCGATGTACCTGACGCTCGCCTGGGGATTCTGCTTTCAGACGCTGTTGCTGGAGCGGCTGGGGATCGGCCGGGCGCTGGGGAGAAGCCGGGCGCTGGTGCAGGGCCACTGGTGGCGGGTCGGTGGCGTCGGCTCCCTGCTCTTCCTCCTCGGGATGTTCGCCTACCTGTTCTTCTTCGTGCCCGGCCTGTTCCTGATGGGCGTGGCGATGGGGCTGGGGTCGGCGGGCGGCGCGTTCAACGTGCTCGGCACGCTTGTCATCGCCGCCGGGCAGGTGCTCGTCCAGCCCTTGATGCTCTGCGGTTGGGTCTTGCTCTATTACGATCTGCGCGTCCGCAAAGAGGGCTTTGACCGCTAGAACGCGAGCGCCACGCCGTCCCGCCGTGGATCTGCGCCGCCGCTGAGCGTGCCGGTGTCCGCGTCGACGGCGACGCCGTGGCCGCCGCCGACGCGGAGGTTGAAGTCCGGGAGGACGTTGATCTGATGCCCCAACCGCTCCAGCCCCGCCCGGACGGCGACCGGAATCCGGCCCTCGACGTCGACAATCGTTCGCTCGAAGGCGCGGAAGCGGGGCGCTTCGATGGCCGCCTGAACGTTTATGCCGAAGTCGAGCACGTTCACCAGCATCTGAAGCGTCGTCTGAAGGATGCCGTAGCTGCCCGGCGTCCCGATGCCGAGGATCGGCCGACCCTCCTTCGAGACGATGCAGGGCGCCATCGAGTTCTGGCCCCGTGTGCCGGGGCGCAGGCGGCTCGGGCTGGCCGGGTCGAGGTCTCGCCAGTAGAGATGGTTGTTGAGCGTGATCCCGGTATCGCCGGCCACCATGCCGCAGCCCCAGGCGCCACCGTTCGTCTGCGTGATCGAGGCGATGTTCCCCCAGCGATCGACGACGTCGAAGTGGGTGGTGTTGTCCCGCTTGTAGCGGAAGGGGTCGCCGGGCTCGATCATCCCCGGCTTCTCAGCCAGGTATCGCTCACCTTCGCTGGGCTGGGCACGGCTGCGGTCCACCAGCCGGCGGCGATCGGCGATGAACCGGTCGTCGAGCAGCATCTCCGGCCGCACCAACGGATCGTGCGCCCAGCGCGTCCGATCGGCGCTCGCGATCTTGACGGTCTCGATCAGCAGGTGGAGGTACTCGGCCGTGTTGTGGCCGAGCGCCGGCAGGTCGTACGCTTCGAGGATCTTGAGCGATTCGAGGATCTGGACGCCGTTGCACTCTGGCGGCATCGTATCGATCCGGTATCCGCGATACTCGACGGCAATCGGCTCGACCCAGGCGACACTCACCTCGCGCAGGTCTTCGATGGTCAGGATGCCGCCGGCCTCCTGGACGCCCCGGACCAGGCGCTCGCCGAGCGGGCCGCCGTAGAACGCCGCGGCGCCGCCCTCGACGACCTCCCGGAAGCTCCGGGCCAATTCGGGGTTGGGCACCACCTCGCCCGCCCGCGGCGGCCGTCCCCTGGGGTAGAAGACCCGCCGGGATGAGGGAAACCGGCTGAGCCGGCGCTCCTGCTCGACCAGCTCCAGGGCGCCGAGCGGCGTGACCGGCCAGCCGACCTCGGCCTGCTCGATCGCCGGGCGGAGGACGGTGGCCCGATCTGCGGTCCCGAACCGGTCGAGCGCGGCGAGCCAGCCCGCCAGCATCGCCGGCGCCGCCGGGGAGCGCGGGTCGTCGGCGACGGCTTCCTGGCTCGGAAACATCGCCGGGTCGGCCGCCCGCGGCGTCTGGCCGATGAAGCTCAGGGCGTGGATCCGGTCGGCCCGCGCCTCGTAGAACACCAGGTTGCCACCGACGCCGCCAATGCCGGACATGAACGGCTCGACGACGTTCAGCATGGCCCCGACGGCCACAGCGGCGTCGGCGGCGTTGCCGCCCTCCATCAGGACGCGCAACCCGGCGAGCGAGGCCAGGCCGTTGGCCGAGGCGACGACGCCCCGAGTGCCGATGGCCGGAGCGCGATAGGCGCCCCCGTGGGGCGTCGACGCGGCGAGGGTCGGGGGAACCAGCTCTGCGGTCATCGTTCGTGGTCCTTTCTCTCGTGAGCCGTCGGCGGTCAGCGTTCAGGGTGTGTGTGGAAACGCGTGTCCATGCTCCGCCGCGTATCGCCTGGCGGTTGATGAAGATTGCCGAAATGATCTGGTAGACGGCCTAACCAACCGTGGGGGCGTGATGGTGAAGCCTGTCGCGATCCTTTGGTAGACCGGGGTCCGGGCGCTGAAGCGCCAACTACGAACCAGCGCGCTCTCCCGGTTCGTAGTTGGCGCGTCAGCGCCCGGCTCCTTGGTCTGGGTTGTACCGGATCAATTTGTCAACCTTCATCAGTGGCCGGGCGAGCTCAGTCGGAGATAACGCCACTCTACACCGAGGATGGCCGTCCGTCAAATGGCACTGCGGCGGGGCTGCGCCCACCGGATCTTCAGCCAATCCTCAGGACTGTCTCAGGGGCGGCTCAGACCGGGGTGGTAGGATAGATATGCATGGGTTGATCCAGGTCATCCAGTATGAGGGAGTCGCGCCGGTGAACCCGGCGGTCCCGCGGACAACGGCGACGCCGATGCCGGCGAGCATGCCCGGGATGAAACACTGATTGGTAATGCCGAGTAGGACGAAGCGTCGAATTGCGCTGGCCGCTGCGGCAGCAGTCGGGCTGGCGATACTCGGCCTGGTCGTCGCCACCCGACCGCCGTGGACAGCCGAGGTGCCGCACCTCATCTCGATGGCGGAGAGCGCCGGGGCGATGCGGCAGGCCGGCGCTGTGATGCAGGCTCACGGGGAGGCGATGCGCGCCGAGGGATGGCGCCGGGAAGACCTGGAGCTGATCGCGCAGGCGGAACGCTGGCGGCGAGACGGCCAGGCGCTGGCGCTGCGTGCCCAATGGCTGACGGTGGACCCGACGGCGCCGGCCAATCTGATCTCGACGCCGGGGGAGCTGGCCGCTCAGGGGAACCTGGGCATCCTCATCCGTGCCTCGCGGGCGATGGTTCATGACCCGAGCCGGGTGACCACCGGCGATCTCGATGCGCTCCGCTGGAACGGCCTGGCGATGCGGGCCGAGGGCCGGCAGATGGCCGAACATGGCCGGACCATGGCCGAGCTGGTGGCGGCGATGGGGGCGCGCCACGATCTCTCGGGGCAGGCGGCGGTCGAGCTTCGCCAGGCCGCCTGGGCGGTGACCGAAGCCGGAGACCATCTGGCGCAGAATGGCCGGAACATGGTCGACTACGTCGACCGATTCCGGCGTTCACTCGGATACCAGTAGCCGAGTGGCCCGTCAAGTGTGAAGTGATGGCTCAAAGTTGGGGTTGCCGGCAAATGGCAACCCTCAGCCAGTCTTCAGGACGGCCTCAGCCAATGCTCAGACGTGCGATCTATGATCTCAACGAGATAGACCGAACGTATTGGAGATGCTCGGTCCCCTTGTGAGAATTGGCAACAGAGGTGACGGCGATGGCAAAGGATCCGGTGTGCGGGATGACGGTCCAGGAGCATTCTGCGGCGGGGAAGTCGGAGTATCAGGGACAGACCTACTACTTCTGCTCGCCCGGCTGCAAGACCGCTTTCGAGAAGGACCCTGCGAAGTATACGACCAAACAGTCAGGGGCAGGGCACAGCGGCCATGGTCACCACTAGAGAGCCGACGACACACGAAGAACACCACGAGCACGCCGGCGGCAATCGCCACCTCTGGATCATGCTGCTCTGCTGCCTGGTCCCGGTGGTGGCGCTGGCGGCCATCTTCCTTTTCGGGATTCCGGTGAGCCAGGTGCTCATCTTCGGGCTGATCCTGCTCTGCCCGCTCAGCCACTTCTTGATGATGGGGACCGGCGGACACGGGCACGGCACGACCAGGCAATCGGATTCGGTGGCAATGGCCGGGTCGAGCAATCCGAAAGCCCCGGAAGAGAAGGGCGCAGCTTGCCACTAGATAATCCGGCAGGAGAGCTGCTGCCTGCCGCCGTGAACGGCGGGCCCCTGACCAGGAAACAAGGCCCGCCGTTCACGGCGGCAGCATTGGCGGTCTGTTTGGCGCAGGCTTCGAGGGCTTGCTGAGCAAGAGAACAACCTTTATTGGCGTCCTTCTTGGCGATCTTGGCGTCTTGGCGGTTCGTCATCTCTCGGAACCGCTCCAGGTGAGGCCATCATGGGTATCCAACGGGTGACGCTGGCGATCTTCGGGCTGGGGTGCGGCGGCGGCGGCTCGCTCACCGTCGAGCGAGCGCTGGCGCGTCTCTCCGGCGTCGTGCGCGTCTACGTGAACCCCGTGACCGAGATGGCGTACGTGGAGTTCGACCCGGCGAGGATCCAGCCGACCGATCTGGTCCGGGCCGTGCAGCAGGTCGGTTTCGACGCGGACGAACCGGTGCGCCGCTGAGACGCCGGGCAGGGCGCACGTCGAATGCACAGGAGCAGAACGATGGCAGTTGCTGAAGCAGTCGAGAAGCAGGCGACCCTTCCCGTCGAGGGCATGACCTGCGCCTCGTGCGTCGCCCACGTCGAAAAGGGGCTGCGTCGGGTCGACGGCGTCCGCTCGGCAAGTGTCAATCTGGCCACCAACCGGGCGACCGTGGCGTACGACCCACGGCGTGTCCAGTTGGCTGACCTGCTCGCGTCGGTGCGAGACGTGGGGTACGACGTGCCGGTCGAGAGGGCTCAGCTCGCCATCGGCGGGATGACCTGCGCCCCCTGCGCCGCCCACGTCGAAAAGGGGCTCCGTCGGGTCGACGGCGTCCTCTCGGCAAGTGTCAATCTGGCCACCGAGCGGGCGACGGTCGAGTATCTGTCGACGGCCACCGGACCTGCAGACTTCAAGCGGGCGGTCGGCGAAGCCGGCTACGAGGTGCTAGAGGCCCCGGCGGAGGGCTCGGAGCCGGACGCGCTCGAACGGGAGCGGCTGGCCCACGCCGCCCATCTGCGCCAGCTCAAGGTGAAGATCGCCGTCGGCGCCCTCGTCAGCGTCCCCGTCGTCCTGGGCAGCTACCCTATGGTCTTCTCCTGGACGCCTGCCTGGCTGCAGAGCTTCGTCATCCTCTGGCTCCTCGCCTCGCCGATCCAGTTCTGGGCCGGCTGGCCGTTCTACCGCGGCATGTGGGGGGCGCTCAAGCATAAGACGAGCGACATGAACACGCTCATCGCCATCGGGACGTCGGCCGCCTACCTCTACAGCGTGGCGCTCATCTTCTTCCCAGGCTTCTTCGAGGCGCAGGGGATCGCCCGCGAGGTCTACTTCGACACCTCGACGGTGATCATCACCCTCATCCTGGTGGGACGGTATCTGGAGGCGCGGGCGAAGGGACAGACGAGCGAGGCCATTCAGAAGCTCATCGGCCTCCAGGCCAGAACTGCGCGCGTCGTCCGCGATGGCCGGGAGGTGGACATCCCCGTCGAGCAGGTCCTGGTCAGCGACCTGGTGATCGTGCGGCCCGGCGAGAAGGTCCCGGTGGATGGGGTCGTTCGGGAGGGCAGCTCCGCCGTGGACGAGTCGATGGTGACCGGCGAGTCCATCCCGATCGACAAGAAGCCCGGCGATGAGGTCATCGGCGCGACCATCAACAAGACGGGAGCCTTCAAGTTCGAGGCGAGCCGGGTCGGCAAAGACACGATGCTCGCCCAGATCATCCGACTTGTCGAGGAGGCCCAGGGCTCCAAGGCGCCGATCCAGCGGTTAGTCGACAGGGTCACCAGCTACTTCGTCCCCGCCGTCATCACCGCCGCGGCGCTGACCGCGATCGTCTGGCTGGCGTTCGGGCCGCAGCCGGCGCTGACCTATGCGCTGCTGAACTTCGTGGCGGTGCTCATCATCGCCTGTCCCTGCGCGCTCGGGCTGGCAACGCCGACCGCAATCATGGTCGGCACCGGTAAGGGAGCGGAGATGGGCGTGCTCGTCCGGGGCGGGGAGGCGCTCGAGGAAGCTCAGAAGATCAACTCCCTTATCCTCGACAAGACTGGTACCCTCACCCGGGGGAGGCCGGTGGTCACCACAATCCTACCGGCCGAGGGCTTCTCTGAAGACGTCGTGCTACGGCTCGCCGCGGCGGCGGA
>JACQGW010000216.1 GCA_016199325.1 Chloroflexota bacterium
CACCCGGGCCGTGCAATTGATGCGGGATGGCAAGCGCATCGCGGGCGTGTACGCGGAGCGCGACGGCCAGAAGGAGGAGTATCAGGCCCGGCTGGGAGTGATCCTGGCGTGCGCCGGCTTCGAGTGGAACCCCTCGCTGGTCCAGCGTTTTCTCGGCGTGCCCATGGTCGCACCCGTCAGTCCGCCGTATAACACCGGCGACGGCCTGCTCATGTGCATGGAGGTGGGGGCGGGCCTGCGGAACATGTCGGAGAATGCCGGCACGACGGCGCTGCACATCCCCGGAGAGATGGTTGACGGCCAACCCCTGAACCGCATCATGATACCAGTACGGTCCCTGCCGGGCTCCATTATGGTCAACCGGGCTGGCAAGCGCTTCGTGAACGAGTCGCAGAACTACGATGCGATGACCAAGACCCTGGGGACCTTCGAGCCCATGAAGTTCGAGTATCCCAATGTGCCGGCCCACGTCGTGTTCGACCACAAGTTCCGCTCGACGTACACCGTTGCCACGCTGACGCCCCAGGATCCGACCCCGCCCTGGCTGAATGAGTCCGCCAGCCTCGCCGAGCTGGCCGCGAAGATCGGGGTCGACCCCGCCGGGTTGCAGGCGCAGGTCGCCGAGTTCAATCGGCACGCTGCCGACGGCAGAGATCCCGTCTTCCATCGAGGGGAATCGGGCTACGACCGGTACCAGGGCGATAAGAACAACAAACCCAACCCAGCCCTGCGGCCCATCGACGTCCCACCATTCTATGCTTTTGAGCTCAAGTTTGGCAGCCTCGGCACCAAGGGCGGTCCGGCGACCGATGCCGTAGGACGAGTGCTCGACGTGCATGACGAGCCCATCCCGGGGCTGTACGCGGCCGGCAACGTGGCGGCCAATCCGTTCGGTCCGGCCTACCCTGGCGCTGGGGCGACCGTTGGGCCAGCCTGGACCTTCGGCTGGCTCGCCGGACAGCACATTACGTCCTAGAGACAGAAAGGAGTAGACAGTGGCAGCAGTGCAAGACGCCGGCAGCGCGCCGGGAAGCGTGGCCATGTTGGCGGAGATTGAGGCGATCAAGAAGCTGAAAGCCAACTACTTCTGGTACGTCGACAAGAAGATGTGGATCGAGTTGGCGGACCTGTTTACGGAGGACGTACAGTTTACCGTCCGGGGCATCGTAGTCGCACGCAGCCGCGATGAGCTGGTCAGTTTTATCAGCGGTGGCCTGGCAGTCCGCAAGTCGGTACACCAAGGGCACATGCCGGTGATCGAGGTCATCGGTCCGGCGACGGCGACCGGGCGGTGGGCGATGTACGATTGCATCGAGGCTCCGGACGGCTCGTTCGTAGAGGGCTATGGGTACTACACGGACGAATACGAGAAGGGCTCAGATGGCCGTTGGCGGAAGAAGAACTACCGGCTCGATCGGCTGCGAGGTGGCGCGGAGTGGCAAGCGGGGAGCAGACTGGCTCTCGCCAGTTCTTGATGCGACTTGAGCAAAAGTAGGGGAGGAAGCGCGATGCAGCAGGTGAGAAGTCGTCAGAAGGTAAGCCGGCGAACGGTGCTGAAACTGTTCGCCCGAGCAGCGACGCTGGCCGCTGTATGAGACGGAGCGGGGTTTCCGCAAGAAACAGGAATGGAACTCTTCGGGGTCGCCCCATCGCCCTGGTTCCTACCTTCTCCCGCGGGACGGCGGGCTGGCGGAACCTGGCGCGGCAGGAAGCCGTGGTGGCGCGTCGCTGATCGGTGGGGGAGGCGAGCCGCTCTCTTGAGGAGAGGAGAGTGCGTATGAGCAGGCAAGAGGGAATCGGCGACTATCGCGCCGACAGACGACCGGCGAGGGGAACGTCGCGGATCGTGGACGTCCCCGCGCCCATCTGGCCGCCCGATCTCCAGGGGGTTCTCCAGACGATTCTGGAGCAACTGCATGAACTGATGGAGTACGACGGCTGTGCGCTCTTCCTCCTGACCGACGATGCGCTCTGCGTTGCCGCAAGCCGGGGAAACCTCAACCTGGCCGGTCCCGGCCAGTTCTGTTTGAGCGTCAAGGACGATCCGGAATCGCATCGTTCAGGAATCGCTCTCCAACGTTGCGGCGCACGCACAGGCCAGGAATGCGCAGATACGGCTGGACTTCACCCCGGCGTGGTTGCACGTCGTCGTCGAGGACGATGGCGTGCGGTTTGACCCCGAGCGCGTGGTGGGGGCAGTGCCCGAACAACTGGGCTTGATCGGGATGCGAGAGCGGGCGCAGAGCATTGGCGGGCGGATCGAGCTGCAATCCTTGCCCGGGCAGGGCACCCGAATCGTGCTCGACGTGCCCCTGTCTGCTGAGTCGGCACTCCCTCTGGCGCCCGCCTGAACCCATCCCTGGCACTTTGGGGCCACAGGTTGGCCCCGGCGCCTCTTCACCGCCATTCGCACGAGTCGGTAGAATGCCATACGTCATACGTCATACGTCATGCGTCATGCGCTGATGGGTTCACATGAGCATCCCAGAAGGGGTCATCTCGGTTGGAGAAGGCCGGCCGGCGCCGGCCGGCGAAGCTGCGGGCGCTGCGCGTGCGCAGCCCCTCTGGACCCGGGACTTCGTGCTCGTCTGTCTGGTCAACCTGCTGGCGACGATGGGAATCCAGTTGATGCTTCCCGTCCTGCCGCTGTACATGGGCAGCTTTGGCGCCCTGGAATCGACCATTGGCCTGCTGATCGGCATGTATCCCGTCGCGGCGCTGGCGATCCGACCTGCCGCCGGCCTCCAGGCGGACCGGCACGGGCGGCGGGGGGTCTTGCTGGCCGGGCTGACCCTTCACATCGCGGTCTTCGTGGCGTACGCGCTGGTGCCCTCGATCGCCTGGCTGGCCGCCATCCGGCTGGCCCACGGCCTGAGCTGGGGGATGATCACGACGGCGGGCGGGGCGGTGGTTGCCGACCTGCTCCCGGCCGCTCGACGCGGCGAGGGCATGGGCTACTACGCGATGCTCGGCAACGTGACGATGGCGCTGGCGCCGACGATCGGCCTGGCCGCGACGAACAGCTTCGGCTTCACCGCCTTCTTCGTCGCCGACGCCGGCACGGCCGTGCTGGCCGTTCTGCTGGCGTGCGCCATCCGCTATCCGCCGGTCGCCGCGACCGCGGCGCCGGCCCGGCTGGTGCTCGTCGAACGGCGGGCGGTCGCCCCGGCCGCGATCGCCCTGTGCGGCGCCCTGGCGATCGCCGGCGTGGTCACGTTTCTCCCCCTTCACGCCCGGCAGCTAGGAATCGACAACATCGGGCCCTTTTACGCGGTCTACGCCGTGACCATGGCGGCCATTCGCCCTCTGGCCGGCAGGCTGTACGACCGGCGGGGGCCGGCGCTGGTCACGGTGGGCGGGTTGCTGTTTGGCGTGACGGCAATGCTCGTCCTGGCGACGGCCACCGCCCTGCCCACGTTCCTGGTCGCAGGCGTTCTGGTCGGCATCGGCTTCGGCGCGCTCCAGCCCACCTTGCAGGCAATGGCGGTCGGAGGTGTGCCGCCGGAGCGGCGGGGCGCCGCCAGCAGCACCTACTATTCGTTCTTCGACAGCGGTTTTGGTCTGGGAGCCGTGATCCTTGGCTGGGTGGCCGAAGCCTACGATTTCCCGACCATGTACGTCGCCGCGGCGGCGCTGACTGCCGTCGGCCTCGCCGTTTTCGCGGTGTTGCGCCCGGACAGGACTGATAGACCGTGAGTTCCCAACATGTGAGGAGGTAGGCGATGATCCCGATCCTGGACTTCCAGCGCCGATCGCTGACCGGCCCGGTGATGAAGAACGACGAGTTCGACCTGGCGCTG
>JACQGW010000217.1 GCA_016199325.1 Chloroflexota bacterium
GAAGACGGCAGTCGGCCCGTCACGCGTCAAGCGTGGTGGATGACGTGGATGACGAGTGACGCATGACGACTGACGCATGAAGACTGACGCATGACGACTGATGGAGGTCTGGAAACTACGTGATCGATCTTCGGAGTGACGTGCGCACGACGCCGACCGATGAGATGTGGGAGGCGATGCGGCGGGCTGAGATGGGATGGGCTTCCTTCGGCGAGGACCGCTCGGTGAACGAGCTGGAGGCGCTGGGTGCCGAGCTGCTGGGCAAGGAAGCGGCCGTGCTGGTGCCGACCTGCCGGATGGCCAATCTGCTGGGCCTAATGACACTGGGCGAGCGCGGCACCCAGGCCGTTCTGGAATCGACGGCCCACATCGTCTGGTCCGAGGCGTGGAGCCTTGCGTACATCTGCGGCCTGTTCCCGCGCCTGGTCGAGGGCGCCGACGGCATGCCCGATCCGGTCGCGGTAGCCGAGGCGATCGAGAGCGCCGCGTTTGCCCGCCTGCCGCGGACGAGCGTCGTCTGTCTGGAGAACTCGCACAACAACGCCGGCGGGACCGCGGCTACCGCCGAGCAGACGGCGGCCATTGCCGACGTGGCCCACCGATATGGCGCCGCCCTCCACCTGGACGGCGCGCGTATCTTCAACTCGGCCATCGCCCTGGGGGTTCCGGCCAGATGCCTGGCCGAGGCCGCCGACACCGTCGCGGTCAGCCTGCACAAGGGCCTCTGCGCGCCGGCCGGCGCCCTGCTCTGCGGTCCACGACAGACGATCTCGGCGGCGCGCGCCAACGCCCAGCGGCTCGGCGCGGCGAGCATCCACAAAGCCGGCATCTTTGCCGCCGCCGGCATTGTCGCGCTCACGACGATGATCGACCGCCTGGCCGACGACCACCGCCGCGCGCTGGCGCTCGCGAAGCAGATCGTCCAGGTGCCCGGGGTGCGCGTCGACCTGCGCACGGTGCAGACGAACATCGTGCTGATGGACGTGACGCAGCCGGGCCTGCCGGCGAACGAGTTTCTGGACCGGCTGGCGAGCCGGGGCGTGCTTGCCCTCCCGCGAACGGCCACCAGAGTGCGGTTCGTCACCCGCCGCTTGATCGAGGACCGCGACGTGGACGGTGCAGCCGAGGCAATCGCCGCTGCGGTGGCCTCCCCGGGGTTGGCATGAAACGGACCCGGGCTGTCCTGCACGAGCATCTTCCGGTCGTCGAGGTTGCCGACGGACAACTGCTGGACGCGCTGCTTGCCGATGCCGCCGTTGCCCGATGCATCGTGACGCGCCTGTCGGATCGTGTCGCCGTCGTGGAACCGGAGCAGTGGGACGCGTTGATGGCGCGCCTGCGGAAGCTGCGACACACCCCCAGAGTACTCCAGGGGTAGATGGCGATGACCCAGGCGCCCCACCGCTTCGACGGGTATCTTGAGAGCGTGCGCTCCGACGCCCTCAAGTCGATGGCACGGGTCTGGGGCGCGCGCGGCACGACGAAAAGAGAGGAATGCGCGGCGGTCATCCGCCAGGGATTGCAGGACCCCGCACAGGTCCGCGCGGCGCTGGCGGCGCTCCAGCCGTTTGAACGAACCGCACTGGCGCTGGCCAAATGGATGGGGGGCACCATCGACGCCGGGGCGCTGGCCGCGGGTCTGGCTGCGACGGGCGTCCCGCTGCCGTCGGCCCGCAGGTCGCCGGACGACAATCCGAGCTGGCTGGTCGAGCCGCTGATCCGGCGCGGCCTTTTCATGGGCGATCACTCGATCGAGTCGGCCTATTATCTGGGCGGCGGCTATGGACGCGCCATCCTCTTCTCCGACGACCGCCTGCTGGCGCAGGCCGGGTCGCTGGAGTGCCGGCCATTTGGGCTGAAGGCGATGGCGCCGTCGCCATCGCCGATGAGTCGCCGTCCGCCGGCCGTCATCCTGGACATCGTCGGCGTACTTCAGGCGATCGAAACGATGGGCGGAGTCCGGCTGACCCAGAGCGGATCGGTGCGCGTCAACGACCTCCGCCGGCTGGTGCGAACGCTCGGCTGGAAAGAGGACGAGCTGCCGGGGGCGGGATTGCCGTTCCCCAACCCCGGCCTCGCCTTTGTCAGCGCGCTCCGCCATTCGGGTCTGCTGGTCCTCCAAGGCGAAACCCTGCTCCCGGCCGAGCCGGTCAGCCGACTGGCGACGCGCCCCTACGACGAACAGGCCCGCCGCGTGCTGGGCGGGTTTCTGCAATCGCCGGAGTGGAGCGAATGGCCGGAAGGCGACGAGTATGGCTGGGAGGCTCGCCGGATTCGAGGGCGACTGGCGCTCGCGATGGCGCTGGCGGCCTTGCCCGTCGAATCCGACGGCTTCTTTGCGGTCGACGCGCTGGATCAGGGGCTGTTCGAGCGGATTGGGGAGTACTTCTCGATGGGCTACCTCCCTCATCGGCCGTTCGCCTACAACCAGACGCCCGAGCAGGTGCGACAGGCAGAGGCCCAGTGGCGGGCGAAGCTGCGTGAGGCCTGGCTGGCGCGCGAGCGGCGGTGGCTCGCAGTGGCGCTTTCGACCTGGTGCTACGCGCTGGGGCTGGTCGAGCTGGGAATCGAGGATGGAGATCCGACCAGCCTTCGCTTGACCGACCTCGGCCGGGCGGTGCTCTTCCCGGAGCGAGCGGGCTTGCCGGCGATGCCGGCCGCGCCGGCGCAGGGTGCCTGGATTGTCCAACCCAATTTCGACGTGCTCGTCTATCTGGACCGCGCGTCGCCCGAGCAGTTGGCGTTTCTGGAGCGCCACACCGAGCGGGTACAGGTAGACCAGCACGTCGCCCAGTATCGGCTGACCAGGGAGTCGGTGTACCGCGGGCTGGAGAGCGGGACGTCGCCGGATGACCTGGTGGCGCGCTTGCAGGGCGGCGCCGGCCCGGCGGTGCCGCAAAACGTGCTGTTCGAGATCGGCGAGTGGGCGGCGCTCCGTGAGCAGATCACGCTCCGCCACCGGGCAAGGCTGATCGAACTCCCCGACGCCCAGGCCCGCCAGGCAGCCATTCAGGCGAAGGTGCCGGGCACCCCGGTGGGCGAGCGGTTCCTCCTGCTGGACCCTGCGGCGCCGGCGGACATGGGGATCGATGAGCGGGTGAACTACGGCAGCGCCCTGCCACGCTGCCTGGTGGTCACAGAGGGCGGTGTAATCCGGCTGGCGAAGCGTACCGGCGACCTGTTCATTCAACCGCAGATCGATCGGTGGGCACAGCGGTTGCCGGACGGGACCTGGCAGTTGACGGCGGCCAGCGTCTCGGCGGCTGTCAAGGCCGGGCTGCCCGCCACGGCGCTCTTCAAGCTGCTCGAAAGCCGGCTGACCCATCCGCTGCCGCCGCTCCTGGCCGTCGCGCTGCGGGCCTGGGCCGGCGGGCCCGCCACCGTCGACCTGGCAACCGTGACCATCCTGCGCTGTTCCCAGCCGACCGTGTTCCAGGCCATCGCGGCGAGCTCGCGATTCCGTCCCTATCTCCGCGGCACGCTGGCCCCGGACGTTCTCCTGGTGGAGACGAAGGCTGTCGAGGCGGTGAGAGCTGAGCTCAAGTGGTTAGGGGCAGACGTCTCAGAAACCGTGGAGGTCAAGTGAGTCAAAGCAAGCCCGTTACCTACACGAATCGGAAGGGGACCACCCTCTACCTCTGCCGCGCTGTCGGCAAGACCGGCAAGCCGCGCTACTACTTTGCGCGTGAGCCCAGGGGTGAGGTGGTGGAGCAAATCCCGGCGGGATTCAAGATCGACGAAAGCGACACCGGTCTCGCCTTTCTGGTGAAAGACCGCCCCGCATTGATCCTGCCCGCGGAGGTTGCCGCCGTCGAGGCCGAGCTAAAGCGCCATCCCCAGCCGGGGCACTACCGGGTCAAAGTCAAGCCCGATCGGATCGAAATCCACGAGCGTATGGGGCCAGATGCCGAGGAGTTGCTGTCCATCTTCGGACGAGCGCTCGGCGTTCCCTCTGACACGGCACAGCAAGTGCAGGCCCGTCTGGATCGCACCGCCCGATTCGAGCCAGTACTGCGCTTCATCCTGCTCGACGCTGAGCGGCGCACCTTCAGCGTCGAGCGCTGGTGCTATCTGGGCAGCATCGACGATTGGCTCGACATTGGTCGAATGGGTCCGTTGGATGAGCTGACAGGGCAGACCATCCCAACGCTAGGCACCGACCAGTTCTTCGAGCTCTGGTGACACTACTGTTCCCCTGGTTCTCTTGGGATCAGCGGATAGCCCGCGTCGATCAGCGCGTTAAAGCCGGTCTGGATAGCGTGGACGTGGGGGTAGCCCAGTTGCCGTAGCGTCAGCGCCACACGGGCGCTGCTTTCCTCGTGCGGTCAGGTTCAGACGGTGAGGATCAGCCGGTCGCGCGGCAGGCGTGGATACTGATCCGGCGGCGTGGCGGGCGGGATGTGAACCGAGTCCTGCGGTTTCAGGCGGGCGCCCTCATACGCCTCCGGCTCACGGGCGTCCACCAGCACGAAGCCGCCCCCGCGCCGAACCATCTCGACAAACTCCTCCTTGCTGATCCGCAGCGGCTGTGTCGCCATCGTTGCCCTCCAGCTCTCCTACTTCAAGTCCATCCCCTCCAGTCCCTGGAGGGAGAAGTCGCAGCGGACCGTCCGCTCGTGGGCCTGGTGGTTTCTGGTTTCTCGTTTCTGGTTTCTGGTTGAGGAATCGGCGCCCTCGGCTCCAACCAGAAACCAGAAACCCGAAACCGCTATTCGGCGATGCAGGGGTTCTCCAGAACGCCGAGCTTCTCGATCTCCAGGCGCATCACGTCGCCGGGCTTGAGGTAGACGGGCGGCTTGCGGGCGTGGCCGACGCCGCTCGGCGTGCCGGTCGAGATGACGTCGCCCGGCTCCAGCGTGATGGTCTGGGAGAGGAAGCTGATCAGGTGCGGCACGGAGAAGATGAGCTGGCGGGTGTTCGAGCTCTGCCGGAGCTCGCCGTTCACCCAGAGCCGGACGTCCAGCTCGGGCAGGCCCGGCGCCTCGTCGGGCGTGACCAGATACGGGCCGGTCGGCGCGAAGGTGTCCGCCGTCTTGCCGCGGATCCACTGGGTCGTCTCGAACTGGTGGTCACGGGCGCTCACGTCGTTCAGGATCGTGTAGCCGGCGACGTGCTCGTAGCCGGATTCGACCGGAATCCGCCGGCCGGCCTTGCCGATGACGACGGCCAGCTCCACCTCGTAGTCGAGCCGGTTCGAGGCCGCCGGCAGGATGACCGGCTCGCCCGGCCCGACGATGGTGTTGGCGAACTTGGCGAAGATGACCGGGACCTCGGGGATCGGCTGACCCGTCTCCAGGGCGTGGTCGCGGTAGTTCAGCCCGATGCAGATGATCTTGCCGGGCCGCTGGATGGGCGCCAGAATCCGCACGGCCGCAATCGGGTACACAGCCGGACGGCCATCGCCGGCCAGCCCCTTCCCGGCCGCCAGGCTCTCGGCCGCCACCGCTGCAAGCTGGCGGGCCGCCGCCATCGCCGGCTCACCGGCCTGGAGCAACGCGAGGAGATCGCTTGGCAGGGCCGGCACATCATCCCGGCGGGCCCACGAGGGAAGCGCCCCGTAGGCCGCCGCGACGTCGACGACCTGGTCCTCGATTTCGACGCCAAGGCGCCGCTCACCCCCGGCTTGAAACGTCAACAGGCGCATGATCGCTTTGCCTCCATCTTGTCGAGTGGCGCCCGACCGGCGCCCTATGGATAGCTATCGTCCCAGGCTTGCCAGAATCTCCGGGACATCCTGGGCCACGCAGGTGAAAGAGGGCGTATCGCGGAGAGTATACGAGCTGGCTTCGCTCTCGCGCAGCTCCATGACGAGGTCGAGGAAGTCCGACGGCGAATCCGTCTCGAAGGCGACGACGAACTCCTGGTCGTCGAGGCCGAAGGAGTAGGCGGTATTGATCTTCACCGACGGATACCGGTGGCCGATCTCGATGTGCTGGTCCATCATCCGCTGGCGCTCGGCCATCGGCAGCGTGTACCAGGCGCGCGTTTTCACGAACGGATAGACGAACAGGTAGGGCATTTCGGACGGCTGAACGGCGAGCCGGCGGCCCTCCTGTCCGGCGTGGCGGTGGCCGGCGATGTAGACCGACCGCCGGGTCATCGCGAGGTAACAGTAGGGCGTCTCCAAGTAGCGGCCGAGCCCCGTCGAGAGGAGGTCGGCGGCCATCGCCGGGAAGTCCTCCAGGTGGCTGGTGACCTGCCAGAGCATGAAGTCGGCGTCGCCACGGATACCCAGGGTCGTATAGCTGCGGATCAGGATCCGATCCTGCCACCGCTCGACGGCCGTCTGGAGCTCTCGGCCCCCCTCTCGCCTCTCCGCCTGCGGCAGCCGCCGCCAGGCGGGATCGACCCTGTAGAACGCATACTTGACGAACTGGCGCTGATTTGGGGGCATAACTGACTCCTGCACCCATCATCAACGCAGCTCGCTCTGGTAGACGCGGCGAAGCTCGTCCAGGGTGTTCGCCACCTTGAGGGCTTCCTGAATCGCCTTCAGGACATCCAGATCGTCGATCTTGGCAATGGCCGGCAACAGCCGCAGGCCATCCGCGCCAAACTTCAGCTCTAACCCCAGCTCGATCCCATCGAGCAGTCCCTGCCGCAGCCCCTGCTGGACCCCTTGCTGGATCCCTTGCTGGAGTCCCTGTTGGAGCCCTTGCTGGAGTCCCTGCTGGATTCCTTCCTCTTTTCCCCGCCGGTAGCCGATCCGCTCGACGCTCGTGATGTACGGCATCTTCTTCTCCTCCTCGTACTCCCGCAGGTCATGCCAGAAACCCTGTTCGAGCTCCTCCGGCAACGCCATGAGCCAGTCGATCACCCGGAAGA
>JACQGW010000239.1 GCA_016199325.1 Chloroflexota bacterium
ACCGCCGCCAACTCATCGGGGTTGCCTTGTCTCACCCCCGGGGGTTGGTCTTGCCCCCCTCAACCGCTGCGCAAGCCCGAACACCGCGGCTGGTAGCGGGTGATATCGCATGGGCACGAGCTGCCTGGATGTCGGCGGTGTGCCGACGGCGCTGGCGATTGACCGGGCCGACCTGGCGGCGGCGGTCGGCAGTCGGTACGCCGCTTTTTCGACCACCGCAGTTCCGCGGCTCCGCATCGACCTCCACAACTGCGGCGAGCTGGGCGATCCCGACCCCGGCCCGGTCCACGTCGACCCGCTCCCCGGCGGCCGCTATCTGGTCCGGCGCGGCGACTTCCAGGTCGAGATCGATCCCGCCGCCGGTCTGGCAGCCGGCGATTCCTGGGGCGGCATCGCTTCGATCGATTCCTGCCTGCGCGTCCTGCTCTCGATCTACCTGGCCCCCCGCCACGGCTTGCTGCTCCACGCGGCCGGCGTCGTCCACGCCGGGCGTGCCCACGTGTTCTTTGGCCCCTCGGGCGCCGGGAAGACGACGGTCGCACGCCTCTCCACCGGTCGCGTCGTCCTGAGCGACGAGCTGACGGCGGTCCACGCCGGGGCCGATGGTGCGCATGGCGGTGCGACGGCCGCCGGGACGCCGTTCTGGGGAGAGCTGGAGGGAGCGGGCGCTCCCGTCCGTGTACCGCTGGCCGGCCTCTACCGTCTCGTCAAGTCTCCCGCGGTCGCCGTCGAGCGCCTCACGCCGGGCGCCGCCATCCGGCGCCTGATGCCGTGCGTGCTCTTCTTTGCCCGGGACCCGGCCCTGGTGGAGGCCGTTGCCGACACCTGTCTGGCGCTGGCCGTGGGCGGGCGCTGCCACGATCTGCGCTTCCGATGCGACGCAACCTTCTGGGAGCTGGCCGATGGCTGATCGCTTCGATCTGCTGAACGCCTACGTTCGCCGGAACCCGGGGCTGGCCGCGCGCCGGATCGGCGACGAGACCGTCATCGTCCAGGCCGACCGGAGCAGCCTCCACCTCCTGACGAACGACGTCGCGAGCCGCATCTGGCAACTGGCCGACGGTCGGACGACCGCGCGCGCCATCGGCGCGCGCCTCTCCGAGGAGTACGACGCGCCGTCTGACGAGATCATGCATGACGTCGCCGATTTCCTGGCGCAGCTCGCCAGCTTGGGCCTTGTGACCCTCGAATGTCAGGCAGCGGAAGGGTGAGCGCGATGGAGCCGCATGCGATCCGGCGGCGGTTGCCGGACGATCTCGCAGCCGACCTCTGGGCGGAAGCGATCGGCGCGACCGGGGCGGCCGTGATGACCGGCGCAGGTCCCTGCATGGAGCCGGCGATTCCGTCTGGCAGCCGGATGCGGGTCCAAGCCGTCGACGGCGCCGCCTGCCGCGTCGGCGACGTGGTCGTCTATCGGACGCCGATGGGGTTCACTGCCCATCGGGTGGTCGGGCGGTTTCGCTGGGGACGCCGGACAATGATCGTCCACAAGGGCGACAACAGCGCCGTCTGGGGAACCATCCCGGCAGAGGCGGTCGCGGCGCGCGTCCTGGGGCTGCCGGGTCGCTCGGAGTCTCGCCTCCTCGGCCGGTACTACGCCGCGGTGGCCTTCGTCACGTGCGCGGCTGCGCTCGCCGTCCGCCGGCTGCCGGGTCCGCGCCGGCGCTGGCAGGAATCGGCCCTGGGTCGGCGATGGTACGCGATCACCCTGCTGCTCGCTCGCCAGCTCGACCGGCCCACAGGCAATGGCCGGCGAAACCCTGCCGGGAAAACCTGATCGAGGATGGGAACCATGAGCATGCACCACACCCCGGGGGTCTTTCACAACAGCCGTCGGCATCGCGTCCGTTGCCAGCCGATGGTGATTGCGCTGGCCTGCACCGGGGTGGCGGCGATGGTCGTCGCCTCGGGCGACTCCGAGCCGGCCGCGGTCAGCCTCTTCTTCGCCGGCATCCTCGGACAGGCGCCGATCAGCTTCCGCTGGGGCTGGCGGTGGGCGCTCCTCGTCGTCGTGCCGGCGGCGATGGCCTTCTGGTGGCTGCTGAGCGTTCGGGAGGTCACCGACCTGACCATCGCCATCGGCCTGGTGGGCCTGGCCGGGCTGGGCGCCGCCAACATCGCGATCAGCGAGCTGGGCTACCTGACGAGGGCGCTCCGCCGGGTCAACGTCGTCGACCCCGTGACCAGGCTCGGGAACTACGATCTCTTCGTCACCACGCTGCACCACGAGCTACCGCGCAGCGCGCGCTATCGGGCGCCGTTCTCGCTCATCCTCATCGAAGCCCCCGAGCTCAACGCGATTGCCCAGCAACAGGGCTATCGCAAGCTGGACCTGGCGCTCCAGGAGATCGCACGTGTGCTGGACAGCTCGCTCCGTGATAGCGACGTGCTGGCGCGGCTCAGCGGACCGGCGTTCGGCCTGCTCCTGCCGATGACGCCCCGCGAGGGCGCCATGGTCGCCCTCGAACGCGTCAGGGAAGCCCTGCGGAGCTGGCCGCCGCTCACCAAGATGCTCGGCCGCCCGCTGGAGTGGCACGCCGCCGTCGTCCAGTTCCCCGTCGATGGACAGACCGTCGACGAGCTGCTTGCGCGCGGGCAGGCCATCTTGAATGAGATGCGGCCGCCGGAGCGCGGCACACTCGAGCTCGAGCAGCTCGCCATCTACGCCCGCGAGCTCCAGCAGCTCTATCGCGTGGCGAAGTCGAACAAGCTGCCGCTGCCGATCCCACCGGCGCTCGAAGCGCCGGGCGGGCCGGGCACGGGCGCGCCGCCCAGGACAGCCTGAGGGCCGTAGACGCGGCCATGCATTTACGGTAGGATAGCCCGGCAATGGCTGGCCCTTGCCGGGGAGAGCCGGGGGACCGGGTTGCCGGCGGCGAGCGGCCAGAAAGGAGAGGGGTGTGGCGAAGGGGAAGATTGTGCGACTGGTAGCGGATCGCGGGTTTGGCTTCATCCGGCCGGAGGGCGCCCGCGCGGATATCTTTTTTCACCGCTCGGCGGTGAAAGGCGTCCGATTCGAGCAGCTCCAGGAGAATCAGGCCGTCGAGTTCGACGCCGAGCCCGACCCGCAGAACCCAAGCCGCCAGCGCGCCGTGAACATCACGCTGACGGCCGAGGAATAGGTCCGACGGGTTTCAGGTTGCTGGTTTCGGGTTTCGGGTTGAGGGACGGTCGTAGGGCTGAGCTGGCCGGCATGCCGCTTGATCTGGACGTGGCCCAGCCTGTACAATTCGGGGTACGGTCGTGCTAGATGGCGGAGTAGCGGTCCGCTGAACCCGAAACCCGCTAGAGCGGGGTCGAATTCCCGCCCGAGGTCCCAAACCGTGTGGGACGGCCCTGTCAAGTGGTGTTGACGGCTGGGTCTTGCGCGGCAGGAAACTGCGAACCCCGTCAGGTCCGGAAGGAAGCAGCGGTAAGTAGTCCCTCCTGGGTGCCGCAAGGTCGCCTGGCCTGAGCCGGCTGGCAGGGGTCTCCCGCAGGGCCAAGATCGACGGCGGGTGCACGGCCGTTTTTCTTTTACCGCCGTTGGGTCCGACAGACCATGAACCGACCCGGAGAATCCGCGCCGCCCACGGAGCCGACTCCCTCGCTGCTCGCCGAGGCGCGTGCCTTGTTGGCCGCCTACGGCCTGCGTGCTCGCAAGCGGCTGGGCCAGAACTTCCTCATCGCCCCGGCCATCCACAACGCTGTCGTCGAAGCCGCCGACCTGACGGGGACCGACGTCGTCGTCGAAGTCGGGCCGGGGCTGGGCTTCCTCACGCGGGCGCTGGCGCCCCGGGCCGGCTGCGTCATCGCCGTCGAGCTGGACGAGGTGCTCGCCGATCTCCTCCGCGAGCAGCTTGCCGGCCAGCCCCACGTCCACATCCTGGCAGCGGACATTCTCCAGGTCCCGCCGGCCGAGATCCTCGCCGGGGCCGGCCTCCCGGCCGGTACACCCTACAAGGTCGTCGCCAACCTGCCGTACTACATCACGTCGCCGGTCCTGCGGCACTTTTTCGAGGCTGCCCGGAAGCCGCGACTCCTCGCCGTCATGGTCCAGCGCGAGGTCGCCCAGCGAATCGTCGCCCGGCCGCCCAAGATGAGCCTGCTCGCCGTCGCCGTGCAGGTCTACGGCTCTCCGCGGATCGTCCGCACCGTTCCCCCCGGCGCCTTCTTCCCGCGTCCCGCGGTCGCCTCGGCCATCCTCCGGATCGACGTCGCCGATCGGCCTCGGGTGGACGCCGACGACCTGAACCGGTTTTTCGCGCTGGTCGCCGCCGGCTTCTCGCAGCCGCGCAAGCAGATCCACAATCCGCTCACCCAGCGGCTCGCCCTGCCACCCGGAGCCGCCGTCGAGGTCCTGCGGGCCGCCGGCATCGACCCGGCGCGCCGCGCACAGACGCTCAGCCTGGCCGAGTGGGAGCGCCTTTACCGCATGCTGAGCGACTCGAACAGATCCTGAACGCCGAGCTCGAATCCCGGGATCACGTCGCCCAGGTCGATCCGATCCGTTCCACGGAGCGGCCGTGGCGCCTGTTCGGGACGGAAGACGACGACCGATCGGTCGGCGGGATCCACCAGGAGAGCAACCCGCACGCCGTTGGCGACATACCAGAGGCATCGCCGGATCAGCGCATTCACACTCTGCTCGGGCGAGACGATCTCGACCGTCGCATCCGGTGGCTCCCGGAAGTCGTCTGCTGCCTCACCCGCCTCGTCGACCGGAATGCGATCCCACCGATACACGGCGATATCCGGCACACGCGAGAAACCGGCAAAGGTTGTCCGAAGCTCGGGGAGCGCCCGCGCCAGCTTGCCTGGCCTGGCAAATCGGTTGATACGCTCGGCGAATTCAAACTGAAGAATGCTGTGCTTCCCTTTCGGCGACACTTTCCGGGTCACCGTCCCATCCTCGAATTCAAGTGCCGGCTTCTCCTCGGGAAGCCTCAAGAACTCCTCCAGCGCGAGCTGCCGCTGCGAGGTCACCATCCTCAACCTCCTGCTCGTCTGCTGCCCGCCAGGGTCGGCCATCTTCGTCGGGCCGTTTGCCGCCTCTGTGAACGCGGCACCGGCGCGTTCAGGCGGCCTGATCTATTCTACCACCTGCCCCATCGACAAGCAGGCATCCTTCTTGCCGGGCGTCGCGCAAGGAGGCACCCACAATGGTCAAACGAATCGCTCGTATCGGCCTGGGGCTGCTGGTGGTGGTCCTGCTCGGCATCCAGCTCGTCCCCTACGGCCGGAGCCACGCCAACCCTCCCGTGCGCGCCGAGCCGGCCTGGAACAGCCCCCAGACCCGCCGGTTGGCCGTCCGCGCCTGCTACGATTGTCACAGCAATGAGACCACCTGGCCCTGGTATTCCAACATCGCGCCGGTCTCCTGGCTGGTCCAGCAGGACGTCGACGAGGGCCGCCGAGATCTCAACTTCTCGGAGTGGGACGGCCCCCAGGAGGAAGCCGGCGAAGCGGCCGACGCCGTTCGGAAGGGCACGATGCCGCCCAGCTACTACAGCCTGATACACCCCCAGGCGCGGCTCACGCCGGCAGAGACCCAGGCGCTGATCCGTGCCCTCGAGGCGACGCTGGGCACTGAGAAGACCAACAGGCGGTAGCGGTAGTGTACGACGTGCAGAAACCCGTCGGGCAGCCCTGCGTTGTCATGCTGAGCCGCACCGAAGCATCTCCTGGCCGACCACGAGGAGACCCTTCGCTGCGGTGTGATCGGACTACCGGGCCACACGGCGCCGCCCGGACCTACGTCGCCGAGCCCTGCAAGTGGCCGATCTTGCCACGGCCGGACTAAGAAACTATTTCGAGCAGTGCGACTCCTACTCAGCGGCTGAGGACTGCCGCCTTTTCAGAACCGCTTCCGCCAACCGCCTGACGTAGTCTAGATCGGGCGCAAAGGCCGCGCCGTAGTCATGGAGGAGGCCAGCTTCGAATAGCAGTTCTTGGGCTTCCTCGGACAGGGGTGGGGCATTCCGGTTGTCCGTCAGGTAGACATCAAGGAGTGTGAACGCTTGGTCTATCTCTTGTGGAGAGAGCCTGCCTTCCTGAACGCCATCAATTGCCGACAGCGCCAAGGACGCGATGAAAACCTCGATGTCCCCGGCTCGCCCGTACTCCAGTATCTTGGCTGCGGGGCCAACTATGTTCAGCACGTTCGCAGAGTAGCCGTATTCAGTCAACGCTCTCATGGCCGTCGCCCCTGCTGTATTTTCTGTGCTGATGAATGATTCTACCCTGGCTGTCAAGAACCTCATGCCAGACTTCAGACACCCTGCCGTCGGGTGCGATTACCTTCCGCATCCGACTTCGCTGGCCTGAGTACTCAGGATGTTTTGAGTAGCGGATCTGCTCCTCGAAGCCATCCTGGTGACGGATTACCTCGTCCGCCTTCCATCCCACCGCGCTCACTCCCGCTCCGACACCATGCAGTCCAAGAGGCGCCAGCAGTATGAGCACTAGCCGAACGTCTGTCAAGTCTGACATCTTCGTTGGTGCATCAACCATGCCTCAGCCCTGAGCCCCTCCTTCTGGACGAACGTCGGCCTGAGACCGGCCATCAAGCGGCGCTCAGCCGGCAATAGAATATCCCTTCTATTGCCAGTCGTGCCGTCCGGAGACGTGTGAACGCACTTCCAGGCGCCGACAGCAGCGCGAAGGCTTGCACTGGACGGTAGCCTGGCACACCCCCAGGCGCGGCTCATCCCCGCAGAGATCCAGGCGCTGATCCGCGGCCTCGAGGCCACGATCGGCAGCGAGAAGGCCGGCAGGCGGTAGGGCTTGCGCAGCGGTTGAGGGGGGCAAGACCAACCCCCGGGGGTGAGACAAGGCAACCCCGATGAGTTGGCGGCGGT
>JACQGW010000014.1 GCA_016199325.1 Chloroflexota bacterium
GTCGCTGATCGCCGAGGCTAAAGAACGCCCCGCTCTTCTTGACGATGGCCATCTCGACGCCGACGTCGAGCAGGCCGCCCTCGGCGGCGATGCCCTCCTTGAACATGATGTCGAACTCGGCCGTCCGGAACGGCGGTGCCACCTTGTTCTTGACGACTTTCACCTTGACCCGGTTGCCGGTAACGTCCGATCCCTGCTTGATCGACTCGACCCGGCGGATCTCCATCCGCACCGAGGCGTAGAACTTCAGGGCCCGACCGCCGGGCGTCACCTCCGGATTGCCGAACATCACGCCGACCTTTTCCCGAAGCTGGTTGATAAAGACCACGGCGGTGTGCGACTTGGCGATGGCCGCCGTCAGCTTGCGGAGCGCCTGGCTCATCAGGCGAGCCTGGAGCCCGACGTGGGCGTCGCCCATCTCGCCTTCGATCTCGGCGCGCGGGACCAGGGCGGCGACGCTGTCCACGACGATGATGTCGACGGCGTTGGACCGGACCAGGGCTTCGGCGATCTCGAGCGCCTGCTCGCCGGTGTCGGGCTGGGAGACGAGCAGGTCGTCCACCTTGACGCCACAGCGCTGGGCGTAGGCGGGGTCCAGCGCGTGCTCGGCGTCGATGTAGGCGGCGTGGCCGCCGGTACGCTGGGCCTCGGCGATGATGTGCTGGGCGAGGGTCGATTTGCCCGCCGACTCCGGGCCGAAGATCTCGGTGACGCGGCCCCGGGGGATGCCGCCGACGCCCAGCGCAAGGTCCAGCGCGATGGCCCCTGTGGGGATCGCGTCCACCGTCAGGCGGGCCGACGCTTCGCCGAGGCGCATGATAGAACCCTTCCCAAACTGGCGCTCGATCTGGCCGATGGCGGCCTCGAGGGCTTTCTCTTTGTCCGCTGCCACTGTCGTAACCTCCTCAACGTTGGCGAACCGGCCGGGCTTGCCACCACGCAGTATAGCACACTTGTTCTGTCCGAGCAAGAGGAATCCCCGGTGATCATACCACATTTGGCGGAAGGATTGACATTCCACCGAGCGAGCGGTACGATAAGAGTTGGACGTTCTGGTTCTCGACGTCCTGGCGGCAACGTCGTCGGGGAGGTGCCGGTGCCGGCGGAGAAGCGATGGCTTGGCAGGCCAATTGCAGTACGAGGGACATGTGGCCGCACCGCGGGAGCGTGGCCGTGATGATGTCGGCGTGACGACACCTCGGTATGACGAGATAGTTGCAGCTTGAGGAGCATGAACCCATGAGCAACGCGCCCCTGACAAGACGAGGCTTCCTTCGACGGACGATCCTGGCCGCCACCGGACTGACCCTGGCGATCCCGCTCATCCAGGCCTGCGCCCCGGCGCCGACGCCGTCTCCGACCACGCCGCCCAGGCCAACCGCCCCACCCCCGACCACGGCGCCGGCCGCCGCTTCGCCGACCACGCCGCCCAGACCGACCGCGGCAGCTTCACCCGCCGCGTCACCAGCCGCCGCCGCCTCACCGACGGTGGCACCGGCGGTCACCACCGCGCCCACCGGTACCATCAAGGTGGTCAGCTCGCTGCCGCGCACGGGTACGTCGAAGGCGCAGACCGACACGATCGTCAACGCCTACAAGATGGCGCTCGAAGAAGCGAATATGCAGGTCGGCAGCTTCAAGGTCACGTATGAGGACTGGGACGACGCCACCGCCGCCGCCGGCAAATGGACGGCCGACAAGGAGTCGGAGAACGCCAACAAGGCCGTCTCCGACGCCGATGTGATGGTCTACCACGGCACCTACAACTCCGGTGCCGCCTCCGTCGCCATCCCAATCCTGAATCGAGCCAACCTGGTCATGATCAGCCCGGCCAACACCTGGCCCGGGCTGACCAAGCCCGGCACCTGGGAGAAGGGCGAGCCCGAGAAGTACTATCCGTCGGGCAAGCGGAACTACTGCCGCGTTTGCCCCGCCGACGACCTCCAGGGCGCCGTGGCCGCCGACTGGGCCAAAGAGCTCGGCGCCAAGAAGATCTACATCCTGGACGACACCGAGCTCTACGGCAAAGGGATCGCCGACATCTTCGAGAAGCAGGCCAAGGCCATCGGGGTGACGATCGCCGGCCACGAGTCCATCGACACGAAGGCGGCCGACTACCGGACGCTGGCGACCAAGATCAAGGGCACCACCCCGGATCTGGTCTACTTCGGCGGGATCGAGGACAACAACGCCGCCAAGCTCTGGACCGACCTGCGGAGCACCCTCGGCGCCGACGTCAAGCTGATGGGGCCCGATGGCCTCGCCACCCAGAACTTCATCAAGACGGCCGGCCAGGCAGGCGTAGGCAGCTACATCACGTTCGGCGGTCTGCCCACCGATCAGTACAAGGGCAAGGCCGCCGACTGGTTGAAGAAGTACCGCGACAAGTACAAGGGCGACCCGGACGTCTACGCCATCTACGGCTACGAGGCGATGCTGGCCTCGCTCGACGCCATCAAGCGCGCGGCCAAGAAGGACCGGGACGCCATCCGCGCCGCCTTGATGGGCACCAAGGACTTCGAGGGCGTCCTCGGCCAGAAGTGGAGCTTCACCGAGACCGGCGACACGACCGTCAAGACGATGGCCGGCATGGTCATCAAGGGCGACAAGTTCGAGTTCGCCAAGCTTCTCGGCTAGAGAAGCGGTCAACGGATTCTGGGAGCGGCTTGCAAGGATTGGAGCGGCAGAGCACCATCGTGGTATGGCGTGGCGTGGGAAGGTACCGGTGAGGCAGCCATCCGTTCAATCCGTTCCCCGAATCCGTTGA
>JACQGW010000218.1 GCA_016199325.1 Chloroflexota bacterium
GCGCGGCACTGCACGACGGGAGGCCGGGCGCTGAAGCGCCTACTACGAACCCAGGCGCAGGGCTGCACGACGAGGGGCCGGGCGCTGAAGCGCCCACTACGAACCCGGGCGCGGGACTGCACGATGGGCGGCCGGGCGCTGAAGCGCCTCTTACGAACCCGGGTGCAGGGCTGCATGACCGGGGGCCGGGCGCTGAAGCGCCTACTACGAACCCGGGCGCGCACCTCTCCACGGCGGCGCAGCGCCCGCGCACAGAGCCCGTAGGGGCGCCTCGGGAGGCGCCCTCCCAGGCCGCGCTGAGTGCTGCCGGTAGCCCCACGGCTTCGCCGTTACCGCCGGGCTTCCGGCCCGGTCCTGCATCGCCAGGAACGAAGCCGACGCCCACCTCGGGACGTGTCGTCGTCAAGCTGCGCCCCGGTGCGTCGGAGGCGGCAGTCACGGCGGCGCTGGCAAGCCTGCCGCCACCGGATGGGGGGCCTCAGGCTGACCCGGCGTGTGCTCCGCCGGGTTGTGCTCCCGACGGGCAAGTCGGCTCGCCGAAGGTGTCGGGACGCCGCGGCTGGACGGTGCAGCAGGGACGGCCGCCGGACGTCTACCGCGTGCTTGTGCCACATGGACAGGAAGCGGCTGTCGCTCGCAGACTGGCGGCGGCGCCGGGCGTCGCCTACGCCGAGCCGGTCGTCCAGTTGCGCGCGCAGGAAGTCATCACGCCCACCGACCCCTTGTACCTGTCCTCCCAGTGGAACCTGCAGCAGATCGGCCTGCCCACGGCCTGGGCGACGGTAACGGGCACTCGCTCGATCACGATTGCCGTCGTCGACACCGGCGTCGCGACCGGCCACCCCGACCTGGCCGCCCAGATCTGGCGGAACTCGCGCGAGGTTCCCGGGAACGGCGTCGACGACGACGGCAACGGTTGTATCGACGACGTCGCCGGCTGCAACTTCGTCACGTTCGGAACTCCCAACGGAGAGGTCGCCGACCTGCACGGCCACGGCACCCACGTCGCCGGCACCGCCGCGGCGGCGGCAAACAACGGCGTGGGCATCGCCGGAGTCGCCTGGAACGTCACGATTCTCCCCGTCCGCGTCCTGGACCAAAATGGCGACGGCTGGTACGACGACATCGCGGACGGGATCACGTACGCCGCCGACCGCGGCGCGCGCGTGATCAACCTGAGCCTCGGCGGTGCGTTCAACAGCCGGCTCATGGCCGAGGCCGTCGCCTACGCCCAGGCGCGGGGCGCCCTGATCGTCGCCGCCATGGGGAACGCCGGTGACGAGAATAGCCCGACATTCTACCCGGCCGCCTATTCCGGCGTCGTCGCGGTGGCTTCGACCGATCGGGCCGACCGCCGCTCCGACTTCTCGAACGCCCAGCGCTACACGTCGGTCGCCGCGCCGGGCTCCGGCATTTACAGCACCTACCTCTATTCGGGCTACACCACCATGTCGGGCACGTCCATGGCGACGCCGCACGCCGCCGGCCTGGCCGCTTTGATCTTGAGCCGGCAGCCGGGGCTGTCGCCTGCCCAGGTCAAGAGCGTGCTGGAGCAGTCGGCCGCCGTCGGCCACTGGACGGCAGAGCTCGGTTGGGGACGGCTGGACGCTGCCGCCGCAGTAACGCTCGCGACGCCGACGACGGCGGTCGCCGGCCGCGTGACCACACCGGACAACCGACCGGCCGCGGGCGCCACCCTCGACCTGGCGGGCACGCGCGTCGTGGCCGACCAGGACGGCTGGTACCACATCCCGGTCTCGCCGACCACCAGCACGCTCACGGTGACGGCGGCGGCCGCCGGCTTCATGCCGACTGTCCGCCCCGTGTCCATCACGGGCGGCGTCTGGCAGCACGCCAACCTCGTTCTGGACTGGCCGGCCAACGTGCTGACCAACGGCAGCTTCGAGCGCGGCCTCTCCGGCTGGTCGGCAGGGGGAACGCCGTCCCCCAGCGTGACGACGACGATGAGCGTCGACGGCGGCAGCGCGGCGTTTCTTGGTTATCTGGAATCGAGCTGCTCCGATAGCGACGTCCCCGCCGGCACGGCGACGATCACGAGGACGGTCACCCTGCCGCCTCGATTCGAGGTAACGCCTACCCTCTCGTTCGTCTACCGGCTCGACACGATCGAGGACCCGGCCTATCGGGATTATCCCTGCATCTACGATTGCTTCGTCGTCACCGTCGGCAATCCGCTCTCCGGGACGAGCCAGACCATCCTCAGCACCGACGTCGGCACGGACTGGCAGCAGGTCACCGCCGATCTGGCGGCCTACGCCGGCCAGACGATCGTCATCTCGTTCGCGATGACGAACGATTACTGCGGGGCGACGGGGGCCTACCTCGATCGTGTGTCGGTCGGGCCGGTACCGACGCAGACGTGGAATCTCGACCTGGGCCCCGGCTGGAACGCCATCTCGCTGCCGGTCGTGCCGGCCAACGTCCAGACGGTCGCCGATTGGATCGCCGACGTCAATCGGCAGGGCGGCTCCGTTCGGACAGTCTACTGGTGGCAGCACGGAGCCTGGCACGGCGGCCCGCCGGAGCTCCAGACAGCTCCACCCGCCGTCGGCCATGGCTACCTGCTCCGCGCCGACGGACCCAGCCGCTGGACGGCGAGCGGCTGGCCGGTGGAGCAGGCCGTGCCCCTCACCCTGGATGCCAGTTGGAACCTGGTCGGCGTGCCGACACCGGTCACGTACACAGCCAGCTCTCTCGTCAAGACGGCCGCCGGCCAGGGTATCGGTCTGGCGCAGGTCGTTCGCTGGCAGTACGGCACCTGGATCGGCTACGTCGAGGGGTATCCCTTCAACGATGTGCCCCTCCAGCCCGGCGCCGCCTACTTCCTCCTGGCCCGCCAGCCGGGGACGCTGATCCCCTGAGACGACGAGTCCTCAGGAACCGGCGATTTTCTCTTGACAACCATCGACCATCAGGTGTATACTGCGAACCAGCCGGTCGGCATGCCGCCGGGCCGTTCCCCAACTGAATAGACCGTGGGTGAGATGGGGGCGTTGATCCGAGGAGGCCACCGCCAGGCCGGTCCATAAACTGGTCACTTGGAGCTCGGGGAGCCAATAGTGAACCCGGCCATCCGCCAGGTAGCCGTCAGCTATCGGGAGGGAAGCCATGAGAAGCTCCGCTCGACTCACCTGGTTTCTGGTGTCTCTGGTCACCCTACTCAGTCTGCTCGGGCAGCCGCTGGTCCTGGTTGGAAACGCGGCGGCTCGCGGCCAACCGGAGGTGGTGCCGGCAAGCTCCACGGATGAGCCCCAACGTACGAGCCCACCTATTTCACCTCTCTCAGACCACCGTCCGGCCCCCGCCTCCGCAAGCCCATCGGTCGCGCAAGCCGATCCGCAGCTCGAATCGTTCCTGGTGCTGCTGAAGGTGCCCACGGTTCAAGTCCCGCCCGGGACCGAGCCTCGCTTCCTCCCCGCCCTCGCTCAGGGCGAGGCCGAGCGGCAGCAGCGGGAGTTCCGGCTCGTTCTCTCCCAGTGGGAAGCCGGCGGCGCCATCGTCGACGTGCGCCTGGTTGCGGCCGCCAACGCCTACCGGCTCAGGACCACGCCCGAGGTCGCCGGCCTGCTGGCTAAACATCCGCTTGTCCTGAAGGTGACGGGCGCCACCGAGGCAGAGCACCAGGCCGCCATCGCCGAGTTCCGCAAGGGCACGGAGCAGGCCCTCGGCATCGGAGGAGGCGCCGCCACCCTGGTCGAGTCCAAACAGGACTACCTGGTGGTCCTCCAGATTCCTTCCGTCGTCCTGCCCGAGGGGAGCGGCGTCACGGATCTTCCAGCCTTCTATCACCCCGCCGTGGAGAGCCAGGCCCGGACCTTCGTGATGGCGCTGGAGGAGCTGAAGGCGCGGAGAGCACTGTCGTGGTTCGTCTGGCTCCCCCAGGCCAACGCCTACCGAACCAACATGACGCCCTCGGCTGCCCAGGCGTTGTCCACCCGCAACCCGGTGGCGAGAGTTGTCTCCTTCAACGAAGCCGAAGTCCAGGCTGCCGCGGCCGCGCTCGAAAGCGCGGTCGCCAGAGCCGTCAACGACGCCCTGGGACGCCTGCCGAGACCTCCGGCTGAACCAAAGCCCTCGTTCGACAAAGTCCGGGTCGGAGCTGTCGGCACGGTCAACTACATCCAGATCAACAGCGCCTCCGTCTGGGGCTACGTCTCCCAGGGCGGCGTCACCGTCACCGTCAGCCTCAAGGCGCCCGACGGCACCTTCA
>JACQGW010000219.1 GCA_016199325.1 Chloroflexota bacterium
GCGCGATCTCGCCTGGGAGACCTGATGCGACAGCTCTGACCCCATCCATGAACCCGACCCAAACTTGGCCGCGGCCCCATGGAACCATATCCTGGCCTTCGCGGCCAAGTTATGGGTTAAGTTACAACGGCAGCGTGCGCTACGTCAGTCCGACCGTAGGGCGGGTTCTGGGATACCAGCCCGAGGAGTTGGTCGGCCATGACCTCTTCGCCTTCATTCACCAGGACGACGCCCCCTGGGCACGGAATGCCTTCTTCGAGCTGCTCAGCCAACCTGGCGATCGGCCGTGCGTCGAGTTTCGGCTGCGGCACCGGGACGGCTCGTATCGGTTCATCGAGGCCGTCGGCAGCAACCTGCTCGACCAGCCCAGTGTCGGCGGGATCGTCGTCAATGCCCGGGACATCACCGAGCGCAAGACCTTCGAGCAGCAGCTCGCGCGCCAGGCGTTCTACGACCCGCTGACCGGCCTGCCGAACCGTGCCCTCTTCACCAATCGACTGGAGCACGCGCTGACTCAGGCCGACCGTCGCCAGGATGGGGTCGCCGTCTTGTTCGTGGACCTCGACCGCTTCAAGGTCATCAACGATACCCTCGGACACGCCGCCGGGGACCAGTTGCTCACCGCCCTTGGCCCGCGCTTCGAAGCGTGCCTCCGGGCCGGCGATACGGTCGCGCGCTTCGGCGGCGATGAGTTCACCATCCTCCTCGAAGGCGTCACCGGCATCGACGACGCCACGGGCGTTGCCCAGCGGATCATGGCGCAGTTCCACGCGCCCTTCACGCTTGACGGCCACGAGGCGTTCGTCTCGGCCAGCATCGGCGTCGCGCTGAGCACGCCGGGCACCGGCCGGACCGCCGATTTGCTGCGCGACGCCGACGTCGCGCTTTATCGGGCCAAGGCCGAAGGCCGAGCGCACCATGTGGTCTTCGACACGAGCATGAACGCCTTCTCCGTCGAGCGCCTGAACCTGGAGACCGACCTGCGTCGCGCCGTCGAGCGTGGCGAGCTCGAGCTCCACTACCAGCCGGAGGTGGACTTGAATTCCGGCCGGATCGTCGGCCTGGAGGCGCTCGTCCGCTGGGCCCACCCGCAGCGCGGCCTCGTTCCCCCGGCCGAGTTCATTCCCCTGGCCGAGGAGAACGGCCAGATTCTCGGCATCGGACGCTGGGTCCTCGAGCAAGCCTGCCGCCAGATGCGCTGCTGGCATACCCAGCAGTCTCACTGCCCGCCGCCGATCATCAGCGTGAACCTCTCCGGACGCCAATTCCAACTGCCCGACCTCGTCGGCCAGGTGGCCGCTATCTTGCAAGAGACCGGGCTGGCCCCATCCTTTCTGAAGCTGGAGATCACGGAAAGCGTCCTGGTCGAAGATGCGGAATCGACCATCAGCCGACTGCTCGCGCTCAAGCAGCTCGGGATCCGGCTGGCGATTGACGACTTCGGGACGGGCTACTCTTCGCTGAGCTATCTCAGGCGCCTGCCCGTCGATACGCTCAAAATCGACCGCTCGTTCATTGGCGGGGCGGGCACCGACGAGCGGAACTGGTCCATCGTCCGGGCCGTGAGTTCGCTCGCCCACAGCCTCGGGATGGACGTCACCGCAGAGGGGATCGAATCACTCGAGATCCTGGCCCTCGTACGCGCCGCCAACTGCGATCGCGGCCAGGGATACTATTTCTCGAAGCCGCTCACGAGCGCGGCGGTGGACCAGCTTCTCGCGGCTGGCTGCCTATGCGGCCTGCGAGACGCCATCCACGCAGCGTGACAACGTGCGGCATCAGAGCATCGTGCCGGAGACCCAGGACAGACCAATGGAGCAACGGTTCCGATTACAGATCGTCATCGCACCGGACTGCCACGGCTGCGAGGAAGCGCGCGCGCTGGCAGCCGAAATGCAGGCGCATTTCCCGCACTTACGGGTCGAGCTATTCGAGATGGACGGCAGCCGCCTGGTGCCGCCGGGCGTCGTCGCCACGCCAACCTACCTGCTCGACGGCAAAGTCGTCTCGCTGGGCAATCCACGGCGGGAGGACCTCATGCGCGAGATCGAGCGCAGCCTCGCTCGGCGTCGGACGGGCGTTGTCGACAAGGACCATACAACCCGTAGCCGGGCGACCCGGCGCTGATACAGTTTGGCAAGCAGCGGGACCGAGGGGACCTGGGGTACACTTGGGAGTGGCGAGCGCACGCCTCGCCCAAACCGTCAAACAATCCGGGTGAATGCGCATCACCTGCCAGGAGAACGACAATGTCCAAGGGAATACTGCCGGCGTTGCGCCAGGTTCTCGGCCCGTCCCAACCCAGCGAGCGCGTTCATCCCCCGCTATCCTACAAGCGGGAGTATCTGCGCTCCATCGATATCTTTCTCGACCTCTCACCCGAGGAGATGCGCGCGCTCGAAGACATGACCCGTATGACGACGGTGGCCAGAGGACAGGTCATCTATCGCCAGGAGGACCGCGCCGAGGGTCTCTTCTTGCTGAAGAAAGGGCGGGTGCGGCTCTCACGAGTGACGGCGAACGGGAAGAAGCTCGAAGTCGCCCTGCTGGAGCCCGGCACCTTTTTCGGGGAGATGCCGCTGCTCGGCGAGCGGTTGCGCCACGCCGACGCCGAGGCGGTCGAGGCGAGCACGCTCTGCGTCATGAGCCAGGCAGACATCGAGCGGCTGGTCGTCGGCAAGCCGCAGGTGGCCCTGCGGATGCTGGAGAGCCTCGGCCGGCGACTGGCCGAGAGCGAGGCACGCCTGGAAGACCTCGCCTACCGGTCGGTTGCGGCCCGGCTCGCCTCGGTGCTCCTGCGGCTCGGACGCGACCGTGGCGACGCCATCGAGGGGATCACCCACCAGGAGCTGGGCGATGCGGTCGGCGCCTACCGAGAGACGGTCACCAAGACCCTCGACGAGTTCCAGGCCGCCGGCTACGTCGAGCTGGCACGGCGACGGATCCGCATCCTGAACCGCTCCGGCCTGGCGGCCCTCCTCGAGGATACCTAAAACAGCTCCGGGAGGGGTCGAACCGCCATGACGCCAAGATCGCCAAGGGAGACGACAAGGAGCCTTTGCTCGGGCTGAACCCGGGCCTCGGCTTTGAACCAAGCCATGGCTGATCTCCTGCTGAGCACTCGCTATCTGACGATTCACCATCAGGACACCCTGCTGGTGACGACGCGCCAGGGCTGGATCGGCGGGGAGCGCACCGGGCTCTTCAGCCGGGATACGCGCTACCTCTCGACCTACCGGTTGACGCTCAACGGCTTCGAGCCGCGCCTGCTCGGCGCCAGCCGACCCCACTACTTCGCCGCCACGTTCTACTACACGAACCCGCGCATCGGCGCCGAGCCGCACGCCATCCCGGAGAACAGCCTGCTGCTCAAAGTCAGCCGCTTCATCCGGGAAGGCGTCCACGAGGACGTCGAGCTCACCAACTACGCCGGCAAGCTGGTGGAGCTGACCCTTCTCTTGGAGATCGGCGCCGACTTCGCCGACATCTTTCAGGTGCGCCAGTTGGCGCGGTTCATCCCCCGGCTGGCGCAGGCGCACTGGGATGGCGACGGGCAAACGCTCTCGATCCGGTACCGAAAGGGCGACTTGAGCCGGACGCTCCACTACCGGCTCCATCACTGTGCCACCCCGCCGACCCGTAGCCCGCGCTCCATTACCTTTCGCATCACGCTCGCCCCCGGCGAAACCTGGCACACCTGCGCGGACATCCACTTCGAGGATAAGCCCGCTCCTGGGCACCCGGATGCGCACACGCTCATGGACGTTGAGGCGGAGCTGCACAGGTGGCAGGCGACGCTCGCCCGGGTCGAGACACCGGTCGCGGAGGTTAATGGCGCTAACTTTTCGTACGTTGGGAATTTGAGAGGAGTATTCGCGCTGTAGTGTGGAGCCTTTGACTGGTACGACATACACTATCCTCTTGGATGCCGAGAGGAGGTTAGCGTGATGTCTCC
>JACQGW010000209.1 GCA_016199325.1 Chloroflexota bacterium
ACCGCCGCCAACTCATCGGGGTTGCCTTGTCTCACCCCCGGGGGTTGGTCTTGCCCCCCTCAACCGCTGCGCAAGCCCATTACAGGCAGCCAGTGCCTTCAAGCTTCAAGCGATGTCTGTCACGATCCGAGGAGGAGCGACTGCGAAAGCCGAGCCGGCAGTCGCTCCCTTCTCTGCGACAGGAATGGAGTCGGAGCCAGGTCAAGACCTCACGGCCGAATGGTGCGCTCTACCCGGCCACGACCGGCGCGCCGAGGCCGACGAGGTGGCGGGGCCAGTCCTCGACTTCGCCCATGATCGACTCGGTCCGCCGGATCCGCTCGTGGTAGAGCGTGATGGCATCCTCCGGCAGCGGCAGCTCCGGGTCCCTGTAGTCGGCGAGCAACTGCTTCCACTTCTCCGTCGCCCGCTCGGCCGCGCTCTTCGAGCCACGCTTGACCCACTCGGCGTAGATCTGGCGGTCCGCCAGCATCGGCTCGAAGTAGGCTGTCCGGAAGGTGTTGTAGGTGTGCTCGTGGGTCAGAAACATCCCCTGCGGCCCTACCTCACGGATCACGTCCACCGCCAGCTCGGTCCGGTTCACCGGCGGCCCTTCGACGAACCGCTTGACCATGCCGATGACGTCCTGGTCCATGACCAGCAGCTCGTAGGAGCTGCAGATCATCGAGCCGATCGCGCCCGCGCCGTGGGTGTTCAGGTTGATGCCCGAGAGCACGCTGACGAGCATCCCCAGCATGTGCTCGTAGCCGGCCTGGGCGTCGGGCAGCTTCGAGTCGGCCCAGGCACCCCCGCCCCGGTTCGGCAGGCCGTACCGGCGGGCGATCTGCGGCGTGATGGCGATGGAGAGCGCCATCTCCGGCGTCCCGTAGACCGGCGCCCCCACCTTCATGTCGGCAAGCGTCGAGACGTTGCCGTAGGCGACCGGCACGCCGGGGCGGACCGCCTGGACGAGGACGATGGCCGCCAAGACCTCGGCGTTCTGCTGGGCGAGCATGCCGGCCCAGGTCATCGGCCCGCTGATTCCGCCCATGACGGCCGGCGAGATGACGCAGGGCTGGCCACACTTCGCCGCGTTGATGAGCGTCATCGCCATGCGGTCGTCGAGCATCAGCGGGCTGATGGTGTTCGCCCAGCCGGTGGTCACCGGTTTGGCGACAGGATCCCAGCCCGACCCGCAGATGACCTGAACGGACTCCTTGAAATCGGCGATGATGTCTCGCCCGAGGTCGCCCTCCTGCGGCGCAAGCCCGCTCACCGCGCTGACCCGGTCGGTCAACATGCCGGTGATGAGCGGGGCGACCGCCGGCCGCAGCGGCACCGGGACGTCCTGCATGACGACCATGCTGGTGGCGGAGCCATCGGTCTCGGGGAGCTGGTGGACGATCTTGTTCAGCTCGACGACGTCGGCGAGCTTGCCCATCCGCCAGCCGCGCTCCATATCATGGGTGAAGGCGCAGCCGCCCGCCGGCCAGGTGACAATGGTGTCGCCGCCGATGGTCCGGTGGTGTTTCGGGTTCCGCGCGTGGAGGGTGAACGACGATGGGCAGAGGGCGATGGAGCGCTCGACGAGCTTCGGGTCGAACCAGACGCGCTCCTCGTCGCGGTCGACACGGGTGCCGGACGTCGCTTCGAGGATGTCGAGCGCCTCCTGGCAGTGGAAGACGAAGCCGATGTCGGCCAGGATCTCGAGTGATGCCTGGTGAATCTGCTCGACGTCCTCCGGTGAGAACATCTCCAGCTTGGGGTGGCGATTGACGATCACAGGTTCCTCCACTGGCCAGAATGCATCGGCGCCGGCCAGCGGGTATGATCGTCGCATAGAGGCGCGACAGGTGCAAGTCGCTCTGTTTCGAGGCTATGCCCTCGGGATGGCCTGCCGACCAAGAGCCAGCCGGACATCGTCCTCCGAGTAACCGGGGAGACGGTAGCCCTTTTCGAGCTCCTCCTGGAGTGAGCCCCAGGTGAAGAACTCTGAAGAGGATGCGGGGAGCGTACCGATCCAGTCGAGCATCATAGACGCCCGGAGCGTCTGAATGGCGAATGGTACGCGCTGGGGCAGCACAACAATCCCGCCATGATGCCGATGCTGCTGTCGAAAGCGCTGGTGCAATGCCCAGAAGTGTTTTCCGTTGTGCGTGACGATGAGCAAGCCATTGCCTGTTGCGTAGGCCAATTGCTCATCGTCGCCGGCATCAAGCGTACCTGCGGCGGCTGCCGTTATCACCCAATAGCCACGCCCCTGTAGCACTTGAGCGAGCTTCAAATCGACACACTGATCAAGATAGACGCGCAGTCGCGCCATCAGGCGTAACCAGCGGCCTCGTTCTCGTCGATGTAGCGGTCGATCTCTTGCCGGTTGGCAGCGTAGAAGGCCAGCACATCCTGGATGTCCCTGGCGGACAGGCATGGGTATGCTTCCTGGACTCGCCCCAGATCGCCATAGATTTCCATGGCGATGACGATAGCGCGTACAGGAATACGCGTTCCCTTGATCGTCGGCTCGCCGCCAAGAACGCGCGGATTGCGGACGACGGAGGCGGGGGAGCACCGACGAGTCGTCGCGCTTCTTGCCATTCCTCTCACCCCTCCTGGATACCTCGTTGCAGAAACAGGGCCAGTCGGCTACGCTCTACGTCTTGCTCTCCAGCCCCTGGCACGCGAGCCACACAGCTATTCTACTTCGACCTCCCCTTGTCGGCAACGTCTCACACTACCAGAGATACCACCGGTCGATATCAGCCAACCTCTAACGACAAACCAGGAACCACAAACCTTCGCCCTCTGCGTCCTCTGCGCCTCTACGGTTCGTTCTCCCCGGTGCTCTCTCGCGACTTGCGCCAGACCGACCAAACGCGTAGGATCCACGTGTGCAAAGCGTCCGTAGTGTCGGGGCGCATCGGCCCCATCTCCGAAACCGGCGAGCGATCGGGACCACCGTCGGCCTGGTGGTGGCCGGCCTGGCGCTCTCCTGGTTCGTCGAGGCGCCGGCGTTCTGGGGCCTGCTGGCCCTGCTCGTCGCCGGCACCGCCTGGGGAACGGTCCGCCTCCTCCGCCACGGCCGCCGAGCGCACAGCCTCGCCTACCTCGCCGGTTTCACGACGCTGCCGGTCCTCCTATCCATCGGCGCCGCGCTCTTCCTCCGCTTCGCCAACAGCCTCGCCGGCCTCACCGTCGGCCTGGCCATCGCCGGTCTTCTCCTGGCCGTCGTCTTCGCCGCCGAGGACCGCACCGTCGACCCCTTCGATTCGCGGTGGCACCACGCTCGATTCATCCTGAACCTGGCGACCTACCTGACGGCCTTCGCGCTGTTCGCCGCCATCTACAACAGTCGCGTGCGCAGCCTGATGTCGGCGACGGCGATCACCGCACTTGCGGCGCTGCTCGCCCTCGATCTCTTTCGGGCGTCGGAAGGGCAACTGCGCCGGGCAGCGCTCTACGCGGGCGTCGTGGGCCTCCTCGTTGGCGAGGCGACCTGGGGGCTGAACTGGTGGCCAATCAGCGGGCTCGCGGGCGGTCTTTTCCTGTTGCTGGTCTTCTACGCGCTCACCGGCGTCGTCCAGCATGCGCTGGCCGGCAGGCTCACTCGCCGAACGGTGGCCGAGTTCGCGCTGGTGGCCCTGGCCGGCCTGACGTTTCTGTTCAGCTCGCAGTTGTGGCTCAGGTAACGGTGGTGGGCCGGCCGCCCACGAAAGGAGCAGTCCTATGGAGCCGGAATCCGAGTTCGAGATCATCGACGAGCTGGAGCGGCTCGAGAGCCTGGCAGAGGAGATGGAGGAGCTCGGCGTGACCTCGCTGGACGAGATCCGGCGGCGGATCGCAGAGATCAATCGCAAACTGGAGGAGTACGAGTCACGCCGTCCGACCGGGGAGTAGTCGTATGCCACGCTCATCATGATGGAGGTGGCTTGCCGATTTCGTGCGTCATTACGTCATGCGTCACTACGTCAGCTTTCGACGGGCGCTACTCATCAATACTACTGTGGTGCTCCACCAGCGCAACCTGGAGGGGGGCCGAACCGGCGAGGCGCCAAGACAGACGCCAAAAAGCCTGTCCGTCTGCTCAACGCCAGCCAGCAGAACGGTGGAGTTCCGCGGCGCGTTGTCAGCGCGATGAGCCGGAGTGAAACCGAGCGCCTCTCGGCACACAGCCGCGACCTGACACCCTCGGTAGATCGGCGCGGAAGCCAAGCGAACCAACCGGAAGCGGTAGGACCGGGTGCCGGTACGTCTTTGTGGCTGATACTTGCCGGTGGATTCCCGAGAGAACCCCGGAGGTTGCCGACCTGCTCAGGCCCGCTTGCGAGCGGCTTTCCGGGCCCGCCGGCGAGCCTGCTCCAGCTTGCGTCGCCGCTGCTCAGAAGGTGAACTGTAGACGCTGTGGCGCTTGTAGTCCGACAGAATCCCGGCGTTCATCACACCGGCCTTGAACCGCTTGAGTAACCCCTCGAAACTTTCGCCGTCTCGAATCTCGACCTGCATAGCCCTCTCTAGCCTTTGTGCAGTGCTGGATGCATTTAGCATAACATGTGTCCCGGAAATGTCAAGCCCATCACCTAGAAATCGGCCTGGCGTCCGGCCTGCTTGCCTTCCGCTCTGTGCGGCGCGATAATGCCCGCCGTGCCCGGAACGATGGCGCTTCAACCAGCGAGAGTGCTGATCCTCTACTCGGCGTGCGGCGGCGGCCACAGCAGCGTGGCGCTGGCCGTCGAAGAGGGGCTCCGCAGCCTCTATGGCGATGGCATTGCCGTCCAGCGCGTCGATCCCTTTTCGCTCGACCGCCGGACGACCGCCGATCGGCTTGTGTCGCTCTACCCGAACCTGCTCATCCACCGCGCCCGGGTCTGGCGGCCGATCTACTACCACTCGAACCGGCCTCGGATTCTGCGGCCTTTGCTCTCGGTCGCCCGCCGGCTGACTGCCGACCGGATGCGGGGTGTCGTCGAGCGCGCGCGGGCCGACGTCGTCGTCGCCGTCGACCCGCTGACTCCCCAGCTCGTTGCCCCGTTCCTGGCGCACGAGCGAACGCCGCTTCTTCTGGTCGTGACCGACCTCGTGAACGTTCATCGGGCCTGGTGCTGTCCCCGCGCCGACGAGTTCCTGGCGCCCTCCCGCGACGCCGCGCTGGCGCTGGCCCGACTTGGCGTGCCCGCCGACCGCATCACCCTCTCGGGTCTGCCTGTACGGCTCGGCTTCTGCCGGCCGGCCGACTCGGCTGCTTTGCGGGCGGCCTACGGGTTGGACGTCGATCGGCCCGTCGTCCTCGTCAGCGGCGGCGGCAGCGGTGCCGGAGACCTCGAGCGCGCGGTCCTCACCCTGTTACGAGCCCGGCTGCCGGCGCAGATCGTCGCCGTCTGCGGGCGCAACCGTCGGTTGCGGCTGCGCCTCCAGAGCTTACCGAGCGAGGAGCCAGACCTGCGCGTCTTCGGCTTCGTCGAACAGATGGCGGACCTGCTCGGCGCCGCCGAGGCCGTTGTGACCAAGGCCGGCTCCGTGACCATTGCCGAGGCGGCGGCAGCCGGCCGGCCGGTGGTGCTTTTCCATGAAGTGCCGGGCCAGGAGGACGGAAACGTCGACTGGGTCGAGCGAAATGGCCTGGGCTTCGACGGCCGCACGCCGGACCGGCTTGTCGCGGCCGTCCGGCACCTGCTGTGTTGCGGCACGAGCTCGACCAGCCGCTCGCAGCCCCTCAATCTCCCGACGAGCAGGCAGCTCCCCTCCCTGATCGCCGCCCTGGCCGCCCCGCTGCTGCTGGGCGGGCTGGGAGGTGGGGAGGGGACCCTCACCCCCGGCCCCTCTCCCGCCACGCGGGAGAGGGGGGACGGGGAGGGGACCCTCACCCCCGGCCCCTCTCCCGCCACGCGGGAGAGGGGGGACGGG
>JACQGW010000212.1 GCA_016199325.1 Chloroflexota bacterium
AGCATCGTGGAGACAGTTTCTCATAATGCCAGCGCACTTGGCAAATGACCCACTAGGTCGCGGCCTCGGGGCGGAGCTTGAGCAAGAACCGCTGGCCGTCCTCGAAGACCTCGATGTCCTCGAAGGGGCCGTAGACCTGGAGCGCCGCGAGCAACTCCGTTTTCCCGACGACGACGCCCGAGATGGGTATGGGCCGGAGCGGGATCGGACCGACCGCCGCCTGGCTCTCCGCCATCGCGCCGGTCCCGTCGGGCTCCTGTCCCCGCACGCGTACCTTCGCCATCACCTGCTCCTTCATGTGTTGTGCGATAGTGAATCCGGTCGGGCGCTTCCCAGGCCGCCCGTCATATCATACTCGCCTGATGTCAAGCTGTCAAGCATCCCCCCCCCCCCGCCCTCTCGCTCGTTCGCTTGCCGTCTTCCGTCACCGATCGTTGAGCCACGTTCCTGCCAGCGCGTAGACGTTTTGTAGACGCGCCTTCGTTATCATCGTCACAAACGCGTCTGAAGGGATCCTCTCACCATTCGAGCGGCTTGCAGAGAGATTGACCAGGCGAACAACCGATATTCTTGACCTCATCCTTGGCGATCTTGGCGTCTGCTATGTAATTGCATTTCATCGTCGGTGGTGCCCCACCGGGCATGAGTACTTGGCGGTTCGTTGTCTCTCGGCACCGCTCCAGGCAAACGACTGAAAGCGAACGGGGAGTGTCTATGCCGAATCGTATCTCACGTCGTCACCTTCTCAAGCTCGGGGCCGGCGGGGTCGCCGCGGCGGCTGCCACGCTGCTGACGCGAGACCTGGCCTACCTGGAGCCGGTGCCGGAGATCGCCAACCCGCTGACCCTCTATCCCAATCGGGACTGGGAGCGGGCCTATCGGGCGCTCAACCAGTTCGACTCCAGCTTCGTCTTCCTCTGCGCGCCCAACGACACCCACAACTGCCTGCTCAGAGCACAGGTCCGCCAGGGCATCGTCACCCGCATCGAGCCCTCCTATCAGTACGGCCAGGCGACGGACTACTACGGCAACCAGGCGTCACACCGCTGGGAGCCGCGGGCCTGCCAGAAGGGGCTCGCGACCGTCCGCAAATTCTACGGCGATCGGCGCATCAAGGGAGCGATGGTCCGGAAGGGGTTCCTTGCCTGGGCCGACGCCGGCTTCCCGCGCGACCCGGCGACGGGAAAGCCGGACCCGAAGTACCTCCAGCGGGGCAAGGACGAGTGGGTCAAAGTTCCCTGGGACCAGGCGTTCGAGCTCGCGGCCAGGGCGATTGCGAACATCGCGACCACCTACACCGGCCCGGATGGCGCCGCCCGGCTCCAGCAGCAGGGCTACGACCCCGACATGATCGCATCGATGGAGGGCGCCGGGGTCCGGTCGATGAAGTTCCGCGGCGGCATGCCGTTCCTCGGCGCCACGCGCTGCATGGGCATGTACCGCTTCGCCAACATGATGGCGCTGCTGGACGCCAGGCTGCGCGGCGTTGGGCCAGACAAGGCCATCGGCGCCCGCGGCTGGGACAACTACACCTGGCACACCGATCTCCCACCCGGCCATCCGCTCGTCACCGGCCAGCAAACCGTCGACTTCGACCTCTTCACGGCCGAGAACGCCAAGCTCATCACGCTCTGGGGGATGAACTGGATCTCGACCAAGATGCCGGACGGCCATTGGCTGACCGAGGCGCGGCTCCGCGGCAGCAAGGTGATCGCCATTTCCGCCGAGTACCAGTCGTCCGCCAACAAGGCCGACGAGGTCCTGATCATCCGACCGGGCACCGACGCCGCCCTCGCGCTCGGCTGCGCCCGGGTGATCATCGACGAGCGGCTCTACGACGAGGAGTTCGTCAAGTCCTTCACCGACCTGCCGCTGCTCGTCCGGATGGACACGCTGAAGCTGCTCAAGGGCGGCGATCTCGAGAAGGACTACAAGCCGGCCGAGCTGAAGAACTTCGCACGGGTCATGCCCGCCGGCGCGGCCGCCGAGCCCAACGCGATGCAGGGCGCCCAGCAGATTCCAGAGCTCCTGCGCAACGAATGGAGCGATGCGCTCGTCTGGGACCGGAAGACGAACGGGCCGAAGATCGTCACCCGAGACCAGGTCGGCAAGTTCTTCTCGGAAGGGGGACTGGACCCGGTCCTCGAAGGGAGCTTCGAGGTGGCGCTCGCCGATGGCAAGCGGGTGGCAGTGCGCCCGGTCTTCGATCTGGTTCGGGAGTACCTGAAGGAGCTCAGCCCGGCGAACGTCGCCGGCCTGACCTGGGCGCCGGAGGCCGGCATTCTCAGCCTGGCGCGGCAGATCGCCCGGAACCCGGAGTCCACTCTGCTGGTGCATGGCGTCGGGCCGAATCACTTCTTCAACGCCGACCTGAAGGACCGCGCCATCTTCCTGCTCGCCTCGCTCACGCGCAACATCGGCTATCTCGGTGGCACGCCGGGCGCCTATGCCGGCAACTACCGCGGCGCGCTCTTCAACGGCGTGCCGGCCTTCGTCCAGGAGGACCCGTTCAACATCGAGCTGGACCCCACGAAGCCGGCGAAGCTGAAGGGCTACTTCAAAGCCGAGTCCGCCCACTACTACAATTACGGCGACCGACCGCTTCGCGTCGGCAACAAGCAGTTCACCGGCAAGAGCCACATGCCAAGCCCGACCAAGCTGTTCTGGGCGATGAACTCGAACTCGATCCTCGGCAACGCCAAGGGCGCCTACGACGTCGTCGTGAACACCCTGCCGAAGATCGAGGCGATCTTCATCAGCGACTGGTGGTGGACCATGTCCTGCGAGTACGCCGACATCGTCTTCGGCGTCGATAGCTGGGGCGAGGTGAAATACCCGGACATGGCCGGGTCGGTCTCGAACCCCTTCGTCACGGTCTACCCCCGGACTCCCCTGCCGCGCATCTTTGATACCCGCGCGGACATCGAGGTCGAAGCCGGCGTCGCCAGGGCGCTGGCGAAGATCACCGGCGACCAGCGCTTTGCCGACCACTGGGCCTTCGTCGAGGGCAATCGTGTCGACGTCTACCTCCAGCGGATCGTCGACAACAGCAGCACGCTGCGCGGCTATCGGTTCAACGAGATGGAGGTGAAGGCGCGGCAGGGCATTCCGGTGCTGAAGAACGTGCGCACCTACCCGCGGGTCATGGGGTGGGAGCACACCCAGGAGAGCCGGCCCTGGTACACGAAGACTGGACGGCTCGAATTCTACCGCGACGAGGACGAGTTCATCGAGTACGGCGAGAATCTCCCCGTCTACCGCGAGCCCATCGACGCCACCGTCCACGAGCCGAACGTCATCGTCGCGGCGTCCCATCCGGCCATCCGGCCGGCGGCGCCAGAGACGTACGGCCTCAAGCGGGACGATCTCGCTACCGAGGTGCGCCAGGTGCGCAACGTCGTCAAGACCTGGGCCGAGCTGAAGACCACCGATCACCCACTCAAGCGAGACGGCTTCACCCACCTGTTCATCACGCCGAAGTACCGCCACGGTGCCCACACCACGCCCGTCGACATCGACATGTCTGCGCTCTTCTTCGGCCCGTTTGGCGACCCGTTCCGTCGCGACAAGCGCATGCCCTACGTCAACGAGGGATACGTGGACATCAACCCGAAGGATGCCAGGGAACTGGGCATCGAGGACGGCGACTACGTGTGGATCGACGCCGATCCCAGCGACCGACCGTATCGCGGCGCCAAGCCGACCGACGCCGACTACAAGGTGATGCGACTCATCTGTCGGGCACGCTACTACAACGGCATCCCGCGCCGCGTCCTGCGGATGTGGTTCAACATGTATCAGGCGAGCCACGGCACGGCGCTGGCCCATCAGCAGCGGCCCGACGGCCTGGCGAAGAACCCCAACACGAACTACCAGGCGATGTTCCGCTCCGGCGGTCACCAGAGCGCGACGCGAGCCTGGCTCCGGCCCACGCTGCTGACCGAGAGCATCGTCCGCAAAGCGTATTACGGCCAGACCATCGGCAAGGGGTTCGAGTCGGACGTCTACTGCGCCAACGGCGCCCCGAAGGAGGCGTACGTGAAGATCGCCAAGGCCGAGAACGGCGGCCTGGAGAACAAGGGGCTCTGGCGAGGCGCCCAGCTCGGCCTGCGACCGACCTACGAGCACGAAGCGATGAAGCGGTACCTGGCCGGCGGGTACGTGGAGGTGAAGTAACAGTGGCGAAGGTTTTCAACTGGCAGATCAATCGGGAGATGGACTATCCCTACGAGGCCGCGCCGCCGAAGAAGCAGTTTGCGGCGGTGTTCGACATCAACAAGTGTATCGCCTGCCAGACCTGCACATTCGCCTGCAAAAACTCCTGGACCTCCGGCCGCGGCCAGGAGCACATGTTCTGGAACAACGTCGAGACCAAGCCGTACGGCTTCTATCCCACAGCCTGGGACGTCCGGATTCTGGAGTTGCTCGGCGCCCAGCAGTGGAACGGCTCCACCTACGCCGGCAAGACGATCTTCGAGGCAGCGCCCCCGGGTCGGACGGCGCTGGGCTTTCTGCCGGACGAAGGCGACTGGACCAACCCGAACCTCGGCGAGGACGAAGCGTCCGGCCCCATCGACGGCGGCGCCCACTTGCAGATCCCGCACCAGATCTGGAACTTCTACCTGCCGCGCATCTGCAACCACTGCGCCTATCCAGCTTGTCTGGCGGCCTGTCCCCGGAAGGCGATCTACAAGCGGCAGGAGGACGGCATCGTGCTGGTGGACCAGACACGCTGCCGGGGCTATCGCGAGTGCAACCGGGCCTGCCCGTACAAGAAGGCGATGTACAACACGGTGACCCGCCTCTCCGAGAAGTGCATCGGCTGCTTCCCCCAGGTCGAGCAGGGCCGGCAGACCCAGTGCGTCTTGAACTGCATCGGCCGCATCCGGCTCAACGGCTGGATCCACGCCCCGAAAGAGGCCGATCCCGAGAACCCGGTCGACTTCCTGGTCCACGTCCGCAAGGTGGCCAGGCCGCTCTACCCGCAGTTCGGCCTCCAGGTGAACATCTACTACGTGCCGCCGGTGCACGTCCCGGCCGCCTACCTGTCCCAGATGTTCGGCCCCGGCGTCCAGAACGCCATCGACACCTACCGCAAGGCGAAGGACGACCCGGAGCTCCTGGGCGTGTTCCTGCTGATGGGCGCCACCGACCGCTGGATCGAGAAGTTCCGGGTCCGCGATGGCTTCGCCTACGGCTACGACGCAGCCGGCGCCGAGATCGTGCGGGTTCCCCTGAAGGAGCCCATCTACATCCGGCCGCTCCAGGACCCGGTGCACAAGGTGTACCGGCACAATATTACGTGAGACTGGGGGAAGTGAGAGATGGACACGAGTCGACTCGTTCCGGCCTGGTCGGTCGTCGTGGCGCTGCTCGTCGTCGCGGTCGCCATGGCGGTGACCAACGTACCATTAGCGGCGCAGGGGGCACAGCTCACCGCTGTGCGCGTCGAGGGGGCCATTCCGGCCGACCCGGCCGCAGCGGCCTGGGCGAACGTGCCGGCCTCCCAGGTGCCGCTCATCCCCCAGGCCGGCATCCCGCCGGCGCTGGATAAAGTGAGCGTGCCAAACGTGTCGGTCAAGGCCGTCCACAACGGCGCCGAGATCGCCATCCTGATGGAGTGGGCGGACCAGACGCGGGATGCGAGCAGCACGGTGGTCACCGCGTTCCGCGACGCGGCGGCCATCCAGTTTCCCGTCGGCGCCGAGGTGCCCAACGTCTGCATGGGCGCGCCGGGGCAGATCACCAACCTCTGGCACTGGAAAGCCGACTGGCAGGAGGACATCGACAAGGGCTACCAGGAGCTGGCGCAGGCGTATCCGAACCTCTTCAAGGATTACTATCCGTTCGTGCCCAACGGCGCCGGCCAGCCCCAGTACCCGAAGGACTTTGCCGCGCCGGCGGCGAGAGCCTATATGCTCGGCTGGACGGTCGGCAATCCGCTGTCGCAGCCGACCCGCACCAGTCCGGTCGAGGAGTTGAACGCGGCGGGCTTCGGCAGCGCGACGTCGAAGAGCCTCCAGCACGTCGGCGGCAAAGGGGTCTGGGCCAACGGCAAGTGGCAGGTGGTCTTCGTCCGGGCCCTCTCCGTCCGCGATCCCGACGCCGCCCTCCTCACGCCGGGCAAGACGACGCAGATCGCCTTTGCCGTCTGGAACGGCGCAAACCAGGAAGTCGGCGCTCGCAAGCAGGTGTCCAGCTTCGTGTCGCTCCAGATCCCAGCGACAACCGGGTCGTCGGCGCAGCCGCAGGCGACCGCCACAACCCAGCCAGCCACCGTGCAGCCAACTGCGGTGCTCCAGTGGGCGCCGATTCTCTGGCCGACCATCGGGATCCTCGGGCTCATGCTAGGGCTCGTCCTCCGCGGCCGAGTTCGCTGGTAGCAGGACAAGGAGGTTGGCGCACGCCATGGTGACATCGACACTCGTACCGGCAGAACAGAGCAGGCCTACGCCGGCCGAAGCGAGTCTGGGGCTGGCGATGGCCTATCGGCTGCTCGGCCAGGCATTCCGGTATCCGGACCGCGCCGACGCGGTGCTCCGCCTGGTAGACGAGCTTGGCGACAGCCTCGCCGTCATCTGTGAGGACCCACCGGCAGGGGCATCGGCCGGCACGGACCGGGGAGATGCTTCGCTGCGGCTCAGCATGACGGGGGGCGTCTGTGACGATCCACCGGCTGGTCCAGCGGCCGGCACGCCTGAGGGAGATGCTTCGCTGCGGCTCAGCATGACGGGGGAGGACTCTCGCCCACCAC
>JACQGW010000213.1 GCA_016199325.1 Chloroflexota bacterium
GCCGCCAGGGCAGCGCGGAGGTGGGCGATGCTGTACTCGTCGTTGGCGTCCAGGAGCTGTTGCTCGTCACGGAGCTCGGGCAGGGAGACCTCGTGGAGCGGCTTGCCCTCGCCAAGGAACTCCACCCGCACCATGGCGGCATTGCTGTAGCTCAGCGCCCTGTACTCCGGCATCCCGGTCACCGCCTGGGCGGCCTCGGCCGAGCGCCGGTGGAGCTCTTTGCGCAGCGGCTCGTACACAGCGCGGAAGGCGTCGAGCACTTCCAGCCGGTACTTCTGACAGGCGCCGCTCCAATCGTCGAGCACCCGGCGCTGGTCCTTGAGCGCCTGGATCTGGTCGCGGGCCGTCTGCACCCGCTCGCCCCAGGCAGGATCATCGGCCAGCCCAGCCTGGAGGGCCGCGGCGAGGAGCTGCTGCGAGCGGCCGTACTGCCCGAAGCCGTTGTGGCGGTCGAACTCCTCCAGCCGCTTGAGCGCGGCGACCGCATCGCGCAGGTCCTGACCGCGGGCAAGCAGCGCCCGAACGATCTTCACCCGCGAGCCCGAGCCGCTGATCGCCTCAAGCGTCGCGCCGATCGTCTCGTAGCTCGCCGGCAGCGGCAGATCGACGCCACGCGCCCTGTCCAGCACGGCCAGGCGTCTGGTCAGACTGTTGCAGACGTGGAGGGTCGCCTCTTTCAGCGCAACCTCGCCGCCGTCCGCCGGCGTCTGGCCAAGGTCGGTCAGCAGCCCCCGCGCCTGGTTCGATTCCGCCGGCGTCAGCGCCTCCTCCTCGACCTCCAGCCGCGTGGTCTTGAAGGCAGCCGTTCCGAAGAGGCTCCGGGCGCCCGGCGCTCTGGGATCGTCGTGCCGCTTCCCGGCGCGGTCGATGGCCGAGACCTTGCCGTCGACGAACATCGCCGCCGCCACGTACCGGACCAGGTCGGGCGGCCAGCCGAAGGGCACCCCCGCAAAGCTCTCGACGACGTCCTGGCCGGCCGTTCTCGTGCTGCTCCGGAGGTAGTTCGTGAGCTCCTCGACCAGGACGTTGTTGCCGTGGACGTGTCCTTCGGGACCAAAGAGCGCGAGCCCCGGGTCCAGATTCGCCCGCTCGCCGGCCGGCGCCGTGAAGAGCTTGTCGACGTTGGCCGGGTTGAGCTGGCGATCTCCCTCGGCAAATCGGTGGTATCTGGCGTTGATGCGGTCGCGCAGCGCGTCCTCGACCCTTGGCCGGGCGATGGCCGTCTGGCTGCCGCGCCCGGCGCGGGCGCCGTTCGTCGGCGTGGGCAGGACGATGGCGTTGCCCGCGTAGTAGAGCGATCCACCCTGGAACGCGCGCTCGACGTCCTCCTCAGCGCCGCGGCGCAGCCCACCGGCCTCCAGCTCGAGCTTGTCCGCCTCCACCTTCATCCGCTCGGTGGCAACCCGGCGATACTCCTCGTCCTCCTTGAGCCGCTCGATGGCGATGGCTCGGCGCAGCCGCTCCTCCAGCCGGGACGCCATCTCGACGACCCAGTACGCGACCGGCTCTTCGAGGTTGACCGCGCTCTCGTCGGCCGCGTGCTGCGCAGCCGGCGTGCCGGCCAGCGCAACGCGGAGCTGGACCGGCGCCGCGTCGTTCTTGAGCGGGGTGTCGTTGAGGTAGACGCCGTATTCGAAGCTCGTGTTGCTTTTGCCGGCCGTGATCCGGCCATTGAACAGGGCGAGGAGCTGCTTCGAGTAGAGGCTGAGGACGGCGTCGCGGATCTCCTTCTGCCGGATGTCCTCGCCGATCCGCTGCACGATCTTTTCGACAGTGACCTCGTCCTGGGTCAGGAACCGCCACTGCCCGGTCGCGACCTCCTGCCGGACGTAGCTCCGTTCCGCCAGCGCCGCCAGCGTTGCGGCGACGTCTTGTTCCATCTGGAGCACGTCGGCGTCGAGGTCACCGACGTGCAGCCGGGCCAGGTTCGCGGGCGTGCGGGGGATGCGGGGGCTCTGCTGGACCAGCCAGAGGGCCTTCAGCAGGCGAGACGGCCGAATGCGCGTCCCGGCCACGTCGCGGTCCGCCGTCGCAATGTAGGTCAGCCCCTGGCTGCCGAGATACTGCTCGTCGGCGAACTCGTTGTCCCGGTTGGCCGAGTCGAAGATCTGGTCCCAGCTCACCACCGCGCCCAGTTGCCGGTCGGCCAGCTCACGCGTCGCGTCGAAGACGACCCGGATCATCGAGCGGGCGCCGGAGCTCACCTTGACGCCACGCATGCTGCCGAAGATATCCGCCGCCGCCTGGATCTGATAGGGGAGGAATGGGTAGTCCCGGACGAAGGCGTCACGGTCGGCGCGCGGGTAGTTTGCGCCCAGCTCCAGGCCCGGCGACTCGGCGACGTCGCGGAGCTGCTGCTGGGACGCCGTCCACAGTGCCTCCAGAGCCGGCCGAATTGTCGGTTTCTTCCGCAGCACCCGGTCCTCGATCACCGTGCCGACCTCGCTCGACTCCAGGTGGACGTTCGTCTGAAAGCGCGCCTCCAGCCGCTGGAGGAGATCGCGGGCCTCCCGCTCGTCGGCGATCGGCGCGTTCTGGACCACGGCTGAGAGCTTCTCCTGGGACGTCGCGATCAGCCAGATGCGTCCATCCGCCTTGTTGGCGATGGTCTCGACGAGCGAGCGGACTTGCTCAATGCGGTCGCGGTTGCGGCCGGCCCAGGCGCCAACCTCATCGGCGACGAACACGAGGCGCTGCACTGCCTTATCGTCACCTTGCTTCTGGCGCTGTTTGAGCCATTGCAGCAGCTTGTCCACCACCCCGTCGATGTTCAGGTTGGCTACGTCCTGCAGGGCCAGATCGAGGCTCCGGTGGGCCAGGTCCGTCGTCGGGAAGCGGTTCGGGAGCAGCTCGGCCAGGCACTCGGCGAAGCGCGGGCTGGCAATCGTCAGATCCTTGTCCTCGTCCCACGGCACGCCGGTCTTATCCTCGTACAGTCGGAGGAAAGCCTCGTACCGGCCGGCCGCGTGCAGCTCGAGCTCACGCTCGGCAAAGGCGATCACCCCGGACAGGCCCAGCGAGTCGTAGAAGGCGCGCAGGAAGGTAAGGCCGACGTTCCGATCGGCCGCGGCCGAGTGCAGGGCGGTGATATCGAAGAGCACCAGGTGGCAGCTGAGCTTGTAGGTTGCCGCCTGCTGAAAGAGCTCGCGGATGTGCTCGTCGTCTCGGCGCCCCGCGTGCAAGAGTCGCGCGAACAGGCTGCGCGCCGAGTCGCTCCCAATCCTGGTATCGGCCAACAGATGGCCGGCAAGCTTGGCGAAGTGCGACTTGCCAGAGCCGAAGAAACCCGAAACCCAGATGCCGATCTTCTCGGTCCCGCCACCGGCCGGCTGCGCCGCATCGATAACCCGTTCCAGAACCCTTGAGAGGTCACGAGCGAGCTGGTCGGTGAGCACGTATTCGAGCAGGTCGGTGCGCAGCTTGCGCGTCTCATAGACTCTGACGACGCTCTGGGGCTCGTCCGCCAGGTCACGTTCAATGGTGTTTCGAACGGTGATGGCACTCATCGTCCTCACCTCCCACATTCAGGGCCCGGGTCAGATACGAGGGATCCGGTAATTGGTATCGACGCGCAGGCAGAGCAGGTTGAGCGATCGCTCGTCCCCCTCGCCCGGAAAGGCGATGACGTTGGCGGGCAGCGCATCTGAGGCGGGACCATCGTACTGCAGGGCGTTGGCGGTGGTCGAATACGATGCAAAGGTGGCCAGCGCGCCCGTGTTCACAAGGATCCGAGCGACGGCCGGTGGGTCGAGCGGGACCTTCAGCACCTTCAGCAGATACCGCTCGGCAATCACGCCGAGGTCGTGCAACAGTCGGTCGCGACTCTCCTTTTCGAGCGCCGCAAGCTGGTCCACGAAGCCCTTGCGGCGCTCGACTTCGGCCAGGAAACCTTGTCCAACGTCGACGAGGGTTATCGGCCAGCCGGAGGCGGCGCACTCCGCCGAAAAAGCCGGAAAGCGCACGAGCATCACGGCTTCCCACGCCGGCGGGTAGACGAAGATGTGGATACCCGGTTTCATCCTCCCGCCTGCCCAGGCGGCGACAGCCTGGCGGAGGTCGAGAAATGCCTGATCAACCGACCGTCTCACAGAGCCTCCACGGGTGGCATGGTCAGCTCGACGACGTCGGCCTGCATCCGGAAGCCGAGCGCGCCGCTGCGGCCGGCCGCGTAGAGCAGGTCGACGGCCTGCCCGGGGCTCAGGCCGAGCAATCGGAACCAGCGCGATTCGAGCACCTGCCGATCGGTGAGTCCCTCCAGTTGTGCGAGTCTTGTGGCAAAGAGGGTCGACTCGGTTCCGGGGCGGACGCGTCTGGTCCGCTTCTGTGGTCCTCCTTCGAGGAGGCCAAAATCCTTGAGCGCCGACACTGCGTGCTGGCGCGCCGTGACCCGGGTTTCCTCCGTCCAGGTCAGCGCGTGCCGTGCGAGGACGTCGGTGATGAATGCGTCGACAGCCGCAGCCTCGACCACGCTGCCGGGCTTGCCGAGCAGGGGGCTCACACAGGTGAGGGTCAATTCTCGGAAAAGGCGCTCGGTGCGGGCAACCAGCAGGAAGCAGAGGAGTCCTCGCTCGGGTTCCGAGTAGCTCGCATACCGGCGAGGAAAGACCGGTACTCGGCTGAGGCAGGGTCCAACAGGTATCGCTGCCGAAGCTGTAGCCACACCTTCTCGCGGGATGCCGCCGAGGTCTTGCCGGCCACGTTCGCGTCGAGGATGAGTCGCCGGAGATCGTCCGGCCCGGCGTCGCCGAGTGCAGCGTCCAGCAGCGCCTCCAGTTCGGTTCGCCGCGAGCCGGCGGCCGCCAGACGCGCCAGAATGGGCTGACGGTCGGGCAGAAGGAGGCCAGCAGATTGGCTCGGTGCAGCCTCTCCCGGTTGCCCTCGCAGCTCGCCGGCCTCACTGCCCAAGCTCACCGGATTCCCCCTTTTCCTTAGAGCGGTGCCGAGAGAGAACGAACCGCCAAGACGCCA
>JACQGW010000214.1 GCA_016199325.1 Chloroflexota bacterium
GTGGTTCCGTTGCCGCGGCACTGATAACGAGTGATGGGTAATGAGTGATGAGTGATGAGTGGGACTTCGATCACTCATCACTCATCACCCATCACTCATCACCCATCACCCATCACTCGTCAATCGAGCTTCTTCTGGAACCGCCGGACGCTGAGCACGAAGACGGCGAGGCCGAAGACGGCGAGCGGCCAGACGTGCCACCAGAGGGAGTCCAGCCCCACGCCTTTCAGGATGATCCCGCGCAGGATCTGGAGGAAATAGGTCAGCGGCACCAGCGAGCTGAGCGCGTAGATGACGCCGGGCATCGACTCTCGCGGGAAGACGAACCCGGAGATCATGAACGACGGGAGGATGACGAAGACGGCGAGCTGCATCGCCTGGGTCTGGGTGCGGGAGACGGTCGAGATGAGAAGGCCGATTCCCAGCGAGCCGAGCAGGAAGAAGACCGAGAGGCCGAGCAGCAAGCTGAGGCTGCCGGCGAAGTCGATCTGGAACCACAGGACGCCGACGGCGGTCGCGATGCCGACGTTCAGGAAGGCGATGAGGACGTAGGGCACGATCTTGCCGAGCATGAGCTCCCACGGCTTGATGGGCGTCACGACAAGCTGTTCGAGGGTGCCGCGCTCGCGCTCGCGCACGATGGCGAACGCCGTCAGCACCAGCGTCTGGAATTGCAGGATCATCCCGATGAGACCGGGGATCATGAAGTTCACGCTGGCCATCGCCGGGTTGTAGAGGACGACCGGGCGCAGCTCGATGGGCGGTCCGGCGATCGGCTGGCCCCGACGCCCGATGCTGGTGAGCAGCAGGTCGGCCGCGCGGGCCTGGGCGATGGCGCCGCCGGTGAAGAGCGCCGTCTGGGCCACGTTCGGGTCGGAGCCGTCGATGACGAGCTGCGCGAGGGCCTGGCGGCCCGCGGCGACGTCGTCCGAGAACCCCGGCGGAATGACGAGCCCGACGCGCCCGACGCCGCTGTCGAGCGCGCTCCGGATCGCCTGGGCGTCCTCGACCCATGCCACGACGTCGAAGAAGCCGGTGGCGACGAACGCCTGGACGAAGCGCCGGCTCTCGCCGTCTCGCGCCTGGTCCGCCACGACGGTCGCTATGTGGTCGACGGTCGTGTTGATGGCATAGCCGAAGAGCACGATCTGGAGAATCGGCTGAAGCACGACGATCGCCAGCGTGCGCGGGTCGCGGACGATCTGGATGAACTCCTTGCGGACGATGGCACTGATCCGGTCGAGCATGGTCTTCAACCGCCTAACCAAACCGCAGAGGCGCGGAGAACGCAGAGAAGATCGGAGAGAAACGACCTTGTTGGTCATCACCTCTTCGCGTCATCTCTGCGTCCTTTGCGTCTCTGCGGCTGGTTTCGTTCGCTGGTCTCACTGGCTGGCGAAAACGGCGTCGGCCGGCATGCCGGGCCGGAGCGCGCCGTCCGGATTGGGCACGCGCACGTCGACGGCGAAGACGAGATTGGCGCGATCTTTGGCGGTCTGGACGTTGCGTGGGGTGAATTCGGCGCGGGTGGCAACGGTGCGAACGGCTCCGGCGAAGCGCCGTGTTGGGTAGGCGTCGACGCGGAGGTCGACGGGCTGCCCCACGGCAATACGGCCGAGGTTGCGCTCGAGGACGTAGAGCGTCAGCCGCAGCTCCCGCGGGTCGGCGAGGACCAGCAGGGGCGCGCCGGGAGCGACGACGGCGCCCGGTTGGACGAGGCGGCGGACCACGACCCCTTCGATCGGCGCCCGGACCGCGAGCCGGTCGATCTGGAGGTCGAGGAGCTGGCGCTGAGCGGCGGGCGCCTGCTGGCGCTGGAGCCGCAGGAGCGCGTCGTCCAGGCGGACGAGCACAGCATCCCTGCGGATTCCATCACCCTCCCGGGCCAGCACCTCGACGACGCGTCCGTTCGCCTCGGCGGCAACCGGCACTTCGTCCACTTCGAACGTCCCCGACGCCGCCAGCGGCCCGTCGCCCGCTGCCTCCGGCAGCAGGCGCGACACCACCGCCGCGCCCACGACGAGCACGAGAACGGCCAGCACGATGGCAGCCGGCGGCGGCCGATGCCGCCCGGTCCGCTCGATAGGCTCGCCCGGCGGTATCGCTCGCTCGGCCCGATTCTCCGGCGCCTGAACGTGCATAGTTACTCCAACACCAGCTCAGTGCGCTCTGGTGGCAATCACCTTGAGTACAGTGTATCCGCCACCAGGGCACTGTCAAGAGCGTCGGCCGGCGCATGGTCCGGTGCTCAGAGATCGACCGTGCTGCAAGCTCTGCGGAAACCAGGTGAGGGAAAAGATCCCCCTTGCCATGCACGCCAATACCACCTACAATGCAGCCGGGCGCTGAAAGCGCGATCCCTCTCCACTGCATCCGCGCCGAAGGATGGGTCACCGCCCCGGACCACGGATCCTGATTTCCGGCGCTTGTCGCCTCGCTCAGGAACCACCGACCAGGGCACAGAAACCAGGGACCACGGACCAGGAACCACGGACCAAGATCGAATACGGGAGGAGTGCGATGATCTCAGATCGAATGCTGCGGGCGGCACGCTTGGAAGCGTCGGTGTTCGAGGAGGTGGAAGCGGATACGACGGCGACTCAGCAGGCGGCGGTCGTCGTGCTGATCGCCGCGGTAGCGGCGGGAATCGGCGTGCTACTCCGCGGGGGCGGTTTCGGCGCGCTGATCGGCGCCATCATCACCGCCGTGATCGGCTGGATCATCTGGTCCTATCTGACGTACTGGATCGGCACCAAGTTCTTCAACGGCACGGCAACGCCCGGCGAGCTGCTGCGGACCATCGGCTTTGCCCAGACACCGGGCGTCCTGCGGATCTTCAGCTTCATCCCGGTGCTCGGCGGCCTGATCAACCTCGTCGTCTTCGTCTGGCTGCTCGTGGCCGGCGTCATCGCCGTCCGACAGGCGCTCGACATCAGCACCGGCAACGCCGTCGCGACGGTGATCGTCGGCTGGCTGGCCTACGTCATACTCGCGATCATCGTGGCAGGTCTGCTTGCTGTGGGCAGCCTGTTCTAATGGCCGCGCAGACCGGTCGGCGTCACCCGAATCGGGACGGAGTATGCCTGCGCGAAGCCGGCAGGAGTCATCCCGATGCGGCTGATGTGGTCGCGGTACTTCTCGAGGTAGGCGGCGACCTCGTTGGCGGGCGGTGCCGCCGGGGCGACCCGGGCCTCGCCCTCGATCACGACGATGTCGCCGCCCTGTCCATTGCCATCCAGATTCAGAGCGACCTTGCTGTTGCGAGCGACGTTGCGCAGTTTCTGCTTGTTCGGCTGGCTGTAGATCAGGATCGTCTCGCCGTCCCATAGGAACCAGACGGGGCTGGGTTGCGGAGCGCCGTCGGACCTGACGGTGGTCAGCCAGATGATCGGCTCCTCGCGTAGCCGGCGCGCCACGCGGGATCCAAACTCGGTCGTCGTGTCGAGCTGCATCGCATCCTCCTGCTCGGCTGGTCTTTCTGTACTCTAGCCGATGCCGGCCTGGTTTGCAAGCCGCTGGCACAGACGGGTGATGCGTCATACGTCATACGTCATGTGCGGTGGGTGACGCATGATGCATGACGAGTGACGCATGACGGGACGCATGACGCATGACTACTCACCACTCCGCAAAGGAGCTTTCCATGGCAGAGTTCCCAGCAACCGCCGATGTCGTCGTCATCGGCGGCGGTGTCCACGGCGCCAGCGTTGCCTACCATCTGGCCCGCAAGCGGGCCGGCAGGGTCGTGCTCGTCGAGAAGAAGTTTCTCGCCTCCGGCCCGACCGGTCGCTCCACCGCCCTCGTCCGCGGTATGTACCCGACCGACTTCCATACCCGGACGGGCAGCGCTGCGGTCCACACCTTCGAGCACTGGCAGGAGATCATCGGCGGCGACCCCGGCTTCCGGCAGGTCGGCTTCATGGTGCTGGCCCACGGCGAGGCCGCGGCGAACCTGAAGGCGAACGTTCTGCGCGCGCAGAAGGTCGGCTCCGTCGTCCATCTCCTGTCGCCCGACGACGTCAAGAAGATGGTCCCGCAGATCAACGTCGAAGACATCACCCTCGCCTCGTACGAGCCGCGCGCCGGCTTTGCCGACCCGGCGATGACGACCAACGCCCTCGGCAATCGGGCCCGCCAGCTCGGAGCGACCATCGTCCAGTACACGGCGGTGACGGAGATCCTCACGGCCGGCGGGAACATCGCTGGCGTTCGGACGGACAAAGGGGAGATCAGCGCGCCGGCCGTCGTGAACTGCGGCGGTCTTTGGGCGAACCGGCTCCTGGCGCCCCTCGGCATCGACGTCGCCATCCAGATCAAGCGCACCCACATGTGCTTCTTCCGGCGGCCGCCCGAGCTCGGTGTCCATCCGGCCTTGATGGAGACGCCCCATTTCACGTACATGCGTCCCGACCTTGGCGACCTGACCATCCACGGCATCCTCGGGACCGACGAGACCGCCGACATCGACCGCTACAACGAGGGCGTCGAGCCAGAGGAGATCGTCCGCAACGCCGAGTTGATCGCCCACCGGATCCCGGCGATGGAAAACGGCCTGTCCCGGGGCGGCTACGCCGGGCTCCTCGACTTCACGCTCGACCACGACGCCGTCCTCGGGCCCATGCCCGAATACCCGGGCCTCTACGCCGACTTCGGCTGGAGCGGCCACGGCTTCAAGCACGCCGTCGTCACCGGCGACATCATCTCGGACGTCGTCCTCCACGGCCGCTCGAAGGAGTACGACGTCACGCCGTTCCGCTGGACCCGCTTCCAGGAGGGTGACCTGCTCCCAGGCCATGGCCCGACCACGGCGCCGACGAGGAGTATTCCATAGTGCAGGCTAAGAGGGGATGAGGTAGTCTTCGATGAGGTGGAGATCGTCTGGCAGAGTCATAAGAGTCGTTCATGCCCTGGCGGGCGCCACCGGGGCATGAAAAGCCATTTTCACAGCAGTGCATCAGTCACGTTTCGTCTCCTTCGCTTCGTGCCGATAGACCTCCCAGCCCAGGTAGCGTTCCATCGCCTCGGCGACAGCGCAGGCGTGCTGCGAGAGGTTGACGGCGACGTGGTGCTCGTAGCCCCGGCGGCAGATGTGCGCGAGCAGCCCCTGGAGGCCGGGGATGCGCACGACGCCGTAGCCACCGAACGTCTGGAGCGGATCGTGGGTGAACTCCCCCTCTCCGACGTAGGCCGCGATGGCGCCGGTGGCGTCGTCGGTCATCACCCGGCAGAAGGTGAACGGCTCGGGCCTGATCCGCCCGACGACCGTGCCGTAGGTGTTCTCCCGTCCGACGGTGCCCGCGATGATCGCCTGGTACTCCATCCGAGGGATCTCACTGAAGACCTGCTTCGGCAGGTTGCTGCAGTGGAAGACGACTGCCTTGTCCGGATCGTCCTCGTAGTTGTTGTTCCAATCGACCAGGGCGCTGGGCTGGCCCGAGGCGAGCTGGAGCGCGTACATGCCGACGACGCCCGCGACGTCGGTCTCGCAGGCGCTGGGCAGGAGCTTGTCGCTCAGGATGCTCATGATCGTGCAGGGCACCACGCCGAAGAACTCCTCCATCGCCGTCCAGCACTGGATGGCCGTCGCGTCGAGCGCCGCGTCGGCGATCCAGCGGTCCACGACGACGCCGAGCTTCGCCATCTTGAGGAGCGCTGCGGGCGGGACGTCCTGAATCTTCGCATAGCCCTGGATCTGGTCGAGCTTGTGGCGGACGTCCGAGTCGCTCTCGCCGAGGGCCGTCGCCCGGCCGAACACCTCGGAGAGGTCCAGCGTCTCGACGGTGATGCCCGCCCGCTCCAGCAGCTTCTCGCTGTAGCGCACGGTGTTGAAGGCCGCCGGGCGGGCGCCCAGCGCGCCGATGCGGGTCCGGCGCAGCCCGCGCACGACGTTGCAGGTGGCGACGAAGCGCCGAAGGTCGGCGCGGAAGGCCGGCGAGTCCGGGTCCATAGTGTGGCGGCTGGTCAGGCTGAAGGGGATGCCGTACTGGACGAGGTTGTTGCAGACGGAGATCTTGCCGCAGAAGCTGTCGCGGCGATGCTCGACGGTCATCCGGCGGGCCTCGTCCGGGAAGGCGTGGACCAGGACCGGGACGCCGAGCCCGGCCAGCCTGAGCGTGGTGGCGACGCCGCGCTCGTCGCCGAAATTGGGCAGCGTGACCAGCACGCCCCAGAGGTCGTCCCGATGCTCCTTGAAGAGCGCGGCGCACCGCCGCGCGTCGGCCAGCGTCTCGACCGAGCCGAACTTGGTATCCTCCGGTCCGAGGGTCACCGCGTCGATGCCCTCGGCCTTGAGGGCTGCCAGGATCTGGCGGCGGCCCGCCTCACAGAGATGATCCGGAAAGAAGCCGCGGTTGCCGACAATCACGCCAAGCGCCGGTCGTTGCATGAGTGCTGCCTCCCTGCCATGCGTTCCGTGTCTCTGTCAAGACTATACCACGGGGGCCAGAGCTCGTCAGCGGCGGCGGAGATCGCCGGTTTGCCGCGCGCGGAGCTCTTGCAGGTTCTCGCCGACAAGGGGATCACTCTCGTCGTCAGGCTTCCTGACGGCTGCCATGGCAATGGGTCGCTGAGTCCGGCTTCGCCCGGATGTCCCGTGTCCGTCGGCTGATCGGGGACACAATCGCCTCAAGCTGCGACCTGGACACGGAGGACCTGGACCGGCTGTTGCTCCTCGGGCACGGATTCGCCGGCTGCTTCGAGCGCTTCGATGTAGCCGACGATGGCCTCTCTCGCCCGCTGCATGCACTCCTCGATGGTCTCTCCTTGAGTGACACAGCCGGGCAGGGCTGGGACGACTACCGTATAGCCGCCTTCTTCGACGTCCGGTTCGAGCACAATGGTGTACTGGCGCATCTCCTCTCTCCTCTCAGAGCAGGTCTCGGAGCTCGTCGGCCGAGAGCCCTGCCTGGCCGAGGATCGTTCGCAGCGTCGGCAGCTTGATGATTTCGCCAGCGTGGACCGGCACCGTCACTTGCCCTTCAGGATGGTCCTGGCGCCGAAGGTAAACGTGCGATCCGCGCTGGTGATGGACGTATCAGCCTGCTCGCTGAAGCGCACGAACGATGTCGGTGCCCGTGATCCGTGGCAGACGCGGCATGCCTTGCCCTGCTTTGTTCCCTCTGCGCCGGCCCCATTATACCACAGGCAGCAGGTCGACAGGCGGCATGCGTACGCAGAAGGGAACGATGTGGGCAAGCAATCTGGCAGTGGTTGCACCTGCCTCGGACTGCTCGGCAAGCAGCGGCCGGGCGCGCAAAGACCCTTCGGCGAGTGTGTTATGTTCACTAAAAACCTGTGGATAACTCTCTTGATCGAGCCTTCATCGGCGTGTATGATATTTGCGTACCCCGAGAGGTTGGCTCAATCACCTCGGTGGACCGGCGAGGAGCACCGCTCCAGCCAGATCGCTCAGGCGCAAGCCTGAGGCCGTTCGATGGATCCGTCGATGCCGCAAGGTTGCGATTGGAGAGTTGAGCGGTCGCACCTGAAACAGATCGTCGTCGCAGTCGTTTGTCGGGCGCAAGCCCGATGATCGTCAGACCGGACGCAAGTCCAGTCGGGCGGCGATGACGCTGAGCGTGTGCAGCGGTCCGGCGACGGCGCTCATCTGGAGCGAGAGCGTCGGCAACGCCAGTTGTCGGTGTGGCGCTTCGGTCTCGGCGGGAAGCCGGACGGTTGCAGCGGTCTTTCGGGGTACGCTTTTCTCCGGCGAAGAGACGGGCTGTCAGCGGATTCAGGGAACGGATTGCACGGATGCCGGCTCCCACCGACACCGATCGACACGAGGGCTAGGGTGCTGAAACATCTTCGCTATCTGCTCTACATGAAGTTGCCAGCAGGGGCGTACTTTGGCATCGCCACGGCGGCGCTGGCGGCCCTTCTCCTCGCCGGGAGTTTCGTCGCACGTGGCTTCGGGCCGGCGACCCCGATCGACTCTTCGCAGACGGCGGGCAGCTCGATCATCGGGCAGGCCACGCCGACCACCCTGCGCACGTTCACCCCGACCACGGCCACGCCCGTGCCGACGAACACCTCCGCACCTTTCCTGCCGACCGGAACCACCGCGCCGATCGTCACCGCGCCGAACACGCCGGCGGCTCAGATCGCCCTCGCTGCGACGACGCCCACCCCGGCGCCGCCAACCGTGAGTGCGACGCCACGTCTGCCGACCGCGAGTCCGACGCCGCGTCCGCCAACCGTGAGTGCGATGCCGACGCGACCGGCGGCGAGCCCCACGCCACAGCCGCCGACGCCGAGCCCAAGCCCAACGCCGGGTTCGCCCACGGTCACGCCGACCCGGACGGCCACGCCGGCTCCCAGCCCGACGGCCACGCCCACGCAGCAGAACCGTCGCGCCTCGCGCCTCTTTCTTGGCTACTACGTGAACTACGACGACTCCTCCTGGTGGACACTCGAGGCACAGGCCGGCGCAATGGACTTCGTCGCCCCCCAGTGGCTCTCTATCGACGCCTGCGGCAACCTCGGCAGTCGTGACGATCGGACGCTGATCGCCCATGCGCGCGGCCGTGGTGTCGAGGTCATCCCGACACTCGCGACCAGCTCGGGCTGGCTCAACCACCAGATCCTGACCAATCCGGCCTCGGCCGGCCGCGCCGTCGAGCAGATCGTCGACTACGTCCGCGCCGAGGGGTACGAGGGCTTCGACCTGGACTTCGAGGGGGTGCTGCCGGCGGACCGCGCCGCGCTGACGAGCTTCGTCGCGCGCCTCTCGGCGGCGCTCCGCGCCCAGGGCAAGACCTTCACCATGGCGCTGCCCCCCAAAACGTCCGACGTCACCACCGGATGGGCCGGCGCCTTCGACTACGCCGCTCTGGCGCCTCACCTCGACCTGGCGATCATCATGACCTACGCCTACACCTGGTCGACCTCCGCACCGGGCTCGACGGCCCCGCAGCGCTGGGTTGACGATGTCATCGCCTACACCACCAGTGTCATTCCCCGGGGGAAGGTGCTGATGGGCGTGCCGCTCTGGGGCTACGACTGGAACGTGACGCTGAAGGGGCCGGCTCGGGCGCTGCGCTACCCGCAGGCGGCCGCCGTCGCTCGCCACTACGGGGTGGAGATCGCGGCCGACCCGACGAGCCGCTCGGCCACCTTCACCTACACGGCCCGAGCCGGCCAGGCAGGGCCGGCCGATCCGCCGCCGCCGCGTTTCAATCACGAGATCTCGCAGCGGACGCGCCCGCCCTGTGGCATCCAGCCGCCGACGCCGGTGCCGGGCCCGACGGCGACCCCGACGGCGACGCCCA
>JACQGW010000237.1 GCA_016199325.1 Chloroflexota bacterium
CATCTCGATGATCTCCCCGTCGATGAGCTCGACCCGGTCGTCTTCCCCGAGGATCCCGGCTCGGGCCATCCGGTGATACTCGTTCACGCTGAAGCGCCGTCTGGTCAGGCGAATCGCCATGGTCGGCCTCCTGGCATCCTCACCGGCAAGCGTTCAGCCATCAGCAGAGCGACAACTCGGCGAGCCGACGCTACTGAAGTCACGAGAAGCTGATGACTGATGGCTGAATTCGTCCCGTCACCGCTGTCGCACCATTCGACATCAGGGATTTTCGCCTACCGGACCCGCCGCCGCTTGCTGGCGACGTAGTCGACGAGGACGTATTCGCCGAGCCGCTCGGGCTGCGAGTAGAACGCCCGCCCCTTGTTGATGCGGGTCATCAGATCGACGAAGTGGGTGAGATACGGGGTCTCGTCCAGCATGAACGTGTTGATGACGATGTTGTCGCGCGTGCATCGCATGACCTCGCGCAGCGTGGCATCGATCGTCTGGCGGGTTGGCGGGTAGCTGAAGATGACGCGCCCGTGCTCCAGGTGGGCCGTCGGCTCGCCGTCGGTGATCATGATGATCTGGCGGTTGCTCCCCTTGTGCCTGGCGAGGAGCTGGCGCGCCAGCATGAAGCCGTGCTCCATATTCGTGCCGTAGACCTCTTCGTTCCAGTCGGCCAGCGGCAGCGTGTTGGGCGGGATCTCGTGGGCCAGATGGGCGAAGCCGAGGACGTAGAGGTCGTCCTTCGGATACTGCGTGCGGATAAGGCTGTTCAGCGCCAGCGCGACCTTCTTGGCCGAGAGGTAGAGCCCCCGTAGCAGCATCGACCGGCTCATGTCCAGCATCAGCACCGTCGAGCACTGGGTCAGGTGCTCCGTCCGGTAGACGTCGAAGTCCTCCGGCCGGAGCTGGACCGGCGTGCCGGGGCCGTTCCGCTGGACGCCGTTCATCAGGGTCGACCGCAGGTCCAGCAGGAACGGGTCGCCGAACTCGTAGGGCTTGCTCTGGTCGGTGCGCTCGCCGGCCGTTCCCCGGTAGTTCGTCTCGTGGCGACCGGCGCGATCGCGGCGCAGCCGAGCGAAGATGTCCTGGAGCGCCTTCTGGCCGATCCGCCGTATGCCGCGCGGCGTCAACTCGTACCGATTGCCCCGCTTCTCGACGTAGCCCGCCTCTTCGAGCAGGCGCGTGATCTGCTGGAGCTGCTCGAGCGCCTGGAGCGCGTCATCGCCGAGCATCTCCGCCAACTGCTCCTGGTCGATCTGGTCGAGCGTGCCGCGGTCCTGGGCCTGTTTGAGCTGGCGCTCGGACTGGTCCAGCCGCTGGAGATAGTCCATCAGCCGCATCGCCTCTTCCAGGCTGATCGACTCGTCGCCCTGGAAGGGGTAGGCCCGCTGATGGGGGTTGCGTGGCGAGATCTGCTGCATGAGCGCGGCGAGCTGGGCCAGATCCCAGCGGAGGCGGTCGTCCTGGAGCAGCGCGTCGATGGCCCCCTGGAGCTGGCGGCGCATCTCGGGGGTCATGCTGTCCAGGAGCGACTGGAGCTGCGCCATCTGGCGGCGCAACTGCTCGACGATATCGTCGAGGTTCTGTGCGCCCGGGAAGAAGTCGCCGTACTTCTGGAGGAACTCGGTGGCGTCGGGCTGGCCGCCCCGGGCCTTTTCGGCCAGGAGCTGGTTCAGCTCGCGGACCATCTCGCGGAGCCGCTGGAGGTCCTCCGGCCGCATCTGTTGGATCTGCTGCTGCATGCCGCGGAACGTCGACTGGAGGACCTGCTGCTGGAGCGAATCGAGGAGCTCCTGGAACTGCCGGCGGGCGTCGTCGTCCATGAACTCGTACTCGCGGAGCGCCTGGATCTGCCCGGCGGGGCTCTCCGGCAGGTGGTCGAGCGTTTCGCGCTTGCGCTGGGCGATCCGCTCGAGCATCTCCTTGAGCGACGGGTCGGCGGACTGCGCCTGCTCGACCCGCCGATCGATGCCGCCCCGCTCGGTCTCGACGATGCGCTGGAGCCGCTGGGCGATGTCCTCCATGACCGAGTTCAGGTTGTAGCGGTCGAGCTGCTGTCGGCGCTGCGCGCGGAGGCGTTCGAGGAGCTGCTGGAGCCCGTCGAGCCGCTGGCCGTCCGGCCCCTGCCAGCCGCTCCGCATGAGCCGCTGGAGCGCCCGGCGGATGTCGCCGTCGGCGAGCAGGTCATCGCTCAGCGCCTCCATGAGATCCTCGGCGTCGAGCCCGTCGAGCCGCTGGCTGCCGTCCCATCGGGAATAGCGGTACGTCACGGATCACCTCCGATAGCGCGTATGGCCGGCCACCCGATCCTTGTTCAGCTTCCGATTCAGATGGAGCCCTTCGAGGACGAACTCGACCGCCGCCGCAACGGTCGCCGGATTGCCCTGCGCGCCCAGCTTGGCGACGGCCGCCTTGAGCGAAGGCACGTCGGCGAGCTTGCGGACGTACTCCATCGCCGGCAGATCGTCGCCCGCCTCGACCGCCAGCCCCTGGTCGAAGCGGGTCAACAGATCCTGGAACTGGGCGGTGTTGAAGTGCCGGTTGAAGACGGCGAGCACGGCGCCCTGGGTGAGTCGATCGATGATCTTCTCCTCGTTCACGTCGCCGACGGTCTCCATCTCGATCTTCCCAAGCGTCGACGCCGCGATCGCCGGCAGGTCGGACACCCGCGGCGCGACGTGCCGCTCGCCCAGGCGTACACTGCGCTTGAGCGCCGCGCTGAGCAGGTTCTCATAGTTCGTGATGGAGACGCGGACGCTGACGCCGGATCGCTGGCTGATGTCGTTGCTCCGGCGGGCCAGGTGGGTGACCTCGGCGACGATCTCCTTGATGAAGCCTGGCACGGCGGTTTCGAGCCCGTCGGCCGAGAATGTCGTGCGCTCCTGCTCCATGATCTCGATCTCGTGGGCGATGGTGCGCGGGTAGTGCGTGCGGATCTGGGAGCCGAAGCGGTCCTTCAGCGG
>JACQGW010000238.1 GCA_016199325.1 Chloroflexota bacterium
CCGGCCCTCCATCGCCTTGCGCGGCATGTGCGGGTCGGCGATGAGCGCCCGGGTCATCGAGACGAGGTCGCACACGCCCTCGTCGATGAGCCGGTCGGCGTGGAGCGGGTCGACGACCCGTCCGGCGTAGATGATCGGGACATCGACCACCTGCCGGATGCGGGCGGCGAACGGGGCGTAGACGCCATGGGGCGCGTTGGCGAACGGCATCAGCATCTCGTTGTGCTGAGCCGTTTCACCCGTCGAGCCGTCGACAGTGAAGTAATCGAGCAGCTTGAGGTCGTTGAAGTACTTGACGATCTCGACCATGTCGTCCAGCGTGAGGCCACCCTCGATGAGCTCATCGCCGCTCACCCGCATGCCGACGACGAAGTCTCGCCCGACGGCAGAGCGGATGGCCTGGAGAACCTCGACCCCGAAGCGCAGCCGATTCTCGAAGCTCCCGCCGTACTCGTCCGTCCGCCGATTGATCGAGGGCACCCAGAACTCGTCGATGAGGGCGCGGGCCCGGCCCTGGACGTCGGCCCCATCGAAGCCGGCTCGCTTCAGGCGGAGCGCTGCCGCCGCATAAGCCTGGATAAGCTCGGCGATCATCTCCTTGTCGAGCTCGTGGGGAATCTCGCGAACCCAGCGACTCGGGACGTCCGACGGGGCGAGCAGCGGCCGCTCAGCAGGCCCCGACGACCCACGGTGCCCGCGGTGGCTGACCTGGGCCATGACGTGGGCGCCGTGCTCGTGGATGGCGGCGGCAAACGCCGTGAAGGTCGGCAGGGAGGAATCGTCCCAGTTGTTGACGCCGGTCCAGTGGGACGTCGGATGGACGCCCATACTGCCGAAGCACTGGACGAGGCCGGCTCCGCCCTTCGCCTTCTCGGCGTGGTAGCGGATGTACTGCTCCGTGACGTAGCCATCCTTGCCGAACGTGGTCGAGTGGGGCGTCGAGACGATCCGGTTGGGGATCGTCACGTGGCCAACCTGGATCGGCGTAAAGAGATGCTTGAAGGTCGCCATGAGAGATCCCTCCTTCACATGGGAACTTCTCTCGGCGCGGAGCGTTGACTCCTGCACGGCGCCATGTTACTATTGCATCGGTTTTTTGTCAATACTTTTATTCTTTTTAAATCTTGGTTTGGAGTCAGCGGCAATGGGACGGCGAGAGAAACGGGTTCACAGCGACGGCAGCCCGGCGCGGACGCTGGGGGCGACCCTCCGCCGGGCGCGGCAGGCGCGCGACATCGCGCTGGGTGCGATGTCGCACCGGTTGAGCTACTCCGTTGGCTACGTCTCGGCGGTCGAGACAGGAGCGGTCTGGCCGTCGCGGGAGTTCGTGGAGATCTATGAGCGAGCGTTGGGTCTCCGGCCCGGTGAGCTGACGCAGGTGGCCGACAACCTGGCGCCAGCCAGGCGACAACCTGGTGCAACCACTCCAGGGAACGCCGAGGTTGGGCAGTTGCTCGCACGTGTCCGCCAGGGGATTGGCCCCGCGACCCCATCGCCGGTCGCCGACAGGCTGTACGAGCGCGGAGCGTCGGCGGTCCGGCCTGGGCAGACCGTGGTTCGCGGGTTTGAGGCGGCCCTCCGCTGGGCCACCGAGCTCGTCGAAGATGCGGCCGGCGAGCCGCCACATCCCGGCGAGCCGATCCTCTTCAGCTCGCCGACGTGGGCGGACGCGCTCGATCGGCATCCCGATCTGGCCGGACGCTGGTGGCGCGCGCTCCGCGCTGCGCTCGAAGATGGCTGGGACGTCGTTCATGTCTGCCGACCGGACCGGGATGGGGCCAGGAACCTGTCCCTGGTGACCGAGATGCTGGCTCTCCTCGGTTTCGCCGGCCACTACCAGCCCTACTCCTTGCCGCTATCCATCAGCCGGGTCGTGCCTTGCGACCTCCTGATCGTCCCCGGGCAGGGGGCGATGCAGTTTCTGACGACCGGGCAGGATCTCGCCGTCGATGCCGCCTGTTTCTTTTGCGATGGCGAGCTCCTCAAGGTGCTGCGCGACCATGTCGAAGGGCTCCGTTCGCGGGCCACACCCATGCTCAGAATCTACCAGCGAGAGGTCCAACTGGCGCACGACCTTCGCCCCCACCCCGATTTGCTCCGGTACGCGTTCGCGCACACGCGTACGGACGCGCTGCCGGGCGATCGGCTCATGGTCAAGGACGGCCTGCGTAGCGTGACACTGCCGAGCAGCGTCTTCCTGGAGTGGGCTCGTCGTCTCAGGGCGATCGGGGGTGAGGAGTGGACCGACTGGATGCGTACCCTGATCGAGAATCGACTCGAGCGCATCGCCACGTTCCACGACCAACTCAGAGAGCTCCGCTTTCGTGACATCTGCAGCAAGCGCGGCATCGAGAGGCTCGCCACCGCCGAGCAGTATGCGGTCGACGACCGGTGGCTTCGCGTCCAGATAGCGTCTGGGGATGGAAGGCACGTCGGGACCGACCCGCTTCAGGTGCCGGCAACGCGCGAAGAGCGTCTGAAACACCTCCAGGCGGTCGTCGACCTGCTGAAGACCTACCCGAACTATGAGCTCGGACTGGTCGACGATCCGCAGGCGACCGATCTTGCGGAGATCAGTTGGCACCTGAAAGGGAGCGAGGGCGAGGGCACCCTCTTTCTGGATACCTGGTGTCCAGATGGGGAGCATCGAGCAGAGATGAGCTTGGAGATCAGCCAGCGAGACGTCGTCGAGGCATTCCGCGCATACTTCTGGAGTCTCTGGGAGAGCTTGCCGGCCCCGAACCGGGACAAGCAACAGGTTATCGCGTGGCTGGAGGGGCACATCGCCCGTGTTCTCTGACAACCACTGCATCCCTCCAGGTAGCACACAGCAGAGAGGGTTCATGGTCCGAGGTTAGACGCACGATCCCTCGGACCATGAAGCTTGAACCCGTCTCCTCCGCGTCTCTGCGGTTGGGTTCTTACCCGACGCGTGCGTTCAGCTCGACGAACGTGAGCAGATCGCGCTTGGCCTCGTCAAACCGGGGCCCCTCCCCATTTCGGCGCTCCAGCAGCATGCTGCCGTAGTAGCGCTCGAGCTCCGAGCCGGAGTGATTCAGAAGGATCCGCCCAATCAATTCGGTAAGCATCGGAAGACCTCCTCAGGTTGATTTGCGGCGGAGAAAAGTAAAGGCCCGCTTCCGGCGACGCTGCCGGAAGAAGGCCCTTCTCATGCCTGTGGAGTTAGCTGACGGGTTCGGGCGGAAAGGTCGCCCTACCGGTCGAGCGTTCAGCGGTCAGCTCCAAGCTTTCAGCCTGGAGGCAACTCGTCCCTTGCCCATGCTGAACGCTGGCGGCTGATGGCTGACTACTCGCCCGGATTCACCCCAATCGTACTGGTTCCCCCACCCCGCCTGGGTTCGGCAGTGCTTCACTTGTTCCGCTTTTCACAATCATTCTACCACGCGCCAGCCGGCGCGTCAACCGTTCGTGTCAAATCTGTGAGATCTCTCCCCACCAGCGATCACAGCGACCCAGCATGACCAGTTCCTACTGGCTTGCCACACTGATTCTGATGGATGTAGCCTGACGGTTTCATGCGTCATGCGTCATTCCGTCAGCTTCCGACAGGCGCCACCCATCAATATCACTGCGGTGTTCCACTACCAGCTCCCGTGAGTTCCCACGAGTTCCTACAAGTTCCTACGAGATCCCTCCGCCTCACCCATGCCGCGCGCTGCTCTCCGCGCGGGCGGAGCGGACGGCGTCGGCCAGCACCGATCCGGCGACGCGATCGACGAGAGCGGCGGCGACGTGGTGGAGGCAGTTGTCCGACGGCATCATGAGCTGGAGGGTTTCCGGTCGCCGGCTGGCACAGGTGCAGATCGACTCCTGGGCGACGGCGATCGCCAGCGCCGATCCGGGCGTCCGCACGAGATAGCGGGAGCGCCACTGGCCCCGGTCGAAATACCAGCCAAACTCGAAGCGCACGTGACCGGCTTGAGCCAATGCGGCCGCCTGGGCTATCCGGTCGGCAGGCATGCCGGCGGCTGCCAGACGCACCGCGGCCTCCCCGAGCGATTCCAGCCAGGCGCGGCGCAGCGTTTCGACATCGGGCTCGCCGAAGCTGATCGGCTCGGGCAGATCGAGCGCGTTGCCGGTGAACGCGGCCAGCAGCACGCTCTCGCGCGGGTGGCCGTCGACGTCGAGGTCGCGGGAGCGGAAGCCGGCGCCGTTGAATGACGAGAGGAGTGCCCGACCGTCGCGCTGGCCCACATGCGCGATGCTAGCCCAGGCAAACTCGCTCTCCCGCTCCCAGCCAAGATGCAGGAAGCGGCGCGGCTCGCCGTTGGGGTTGTATCGGGGCGGATTCCGCCCTGCAGTCGGCGCGAGAAAGGTGCCGATGGCACGAAGGCCAACGGAGCGACCCAATGCCGTCGACAGCAGGGCAACTCGTTTGAATAGCGCGAGCTCGGCCTCGCCGGGCCAGAGCTCGATCCCCTGATACGTCCAGCCGTCCACACCACATCCTCCCTGAGCAAGTCAACGCGAAAGCGAGCAAGATGCGTGCCGCCAGAACGGCGTGGCGAGGTTTCCGGTTTGAGGGTTTGTCGGTTTGCGGTTTCTGGTTTGAGGGTTTCTGGTTCGTGGGTGGGGCGGCTGGATAGCGCGGGGGCGCTGCGCACAGGTGGATCAAGCAGGCAGGGGCACGCGACAGCACGAGGGCGACCACCAGGATCGCCCACACGGTGGATGGATTCGGACCTCGATCTGGCGGAGAGGGTGAGATTCGAACTCACGATGGCATTTAACCATACTCGTTTTCGAGACGAGCTCCTTAAACCGCTCGGACACCTCTCCCGATGGTGTAGCGGTATTATACCACAGATTGGCGGAAGCGTTCAGCAATCAGGGGTCAGCGGCCGGCGGTGGCCCCGGAGTCGGACTTGCCGAGCGCCCACTCTGCTGATCGCTGATCGCTGGATGCAAAGGGATGCAGTCCGGCCGGGGCTCGGCCGTCCGGCTGTACGGATATTTCCCATCTTGTCGAGCGGGGGGAAGCCCCCTATAATAGTACTAGGTACAGGCACCCAGATCCCCAATCTCCCCCGATCTCCGAGAGTGCTCAAGGAGGACGGCATGAGTCGACTCATCCAGGCGATGCAACGGATCGGCGTCCCGTTCGAGGTGGCGGAAAGCGGGCGGTGGGTCCGCTTCGAGGGGGAAACGTGTACCGTCTATGTGGTCGAAGGCGGTCCTGATCACCACTTCCTGACGTGGTGTGAGCGTTGGGATGATCGGCGCGTCGAGCGCTATCTCACCGCCGAGGAGGCGATCGTCGCCGGCGTGCGGCGATCGGGTGTGCCTCTCCGGCCGCCGCTCTCCGCCGCTCCCATTCCCGACGCAGGTGCGCTGGCGACCAGCGACGCGGTCCTGTCCGCCGTCTAGGGTGGCCTCGAGAGAGGCCGAACTGCGAAGACGGCAAGAGGACTGTCCCCTTGCGTGGAAGTGAGGCGAACAGCAGGCGCGTTGCCGCGCTCCGCACCGCAACGCCCCCATGAGAACCCGCATGCAGAGACGCGGAGGCCGCGGGGCGCGGAGTGTCCGAGCCGCGAACGTGAGTGAGCCGTTCCCCGGCGCAGGAGCGGACCGCGCGCCGCGGAACGGCTCACTTCCGTTCGCGGCTCGGTTCGGAGGCCCCCGCGGAAGTCGATCGCCAACCAGCGTGGTCGAGGCCCTGGCACCCGGGGGCGCACTTGCGAGTGTACACTACGAACCTGCGCGCTCAGCCTCCGCACCTCAGCATGCATCGTTACTCCAATTGACGTACTGGGACTTGGAGAGGAGGAGCCCGTGGCCTCGTTGACGACGCACCCGCTTCGTGCTATGTGGTACCCATGTAGCAGGCCATTCGAGCTGGGATAGCATGACGCGCCCTTCACGGCGTGCTGGTAGGGGACGGGGAGCGGCACTGGCCGTCTCCCGGTAGCGGCATGGTTGCGAGCGCTGCTAGGGGAGGTGTGCTGTGGCGGACGGGCTGATTGGCTGTGCCGAGGCCCGCGTTGCCGGCTGGGTCGCTGCAACCGTCAAGGCGGCGGAGGCGGCGGCCAAAGTCGCCGAAGCGGGTGAGCGAGCCGAGCGGGCGGCCGGGCTGGCCCAGGGGGTCGCACGCGTCGCCACGGCGCTGGCGCGTGAACGGGGGCTGGACCGGGTCATCGCCGTGGTGCTCGGCGAGTCGATGGATACGCTCGGCGCGCACGTCGCCAGCGTCTATCTTGCCGACCTGGAGCGCCGAGAGCTGAAGCTGGTCGGCAGCGCCGGCCTCCCGCCGGATCTCCTCGATCGCCTGGAACGGGTGCCGATGGATGCTCCTTCTCTCGCCGCCCGCGCCGCCGGCACCCGGCAGACCCAGATCGCCACGGACGCCGACCTCGACCCGTCATTCGCCCTCGCCCGCGAAGTGCTCGCTCGCACCGGCTGCGGCAGCATCGTTTCGGCGCCGCTCACCGCCTTTGGCGAGCTCGTGGGCGTCCTGACGTACGTCCGCCCCGAGCCCAGTGGGTTCACCCCGGAAGAGGCGACGGCCGTCCGCGCCATTGCCGAGGTTCTGGCCCTGAGCGTTGCCCACGCCAGGGCGGACGAGACCGAGCGGCGCCAGCGTGCCCGCCTGGAGGCGATCGGCCAGGCAGCTCTCGCGATCTCCGAGGAGTTGTTTCTCCCCCTGGTCCTCCAGACGATCGCCCAGCAGGCGCGCCGGGTCGCCAGCGCGCAGTATGCCGCGCTGAGCATCGCCGTTCATTTGGCGCAGCCGTCCGACGCCTGGGTCTGCGATGGAATGGAGGACGAGCAGGTTCGGGCTATCGGCGCCTACCCCGGCTTTTTCGGGCTCCTGGGGGCCGTCGTGGCCGAGGGCCGGTCCATCCGACTGCGGGACGTGAAGGAGGACCAGCGCTTTGGCGGGCTACCGCCCGGACACCCGGAGATCACCAGCCTGCTCGGGGTGCCCATCGTCTACCAGGGTCAGCTCATCGGCAATCTCTTCCTGGCGAACAAGACCGGCGCCGAGGAGTTTGGCGAGGAGGACCAGTGGGCCATCGAGATCCTGGCCCTGCATGCGGCCCTGGCCGTCCAGCACGCGCGGGCCTACGAAGGGATGATCCGTGAGATCGGGGAGCGCAAGCGCGCCGAGACGGCGCTGCGGGAGAGTGAGGAGCGTTTCCGCCTCCTGGCCGAGCACGCCCAGGACATCATCTACCGCTACCGACTGGCGCCGCCCCGGGGCTTCGAGTACATCAACCCGGTCGTCACGCAGGTGGTCGGCTACACCCCGGCGGAGCATTACGCCGACCCCGACCTGGCTTTCAAGCTCGTCCATCCGGACGACCGCCATCTGCTGCAAGCTATGGCACGCGGGCAGGTCGTTCCGCATCCGGTAATGCTGAGGTGGCTGCGCAAAGACGGGCAGACGATCTGGACGGAGCAGCACAACGTCCCGATCTATGATGAGGCAGGCCACCTGATCGCCGTCGAGGGCATCGCCCGCGACGTGACGGAGCGCAAGCGCCTCGAGGAGGACGAGCTCGCCGGCATCCTCGACAGCATCACCGATGCGTTCGTCGCGCTGGACCGCGAGGGGCGTTTCACCTATGTGAACCCGCGCGCCGAACAGATCCTGCAGCGACCGCGGGAGGAGCTCATCGGACGGAACGCCTGGACAGAGTTGCCGGAGGCCGTGAGCCTGCCGGCCTCCGCCGAGCTCCGGCGAGCCGCCGCCGAGCAGGTGACCGCCGAGGGCGAGGTGTTTTACGCGCCGCTCGGCGTCTGGCTGGAGATCCACGCCTACCCCGCCCGCGACGGGGTCTGCGTCTACTTTCGGGACGTGACCGAGCGGAGGCGGGCGGCGGAAGAGCACGCGCAGCTCATCCGCGAGCAGGCGGGGCGTGCGGCCGCCGAGGCGGCGCAGCGTCGCTTTGCCTTCCTCGCCGAAGCCAGCGCGCTGCTGGCCTCCTCGCTCGACTACGAGAAAACGCTCGCGCAGGTGGTCCGCCTGGCCGTCCCGACCTTCGCCGATCGCTGCATCGTGAACATCTTCGACGAGGACGGGACGTACCGCCAGGTCGAGGCGGCCCACGTGGATCCTCGGAAAGCGGAGCTGCTCCGGGAGCTGCGGCGGCGCTACCCTCTCGGCCCCGGGCAGACGCACCCCGCCGTCCGGGCGCTCGAAACCGGCCGCCCCGTGTTCTACCCGGAATTGACCGAGTCGGTGCAGCGTGAGATTGCGCAGGATGAGGAGCACTTCAGGCTCATTCGAGAGATCGCCTCCAGGTCCGTCATGTGGGTGCCGCTGGTGGCCCGAGGGCGGACGCTCGGCGTCATCTCGTTCGGCATGGGCGAGTCGGGCCGCCGATACGAGCCGGCCGACCTGGCCCTGGCCGAGGAGATCGCCGGTCGCTGCGCCCTTGCCGTCGACAACGCCCGGCTCTATCGCGAGGCACGGGATGCCGTCCGCCTCCGCGACCACGTGCTCTCCTCCATCTCACACGACCTCAAGAACCCGCTGACGCTGGTCAAGGGATACGCGCAGTTCCTGATGCGACAGGCAACCCGAGCCTCGCCGGCGGACACCGCCGGCCTGGTGCTGGACGGACTGAGGCGCATCGACGAGACCGCGACGAGGATGTCTGAGCTGGTCGACGAGCTGCTCAGCGTCGCCCACCTCCAGGTAGGCCAGCAGCTCGCTCTCAACCGGCAGCCCACGGATCTGGTTGCGCTCGCCGCGAAGGTCGCGACGCGGTACCGACAGGGGAAGACGCATCGCATCGCCGTGGATGCGGTCGTTCCGCAACTGGTCGGCGCCTGGGACCCCGGCCGACTGGAGCGCGTCCTCGACAACCTGCTCTCGAATGCGGTCAAGTACAGCCCGGGTGGCGGCGATGTCACCGTGCGCATTGCCGACGAGGAGAGCGCCGCAGGTCGATGGGCGGTCATCGAGGTGCGGGACCAGGGGCTCGGGATCCCGGCGGCGGACCAGCCCCGTATCTTCGAGCCCTTCTACCGAGGTCGGAGCGCCTCCAGCCAGATCCCCGGAACCGGGCTCGGGCTGCCGGTCGTCCGGCAGATCGTCGAGCGCCACGGCGGGACCGTCGCGGTCGAGAGCGCCGAGGGCGCGGGGACCACCTTCACGGTCCGATTGCCGGTCGCGCCGCCGAACGAGACCCCGGGCCGGACGGCGGGAACTCGTAGGAACTCGTAGGAACTCAAGGAAGTCGCGAGCCCTTTGTCATGGTGAGCCGCAGCGAAGCATCTCCCCGGCTCACTTGGGGAGCTTGTATGAGGTCGCGGGCCCTCAGACATGGTGAGCCGCAGCGAAGCATATCCCCGGCTCGACCGGGCGGCGACCAGGCTCATCGCCTCGCACCGCGCCGCAGATCTCCCAGGAACCCTCCACGGCATGACGCATGACGCACCGCCCCTCAGAACCACAGCGCGACCGGCCTGTGCCCAGCCTGGCAGGGAGTCAGGCAAGCGTGGCGATGATCTTGCCTCAAACTGGAACAGCCCGACAGAACTCATCACTGGGGGAGAGGTGCGATGTCCGAACGCTTGACGATTCAGGTGGAGCAACGGGTTGCCGGCTGGGCGACCGCGACGGTCAAGGCATCGGAGGCGGCGGCCAAGGTCGCGGAGGCGGGCGAGCGAGCCGAGCGGGCGCTCCGCGCTGCAGAAGCCATCGCCCGCGTGGCGACGGCGGTGGCGCGCGAGCGCGAGCTGGGACGAGTCATCTCGGCGGTGCTGGAGCAGGCGATGGACACTCTGGGTGCGCGGGTCGCCTTCGTCCACCTGGCCGACGAGGAGCGCCGCGACCTCCGGCTGGCCGGCCACCGAAGCCTGCCGGCCTATATCGCCGGCCGTCTGGCCGTCGTATCCGTCGAATCGCTGCTCCTGGCGGCCCAGGCCGCCCGTACCGAGCAGATCCAGACCGTCGGGAATCTCGACGACCTGGAGCGCTCATGGGCGACCGACCGCGAGATCCTCACCCGGACCCGTTCCAGGAGCATGCTCTCGATGCCCCTCATCGCCTTTGGCCAGCTCGTCGGCGTGCTGACCTGCACACGTGCGGAGCCCCGTTACGTCTCGCGGGAGGACCTGGCGACCTGCCACACCATTGCCGAGATGTTCGCCGTGAGCATCGCCCACGCCCGAGCGTACGAGTCGGAGTGCTGGCTGCGGGCGCAGCTTCAGACAATGCTGGCGAACACGCTTCAGGACATGACCGAACGCCAGCGAGCGGCGGAGGCGCTGCGGCAGAGCGAGGAGCGTTTCCGGCTGCTGGCGGAGAACAGCCCGGACGTCATCTACCGCATCCAGATCGCGCCGGACCGCCGGTTCGAGTATGTCAGCCCGGCAGTCGCCCAGATCACAGGCTACTCGCCGGACGAGTTCTATGCCGACCCCGATCTGCCGTTCAAGATCGTGCATCCCGACGATCGGCCTCTGGTTGAATCGGTTTTCCGGTCGCCCGCGGCGTTCGCCAACCCGTTCACCCTGCGCTGGATCCGCAAGGACGGGGCGCTGGTCTGGACGGAGCAGTGGAGTGTGCCGATCTGCGACAACGCGGGCAACGTCGTGGCGATGGCGGGCATCGCCCGCGACATCACCGAGCGCCGCCGAGCAGACGAGGAGCGCGAGCGGCTGCTCGCTCAGCTCGACGCCGAGCGGCAGTGGCTCCACACCGTCATCGATCGCTCGCCGGTCGGGATCATTCTCGTCGAGGGGGCGGCCGGCGAGCGGATCGTGGCCAATCGCTGGGCCGAGCGACTATTTGGCCGACCGATCTCGCCCGAGCGCGGCATTGCTCAACTGGTCGGGCAGGTCTATTGTCCCGATGGCACGCCGCTCTCGCTGGAGGAGCTGCGAGCGAGCCGTGCGCTGCGCGGCGAAACTGTTACGGGGCGGGAGCTGGTCATCCGCCGGCCCGATGGGCGGACCGTTCCGGCGCTGGTGAGCACCGGGCCGATTCGGAGCCCGGCCGGCGACGTCATCGGAGCGGTCATCATCCTCGAGGACATCACCCCTATTAAGGAGCTGGAGCGGCTGCGCGAGGAGTGGACGTCGATCGTCGCCCACGATCTGCGGCAGCCGGTGACGGTGATCACCGGCTACGCCTCGCTGCTGGCCCGGGAGCACGATGGCCCGCCTGGCCCGGCCAGGGCGAAGATCGAGCACATCCTCGCCAGCGCCTGCCAACTGAACCGGATGATCGCCGATCTGCTCGACGTCTCCCGCATCGAATCGCGGCGCCTCCAGATCGAGCGGCGGCCGGTGGACCTGTCGAGCCTGGTCGGGGCCGTGGTCGAGCGGGCGGTGGCGGCCAACCCCAATAATCCCATCCGCGTCGAGATGGACGGGGGGCTGCCGCGGCTGGCGGCCGACCCCGAGCGGCTAGAGCAGGTCCTGGTCAATCTCCTCTCCAACGCTGCCAAGTACGGCAGCCCGGGCAGCGAGATCCTGGTGCGTGTTGCGCGTCGCGATGGCGAGATCGAGGTCGCCGTGACGAACCGTGGGAAGGGTATCCGGCCCGAGGATCTGCCCCGGATCTTCGAGCGCTTTCACCGGACCGGTCTGGCGCGGGAGGAACGCGTCGCCGGCCTTGGACTGGGGCTCTACATCGCCAAGGGGCTGGTGGAGGCCCACGGCGGCCGCATCTGGGCCCAGAGCGTTCCCGACGAGACGACGACGTTCCACTTCACGCTCCCGCGCGACAACGGCGGGTCGAACCGTTGAACCGCCAGGGCGCCAAGAACGCCAAGTGAGAGGTTTCCGGTTTCTGGCTCTCTCCTTCCGAACCAGAAACCAGAAACCCGCACGCGGAGACGCGGAGGCCGCGGAGCGCGGAGTATCCGAGCCGCGAACGTGAGTGAGCCGTTCCCCGGCGCGCGGTCCGCACCGGCGCCGGGGAACGGCTCACTCACGTTCGCGGCTCGGTTCGGTGGCCCCCTCCGGCTCTACCGGCTTGCCCCGGCGTGGACCGCGTCGGGCCAGTGGTAGGCGGACGGCCGGCGGTTCTGGAGCGATGGCAGCTCGCGGCGGATCCTGGCGAGCTGCTCCATGTCCAGGTCGGCGCTGACGACGGTCGGGACGTCAGGCGCGCTGGCCAGGACCAGCCCCCAGGGATCGACGATCAGGCTGCGCCCGTAGCAGGTCCGGTCCGGCGGGTGCTTGCCCACCTGCGCGGGTGCGACGACGAAGCACTGGTTCTCAATCGCCCGCGCCCGAATGAGCACTTCCCAGTGGTCTTTGCCGGTGAACATCGTGAAGGCGGCCGGGATGAAGAGGACCTGGGCGCCTTTCAGCGCGAGAATCCGGTAGAGCTCCGGGAAGCGCAGATCGTAGCAGATGGTCAGCCCGCAGCCCACGCCGTCGATCGACAGGTTGACGACCTCGTGCCCTGCCTCAATCGTCGCCGACTCCATCGCCGTCACCTGTCCGGCGATCTCGATGTCGAACAGATGGATTTTGCGGTAGCGCGCGACGATCTCGCCGGCCGGGTCCAGGACGACGGTCGTGTTAAAGAGCTTCGGCGTCTCGGGCGAGCGCTCGGCGATGCTGCCGCAGTGGATGGTCACACCGCGCCGGCGGGCCAGCGCGCTCAGGCGCTCAATCGTGGGCCCCGGGATCGGCTCGGCGTTGGCGGCGTGGCCCTGGGCCGGACCGAGGTAGTTGAAGTACTCCGGCAGCGCGATGACGCTGGCGCCAAGGTCGGCGGCCCGACCGATCAGATCCTCGGCTGCCCGCAGGTTCGCCTCTTTGTCGGCCCCGGTGTTCATCTGGACGGCGGCCACTCTCATCTTGCAACCTCCCAGGTTTCCTGGCAGTTATCATACGGCCTGGCGGAACGCCATGCAACAGGACTGACGGGTTCGCAGTTGGCGCTTCAGCGCCCG
>JACQGW010000221.1 GCA_016199325.1 Chloroflexota bacterium
CCCCCGACCCCTGACCCCCTACTCAGTCCTCGGTCTGACGCCGGCGGCGACCGGCGAGGAGATCACCGCGGCCTACCGGCGCCTCGCTCGACGACACCATCCGGACGTCAATTCGGCGGCCGACGCGGCGTCGAAGATGCGAGCCATTAACGCCGCCTATGAGGTGCTCGGCGACCCTGTCCGCCGAGCGGCGTTCGACCGGCAACGGTTCGGCAAGCTGGTGCCGACCGACTCGGCGGAATGGAGCGAGAGCGGCCGGTCCTGGCTTGCCATTCGGCTCGACACTGCGGGCGGCTGGCGCCGGGTCGGTCTGTGCCTGATGGCGGCGAGCCTCCTGCTCGTCGGGGTGATTGCCGGCAGTCAGCTCCTCCGCTCGACGGATCCGGGCGAGCCGATTCCACTGCCGGCCGGCACGCCGGTGACCGTGCCACCGTTCAACCCGATCAACGCCCCTCCGACAATCGTTAGCCGACCCGGCAGCCACTTTGTCACCGCCGACGCCTGGCCGCAGGATGGCGTCCTGACGGTGACCGGCATGACGAACCTGCCGGACGGCAGCCTGCTGATCATTCACCTGCTCGCCGGCGGCCCGGGGCGGTCGAGTGAGGAATCGCTCGGCCGCGGTGAGGCCGTCGTTCGAGGCGGGCGATACCGGTCGCCCCTCCCGGTGCCCAGCTTCAGCGGCCCGGCGACGGTCCAGGTGCTCTTCCTGCCCACCCGACAATCGGCCGAGGCCGTTCGCCTGGCGGTCGGCTCCCGTGGCGAGCACCTGCGCGGACCGCTGGTCCGGCTGGAGCCCGTCGCCGAGGTTCGCTATTTGCGGGCAGAGGTGACCCTATTGCTGGGAGAGCCTTCGTGAGATTGGTCCTTGCTTCGGCCTCGGCGCGCCGCCGAGAGCTGCTCAGCCGCCTCGGGATCCCGTTCGTCGTGTGTCCGGTCGCCGTCGACGAGACAGTTCAACCGGAGGAAGCGCCAGACTGGGCGGCGCGCCGGCTGGCGCTGGCCAAGGCGCTGGCAGCCTCGCCGGGCGGCCCGGGGCTCTACCTGGGGGCAGATACCGTCGTCGTGCTGGACGGGCGCGCGCTCGGCAAGCCGCGGACCGCGGCCGAGGCGGTAGAGATGCTGAAAGCCTTGCGGGGCCGCTGCCACGCGGTGATCACGGGCCTTGCGCTGATCGAGCGACCGGCCAATCGAGGGCAGCTCACGAGCGTCCGAACTACCGTGACGATGCGCGAGTACGGCGACGCCGATATCGCCGCCTACGTCGCCACCGGCCTGCCGCTCGACCGAGCCGGCGCCTATGGGATTCAAGACCTCCCGTTTGCGCCGGTTGCCGGCGTTGAGGGATGCCGGCTGAACGTCGTCGGGCTGCCGCTCGGCGCTGTCCGCCGTTTGCTCGAGGGGTGATACGTCATGCGTCATGCGTCATACGTCATGCGTCAACGGCCACGGCTCGCGACGCATGACGAGTGACGCATGACGAGTGACGCATGACGCATGACGTATGATCCTCGTATAAACGAGCCTTGATAAATGCTGTGCGTCCAGGTACAATATGGCGGGTAGCGATTGCACGGCTACCGCTGGTCAGCGGCGCCATGTCGAAGGAGCACAATGATTCGGCCGATTCGTCCGACGGATCTGCTGGCGCTGACCTCGTTTTACCGCGTCGGTTTTCGGAACGAAGCCTGCACGGCCGGCAACCCCAACCACCGCCGGCAGCGAGACGCCTCCCTGAGCGTTTTCCTGGAGCAATGGCTGTCGCTGGAGGAGAACCGGCACACCTGGATCGCGCTGGACGGCCAGCGGATCGCCGGCCTGATTTCGGCCCACGGCCTGGTCGGCGAGACCGCGTGGGAGATCGATCGCCTGCTCGTCGGCATCGGCGTCGAGGATCTCGGCGTCGCCGTCGACCTGCTCGACTACCTGGCCGCCGTCGCGGCCGAGGTGGGGGTGCATCGGCTGTTCCTGCGGGTCCACCCTGACGGACCGGTGGTCGACCTGGCCCGCCGAGCCGACTTCCGGGCATTCCTGGTCGAGGCCCTCTACTGGCGAGAGCTGGGGGAACGGGTCGCCCTGCCGGCGGCGCCGGGCTTTGTCAGCCGGCGGCAATCGGCCAGCGATGAATGGCAGGCTTTCCGCCTCTACAACCAGGTCGCTCCGAGCCGGGTACGGCAGGCCGAGGGGCTCACGCTCCAGGAATGGCGTCAAGTCCGCGAGCGCATCGGCGGGCAGCGGCGGCGGCGGGAGTACGTCGTTGAGCGCGATGGCCGGCTGATCGCCTGGTTTCAGACCTGCACATCCGGTGGTGCCGGGCATTTCGATCTGCTGGTCGACGGCGGTTTTCGAGAGGTCACCGCTGACCTTGTCCGGTTTTGCCTGGTCTATCTGGCCGGCCGTTCGCCGGTGACCTGCCTGGTTCCGGAGTACCAGTCGGGGCTGGGATCGATTCTCGAAGAAACCGGCTTCACCCGAGCTGCGGAGTACGCGTCGATGGTCCGCCAGGTGACCGTCCGCGTCCGCCGCCCGGTCCTGGTCCCGGCACGCGCGTAGGCGAGTGATGAGTGATGAGCAATGAGTGATGAGTGCGGACGTCACTCATCACTCATTACTCATCACTCATTACTCGAACTGAGGAATGAGGAATTGCGACGACACATCACTGACGATCTGGACGCCCTTATCGCAGCGTTGCCGCCTCATATCCAGGAGCCGCTCGTCGGCGCCGTCGACCGGGCGAGCTTGCTGGAAGTGGTCATGGACCTGGGGCGCCAGCCAGAGGCCCGCTATCCCGGGTCCGAGCAGATCCTGAGCCAGCGCGAGGTGGCGGACGACGATCTCGAATACGTGGTCTCCCGTATCGGCGCCTTCGGCGACGATAACCGCGCCGGGATCGAGCGGACCCTCCACCGGATCTCGGCGATTCGGAACCGGCGCGGCCGGGTTGTCGGGCTGACGCTGCGGGTCGGTCGGGCCGTCTACGGCACCATCGCTATCATCCAGGACATCGTCCAGTCCGGCAAGAGCATCCTGATGCTCGGCCGACCGGGCGTGGGCAAGACGACGATGCTCCGAGAGATGGCCCGGGTCCTGGCCGACGATCTGAAAAAGCGGGTGATCATCGTCGACACCTCGAACGAGATCGGCGGCGACGGCGACATTCCTCACCCGGCCATCGGCCATGCCCGCCGCATGCAGGTGGTGACGCCGACGCTGCAGCACGCGGTGATGATCGAGGCGGTCGAGAACCACATGCCCGAGGTGATCGTCATCGACGAGATCGGCACTGAGCTGGAGGCCGTTGCCGCCCGCACGATCGCCGAGCGCGGCGTTCAGCTTATCGCCACGGCGCACGGCAACACGCTCGAAAACCTCATGTTGAACCCGACCCTCTCGGACCTGGTCGGCGGCATCCAGACTGTGACGCTCTCCGACGAGGAGGCGCGCCGGCGCGGCACGCAGAAGTCGATCCTCGAGCGAAAAGCGCCCCCGACCTTCGACGGCGTCGTCGAGATCCAGAGCTGGGACAAGGTGGCGGTGCATCACAGCGTCGCCGACGCCGTCGACGGCCTCCTGCGGGGCCGTCCCATGTTGGCGCAGGTGCGCGAGATCGACGAGCGCGGCGAAGTCACGATGGGCGAGGCGAAGCACCCGGCCGCCGAACGGCCGGCCGCCGTGGCGGCCGGCGGCCGGCCGAGCCCGGCGCCCGCTCCACACCCGGTGTCGGCGGCGCGCGGGCGCACCATGCGGCTGTACCCGTACGGGATCAGCCGGAACCGCCTGGAGCAGGCGATCAAGGAGCTCCAGGTCACGGCCGTCCTCGTGCGCGACTTGCACGAGGCCGACGCGGTCATGACGGCACGCACGTACTACCGGCGAAAGCCGCCCGCCGTTCGGGACGCCGAGAGCCTCAACATCCCCGTCTACGTGCTGAAGAGCAACGCGGCCCTGCACATGCAGCAGTCGCTGGCGAGCCTGTTCAACATGGACGTTGCACCGGACGAGGTGAGCCAGGCGCTCCAGGAGACCGAGTCGGCCATCGAGCGTGTGCGGCTGGGCGAGCAGGTCGAGCTGGCGCCCCAGAACGCGTACATCCGCCGGCTCCAACACCAGATGGCCGAGAAATACAACCTGGCCTCCCGGAGCCGGGGGAAAGAGCCGTTTCGCCGCGTCCTGATCACGCCGCCGTGACCTCGGCCGACCCACCGGACGCTGTCCCGCTGCTGCGGCCGGCCTTCGTCAGCGTCGAGGGCGTCGAGGGCGCCGGGAAGACGACGCTGATCCGCCGGCTGGAAGGCCGGCTGGCGGCGACCGGCCGGCCGGTGGTATCGGTTCACGAGCCCGGCGGAACCCCCCTCGGCGACGAGATCCGCCGGCTGCTTCTGGGCCGCTGCACGCCACCGCTCGACCCGCGTGCTGAGCTGCTTCTCTTCGAAGCCGCGCGCGCACAGCTCGTCGCCACCGTCATCCGGCCGGCGCTCCAGGCGGGAAGCCACGTCCTGTGCGACCGCTTTGCCGACTCGTCCATCGCCTACCAGGCATACGGCCGCGGTCTCGCCCTCGAACAGGTCGTCGCCGCCAACGCCATCGCCACCGCCGGCCTCCGGCCGGACGTCACCATCTTGCTGGACCTCCCCGCGGCAGCCGGGCTCGCCCGGAAGGGGGCAGCGGAGCGCAATCGGTTCGAAGAGGAGACCATCGCCTTCCACGAGCGCGTCCGCAGCGGCTACCACCGGCTCGCGGCGCAGGACCCGACCCGCTGGATCATCTGTGATGCCACCGCGCCGGCCGAAGTCGTGGCTGTACAAGCCTGGGTCGGTCTCGTCAGCCGTCTGGATGGGGCACTGGATGACAGGATTTCAACCGCATATGGGTCTTGACTTCTTCCAAGACCCGGTGAGGACGGACCAGCGATGGCTACGGCGGCCGAGCTGAGGACCCGCATCGATCGCCGCCTGACGCAGATTGCCGCTGAAGTGGCCGACCTGCCGGCGCTCGCTGAGACGTGGGCAAGCGAATCGATTCACCTCCAGGATGTCTACCGTCTGGAGTGGACGGACCTCATGGGCTCGTTCGACAGCCTTGCAGGGCAGCAGTCGACGATGACGTCGGCGCAGCGACGGCGCTACCGGGAAGTCATATTCAGGACCGCTTCGAGCACCTCGACGAGCGCCGGGTCGAACTGGACGCCGCTCCCTCGACGGAGCTCGGCGACCGCCTGATCCAGCGGCAGCGCCTTCCGATAGGCGCGATTGGAGGTCATCGCGTCCCAGGCGTCGGCGACCGCGATGACCCGGGCCACGAGCGGGATGCCCAGTCCCTTCAGGCCGTGGGGATAGCCGTGGCCGTCGAACCGCTCGTGGTGGTGCAGCACCGCCGGCCGCGCCGGGACCAGGAACCCGATGGGCTCGATGATCTGCGCCCCGATGGCCGGGTGCCGCTTCATCACGGCGTATTCCTCCGGCGTCAGCCTGGCCGGCTTGCTGAGGATCGCGTCAGGAACGCCGATCTTGCCGATGTCGTGGAGGACCAGGCCGTAGAGGAACGCATCGTCCTCCAGGAGCTGCGGCGCCAGCAGCCGGGCGATCTGTTGGGCGTAGTGGCCGACGCGCGCCGTGTGGCCGGCGGTGTAGGCGTCCTTGGCGTCGATGGCGTGGGCGAGCGCGGTAACGGTCGCCAGGTAGGCATTGCGGAGCTGCTGGAGGGCGTCGGCCAGCTCCTGCGCCCGCCGCTGCTCGTTCCGAAAGCTGGCGGCCAGGTCGCGGGCGTACACCATGAGCTGCTGCTGGGTCGCTTCCAACTGGGCCAGCCGCTCCTGGACCAGCGTGGCCGCCGGGTCGCCGGCCTCCGGCTCGACGACGGCGGTCGCGGACGATGCCACAGACTCGGGAGACGGTAATTGATCGCCGAGGAGCTCCCGGATCCGGCGCAGGAGGGCGATCGGACTGAACGGCTTGACAAAGAAGCCGTCGGCGCCAGCGGTCTCGGCCAGGCGCCGATCGGCCGGACTGCCACGCGCCGTCAGGATGATGATCTTGGCCGCGGTCGCCGGGTTCGCCTTCAGCTTCCGGCAGACCGTGATGCCGTCGAGCTTCGGCATCGCCACGTCGAGGAGAATGAGGTCCGGGCGCTCCTGGGCGGCCAGTTCGAGCGCCTCTTCGCCATCGGCGGCGTAGATCAGCCGGAACGCCGCGTCGCTGAGCGTATGGGCGACGACGAGGCGAAAGCTGGCCTCGTCGTCCGCCAGGAGAATGGTCTTGGGGGTCGTCATCACGCCTATCTTAGCGCGTTTCTGGCGAAATCGAAAGCCCGCGATGGCGTGCGATTAGGCAGTCGTGAGCGCGCCCTCCTGAACAGTCGCGCCCACCCCCGTCGGCCAGGCAGCCCGGAGGGAGTCGCGAATCGTTTGCTCGATGTGCAGCAACACTGCGAATCCTCTTCCGAACGTCAAGCGCCGCCCGAGAGGTGCAAGACCAGGAGTTGAACCCGATGTTCATCACTCACCCCGGGGAAGGACTGCTCCAGGAGGGCGTAGGACTCCGGTGTCAGTAAGATGGGGAGCGCCCGCTCGGTCTGGAATGCATGCACCTGCACCCCCTGTCCATGAGTCGCGGCTGCTTCGGAGATCACACGAGCCAGATTGGCGGCGCTGATCTCACCGACAATACGGCGCAATTCCCGCTCGGTGGAGGCCGCGATCCAGACCCGGATGAGTCCGTTGTCGAGTACCTCGCCCTGGACGCGAAAGAAGCACAGGTTCGGATCGTTCGGAGGTGGCACGTCAAAATACGGCTGTATCTTGGCGCCGGCGGTGGTTGTAATCGAGAAGCGTTTGTGCCCGGTGTCTTTCTCATAGACCCACAGGTTCTTGCTGCCCTTCCTGCCACCCCCAGGGACCTCTTTCCATTCTGCGAAATAGTCGTTGGGGTCAGGAGGGATCATCTCTTCTTCGAAGTACAGGAACTCGCGCAACTCCGTGTGCCAGAGCAACCACCCGGTTCGCAAATCGGGTTCCGCCCCTGGCGAGTCTTCTCTAACCTTCCTCCGCCGCTGCTCGATCAACTGGGCGTACTGGTTCAGAACCTGGGCCATCAGCTCACTTGGATCGATGTCTGTAGAAGGAACACGAATAGAACGAGTAGCAGCAGGGTGCATCAGGCGGGTGCCACACGCATCCAGCAAGCGAGCCACCGAGGGACGGAGCATCTTGTGTTCCACGCCGAGCCCACGGTGCATGATGTCAATGTTGAGGTTGCTCCAACCGCGGCTGGGTATATCCTTCGCCGCGCAATAGACGTACGTCCAGTCACCTTCCTCGAATTTCCTCCCCATCATGAACGCGACCCGCGTTGCGAGCAACCGGTGCGCCTCGATACGTTCGGCAGGTGTGAACGCGGGTAGTGTACGCGGTCTCTCCACCGAATATCAACTCGAAGTTGCGCGATCTGACCATCTTTTCACAATCGAGCAGAACTGATCGAAATCGATCACTTGCGTCCCCTGGAGGATGGATTGCGAAATCCACTCGCTGTAAAGACTTCGATAGTCGACCTCTTCTTCCCGGTTCACATGAAGGTAGACGGTAGTCCGTTTGGCTATGTCCGCCCTGCTCAGGAATGCGAGGATGGACTCCAGCGCCGGTTCAGCGTTCCTGGGCCGTGTCGCACGAAACGGTTCGGTAGACTTCCAGCAGTGGAGCACCAGGTCATAGCCGGCCGTGTTCTGGCTCACGAACTGCTTGAAGGTGCCATGCTGCTTGTCGAAGCTGTTCGCCTGCCGGATCTCGAACCCAGCATCGGTGATTGCGGCCTTCAGTGCGTCCCAGACCTCTCGGGAAGAGTTCATGAAGACCAGAAGCATCCAGTGACCTGGTCGGAGAACGCGATAGCACTCCCTGAGAGATTCGGTCATCAACCGGCGGTACTCGCGGACACCCTTGTGTTGGACCTTGTTGATGATCGCCTCGTCATGAGGGTCTGTGAACTCGCCAAGCCAGGCTTCCCAGAGGTAGTTCATTTCGCTGTAATTGATATTGGCCCCGAACGGCGGATCGGTGAAGATCAGATCGATGGAGTTGTCCGGCAGGTAGTCGAGTGACGTAGCAGAGTTGCGCACCACGACCGCATGCCCGCGATACTGTGCCGCTGTCGCCTCCAAATGATCTTGAATTGCCCTGGCTTTGCGTGCAAACGTCACAAAAACGTTCGCCTCATTGAAGATAAAGGGTACATTGAAGCGCGCTGTGTTACCACTCCCACCCCAGAATCTGAATTCAGACAAACGAGTGACTCGCTGGTACAGAGATGTGAAGGCGAACGCGAGATGCGCTGCCAACTCCGAATCTTCGATCCGATGGATTGCCTGCCAGAGGTGGCTCAGCGCGGCCAGGTTGCGCGGTGTGTAGAACCGGGCCACACTATCAATCTCGTGGTTCTTCGGCTGCCGCAGATTGACGCCGTCGGGCAGCCGGTGCTGGGGATAGAACCCCGGAGCCAGCAGAGGCGCCTGTTCGAGAACTCGCATGCGTTCGAGATCGCGATCGTCTGGAGGATGGGTTACTTCCTGCTGCCGAGAGCCGCAGCACTGGTAGCCGACGAGCACCGGCTCAGCCTGCGTCCGCCGCAGGCGTGACTTGACGAGAAGCCGCCTGCACGCCGGACAAGGAAACTCGCTCAGGATCTTGTGCTCGCGAACCCGACGTCCATATCGCCGGCAGTAGTCCCAGAGCAGAAACTCGTGTCCACAGGAATAGCAGAGGACCCGGTACGACCACACGGTGTAGAGAAGCTCAGTAGACTTGCCGCACTCGCGACAAGTCGTCGTATACAGAGTTGCCCGGAGATCGCGTAATTCATCCAGGACAGCTTTCACGCCTGCGTCAAAAAGGGTGGGGTCAACGAACGATACAAACCTGTTGGCGATAAAACAAGCTGCCGGTGAGAGCTCATTCAGAATGCAGTCGTAGCCGATCGCCCGACAGGCGACGCCGGTCATCCCACTACCAGCGAATGGATCGAGCACGAGCCCCCCTGTCGGGAGGTAGTGCCGGAGGAGTTCTGCAATACCCTGTGGAGGAACCTTGGTGTGGTAGGTATGGGCATCGTATGCATAGGTATTCTTGCCGGCCGACATTACGGCCGCCAACGGCTGCTCTCTGGTCGTCGCAGCGATTCCATGCTCCTCTAGCATCCGGGCGAGCGACTCCGGGCCGCCACCGAGGAAACCTCGCCCGTTCATCAGCCGGCTGAGAATGGGCGGGAAGGCGATCGGAGAGAGGACGACGTTGGGCAATAGGTGTTGAAAAAGCGGCAGACTGGTGAGACGTTGGCGAATACCGCGCGAGGAAAACGCATCCGCCTTTTCGTCTGACACGAACGCGGCCTGAGGCGCTCCACTTGCGTGAACTCTGCGGTGGACATCCTTGATTCGTTCGATCTGGGCTGGGCTGGGAGTGCTAGCGCCGCGCTCCCAGCGGCTGACGGAAACGAGCGATACTCCAAGGAGTTTGGCCAGGTGCTCCGGTGTCATCTGTGCCTTGGAGCGAATCTCAGAAAGCACGGTCGCGATGTCCGTTTCCGTTCCCTGCTGTGCCCCTTCGTTGAGCAAGCCACCAGGCGACATTCTTGGCGTGATGGTTCGCGTCCTTGCCATCCTGGCGGTTCACCCTTCCCGCACGCTGCGATTTCCCGCGGTGCCGCGCGGCTGTCCGCTTGCTTCTCGGAGACAGACAGCCGTATAATACACCATATAACGTCGAGGAGGCGAGTACGGCTTCCCCTGTCGCACCGACGCGACAGTTCCCCGCCGTGCGAAACTGGTATGGAGCTCCGTGATCAGATCGTCGACGCCCTCCGCGGCCACGACGCCGACTACGTCGAGATTCGGGTGGAGGAGGGGCGAGCAACGCGGATCGCCTATCGGGGGCGAGACCTGGACGACTTCGGCATCAGCCGGGGGATCGGCGGCAACGTGCGCGCCCTGGTCCGCGGCGGCTGGGGATTCGTCAGCTTCAACGACCTGGCCGGCCTGCGCGCGCGCGTGGCGCTGGCCGTTCGTCAGGCCCGTGTCGCCGCCCAGAGCGAAAGCCATCTGGCGGCCGTCGAGCCGGTCGCCGACGTCGTGCCTGCCCGAACGGCACGGGATCCCGACGGCATCCCGCTTGCCGACAAGAAGCAGTTGCTCGACGAGTACAACGAGGTCATCTGGTCGACCCCGCACATCCAGACCTCGTCCATCAGCTATGGCGACAGCCATCGCCGGTTCATCCTGGCGACCAGCGATGGGACCTACGTCGAGCAGCAGAAGGTCGACCTGGCGGCCAGGCTGAGTGCGGTCGCCCGCCGGAACGGCGAGGTTCAGCAGTCCGGGCTCTCGCTCGGCTCCAACGGCGATTTCGGCCTCATCGAGGGCATCCACGACCGGGTCAGGCAGATAGCCGAGCGCGCCGTCCGGCTGCTCGACGCCCGCCCTGCTAAGGGCGGCGAGTACACCGTCATCTGCGACCCGGTCCTGACCGGCGTCTTCGCCCATGAAGCGTTCGGCCACCTCTCAGAGGCCGACCACCTCTACGAGAACGACCGCATGCGCGAGCTCATGCTGCTGGGCAAACGGTTCGGCCGGCCCCACCTGAGCATCTCGGACGACCCGACCCTGCCCGGTCTGCGGGGCAGCTACCAGTACGACGACGAGGGTGTGCCGGCGCGCAAGAACCCGTTGATCCACGATGGGGTGCTCGTCGGTCGGCTGCACTCCCGGGAGACGGCCGGCAAGATGGGCGAGCCGACGACCGGCAACGCCCGAGCGATCAACTACCGCTTTCCGCCCATCGTCCGCATGACCAACACCTTCATCGAGCCGGGCACGGCCACGCTGGCCGACATGCTGGCCGGCGTCCGGGAGGGTATCTACGCCAAAGAGTGGTACGGCGGCCAGACGAGCATGGAGATGTTTACCTTCTCGGCCGGCGAGGCGTACCTGATCCGGAATGGCGAGATCGCCGAGATGCTCCGCGGGGTCGTTCTGACCGGCAACCTGTTTGAGACGCTCGATAACATCGACATGGTCGGGAGCGACCTCCAGTTCAACCAGGGCGGCGGCTGTGGCAAGGGCGGGCAGTACCCCTTGCCGGTAGCGACCGGCGGGCCGCACATCCGGATTCAGCGCTGTGTCGTCGGAGGACGCTGATGTACGAAGCCGTGCTCGAACGGGCCACCCGTGTTGCAGAACAGGCCGAGCTGTTCGTCGTTCGCAGTGAGGAGACGCCGGTCGACTTCGAGGCGAACCGCTTGAAGCGGATGGAGACCAGCGAGAGCAGCGGGGTCGCGCTCCGGATCGTCAAGGACGGCCGGGTCGGGCTGGCGGCGACGACCGACCTCGCCAGGCTCGACACCCTGCTCGACGACGCGCTGGCGACGGCTGCCTTCGGCCCGACAGCCCACTTCGATCTGCCTGGCCCGCAATCGTTCCCAGACGTGTCCGTGTACGACCCGGCCGTCGAGCAGTTGCCCGTCGAGCGGCTCGTCGAGATCGGCGAAGAGCTGATCGATCTGCTGAGAGAGCACACGCCGGAGATCCAGTGCGAAGTCGGTCTCAGCAAGCAGGTGGCACGCGTCGATCTGCTGAACAACCGCGGCCTCCAGGCGAGCTTCGCCAAGTCGATCGTCGGCGTCAGCCTCATGGGGCTGCTGGTCCGGGGAACCGACATGCTCTACGTCGGCGAGAGCGCCGTCGCCTGCCGGCCCATCGAGGACTATCGCCGGCTGGTCGACACGGCATGCCGCCAGATCGAGATGGCGAAGCGAAACGTCACCCCCCCGACTCGGCCGCTGCCGATCGTCTTCACGCCGCGCGGCGTGGCCTCGGTCTTCGTCATGCCGCTGGCGACGGCCCTGAACGGCCGGACGGTCTATCAAGGCGCCTCGCCGCTGGGGAACCGGCGCGGCGAGCTCGTCTTCGACGAGCAGATCTCGCTCTGGGACGACGGCAGCCTGCCGTTGCGGCCGGCCAGCGGGCCGTTTGACGAAGAGGGCATCCCGACCCGCCGCACGACACTCATCGATCGCGGCGTGGTCCAGGCGTTCGTCTACGACCTGCAAACGGCCGGTCTGGCGGGAACGACCAGCACCGGCAACGGCGAGCGGAGCCTGGACACCCTGCCCCATCCGTCGACGAGCACGCTCGTTCTGGGCACCGGCGACGGCAGCTTCGACGAGATGGTCCGTGATATGCGGCAGGGGCTCATCGTCGAGCACCTGATCGGCGCGGCCATGGGGAACGTGCTCGGCGGGGAGTTTGGCGGGAACGTGCTGCTCGGGTATCTGGTCGAGAACGGCGAGGTCGTCGGGCGGGTCAAGAACACGATGATTGCCGGCAACGTCTACGAGGTGCTGAAGAACGTCATCGCCGTCGGCCGCGAGGCGCAGTGGGTCGGCGGCTCGCTCTCCACCCCCCATCTGTACGTTGGGTCCGTCGGCGTTGCCAGCAAGGAGTAACCATGTCCCTGGAACAATTGCTTGCGCAGCTCGGCAGCGCCGAGCAGATGCCGACGAACGTGCAGTTGGCCGCGTTGTCCGGAATTCTGCCGGAGGACCTGGCGATGCTGCGAGATAGGTGGTTGAGCGTCGACGTCGGCCGGCGCCGGCAGCTCTGCCGGCGCCTGGCTGACCTGGCCGAGGAGAGTGTCGAGCTGGATTTCGAGGAGATCTTCAAGCTCTCGCTCCACGACGAAGATCCCGAGGTCCGCGTCTGCGCCATCGAGGGGCTCTGGGAGTGTGAGGACCGCACGCTCATCCCGCCGCTGGTGAGCCTGCTGCGGACCGACGGTGACAGCAGCGTGCGAGCTGCGGCGGCCCAGAAGCTCGGCCAGTTCGCGTACCGGGCCGAGGTCAACGCGCTGCGTCCTCGCGACGCCGCGCGCGTCCGCACCGCGCTCCTGGAGGTTATCGACGACGCCGATGAGTCCGTCCTGGTGCGCCGGCGAGCCATCGAGGCCATCAGCGCCCAGAGCGACCCCCGCATTCAGGCGATCATCGAGGAGGCGTATCAGAGCGACGATCCCGGCATGCGGGCGAGCGCGCTGTTCGGGATGGGGCGCAACTGCGATAGCCGCTGGCTGCCCATCTTGATCCGGGAGCTCGAAAACCCGGGCGCCGAGATGCGCTTCGAAGCGGCCAACGCCCTGGGCGAGATGGAGGACCAGCGCGCCGTCCTCCACCTGATCCCACTGCTGGAGGACATCGACGGCCAGGTGCAGCTCGCCGCCGTCAACGCCCTGGGGCGCATCGGCGGACGGACGGCCAAGCAGGCGCTCCGCCGTTGTCTGCGGGGCGGCGACGACCGACTCAGCCAGGCCGCCCGAACCGCCCTCGACGAGCTCGAGTTCAGCGAGGACCCCCTCACCTTCAGCCTGACCGATTAGCCGAACGAACCGCCAAGACGCCAAGATCGCCAGGGACGGCGCTATGGGCCTCCCACTGAGCCGCGACTGGAAGCGTGGGAAC
>JACQGW010000252.1 GCA_016199325.1 Chloroflexota bacterium
AGCATCGTGGAGACAGTTTCTCATAATGCCAGCGCACTTGGCAAATGACCCACTAGGTCATCCTCTACCAGGTTCGGCGGTTCCAGGCGTGGCCCCAGGACTCGGCCCGAGCGCGTTTCCAGCCGGCCTCGGCGATGGCCCGGATGGCCGCCCAATCCTCGTCGCTCGGCCCCTTTCGCATCTGCCAGAAGCGCTGGAGGTCGGGCTCACACTGCTCGAAGCTGAGGCCGCTGTAGCGCCGGCTGCGTGCCCATTCCCAACCAAAGCGGTAGGGAACCCAGGCAGCCTCCCACTTCCTGTTCGCCGGCGGAGCGATCGTCCACCAGCGGCGGATGCCGGTCTCCGCCTGCTCCCAGCGATCAGACTCGGGCCACGTCATCGGTCACGCCTCCACGTTGGGGTCGGCAGTCGATAGTCGGCCGTCCGTCTCCCGACATTCGACTGCCGACCCCCCGACCCTAGGGCACCAAGGGGCGGCAGTCGAGAGTCAGCAGTTGACCGTCCGTCTTCTCCCGACCCCCGACCCCCGACTGCTGACTGCCCCGATGATAGCACAGGCGGCGGCCTAGGGCAAAACGTAGGCTTTCGTGCGGCCGGCCGCTTGGAGCTGGGCGTCGCCGACGTCGAGCAGGTCCAGCTCGATGGGCATGTGGGTGGGATCGACCAGGCGACGGGCGTAGGCGTGGATCTGCTCGCGCAAGAACGCCGGCGCCCTGGCCCGGCCAAGCCCGAGAGCGTCGATGCAGAAGTCGACGGTGCCGCGGTGGAGCCAGACCCGTCCGGTTGCCCAGACCGCGCTCCAGAACAGGCCGAGCCTGATCTCGACGGTCACGTCGACGCGGTCCGGGTGGAGCTGGATGGTCAGCCGGCGCAGGGGGATCCGGCCGTGCTCGGCGGCGTAGGCGGCGACCTCCTCGGCCAGCTCCCGATCGTCGAGCGTCAGGTCGAACAGCGTTCCCTGCGGCGCCGTCAGCAGCCGGCGGTAGATTCCAGCCACAGCCACTCCCTTTCCATCCAGATACGCCAACCGGTCACGACGTGCTCGGCGACCCGCGATCGGTCCCCAGCTCCGATTGCGAGGCACGGAACTCGCTGGCCAGAATGCCCATCTGGATCATGTCATACCAGCGGCCGTCGACGAACCGGGCCTCGCGGTCGGTTCCCTCGACCTGGAAACCGCACTTGCGGTAGGACGCCTGGGCGCGGACGTTGTAGCTGAGCGTTTCCAGGCGAACCTTGTGCAGGCCGAGCTGGTTGAAGAGGTAGTCGAGCAGCAGGGCGAGCGATTCCGTGCCGTACCCTTTCCCCCAGTGCTCTTTTTCGCCGATGGTGACGAAGATCCAGCAGTTGCGGTTCTTCCAGGACAGGTTGAAGTAGCCGAGATGGCCGATGGTGAACCCATCGGCCGTTTCGATCATGAAGCTGCGGGCGGTGTCGGAGGCCACCGCCTGCTCGCGTTCCCTGGCGATCTCCTCCAGAGAAGCGGTCCGGGCCGGCTCGCCCTCGCTGAAGTACTGCACCTCCGGATCGTTGTTCCAGCGCCAGATCAGCCAGGCGTCCTCGCGCTCGACGGCCCGCAGGACAACCCGTTTGCCTTTGATCACATCGCCTCCGGTCCACTGACCTACGGGATTTACTGAAGATTCTAAAGCATCGAGGAGGATGGCGGCCAGGCGATGCCCATTCGGCATCGCCTGGCCGCCGGGGGGAAGGAGATGGCCGGACTCGCGGCGGCTGTCGAGTCGAGTTCGGGCTACGGATAGATCCCGCGCGTCAAGGTCGCCTCGGCGACGCGGCTGACCGCGACCATGTAGGCGGCGGTCCGCATGTCGATGTCGTGCTGCTTCGCCATGCGCAGGACGTCGTGGAAGCTCCGGACCATGATGCCTTCGAGCTTGGCGTTGATGTCGTCCTCGTTCCAGAACATCTCCTGGAGATCCTGCACCCACTCGAAGTAGCTGACGGTCACACCGCCGGCGTTGGCCAGGATGTCCGGAATCACGAAGACGCCGCGCCTGTGGAGGATGCGGTCGGCCTCCGGCGTGGTCGGCCCGTTGGCGCCTTCGGCGACGATCTTCGCCTTGATCCGCGGGGCGTTGGCGGCGAGGATCTGGTTCTCCAGGCCGGCCGGCACGAGGATGTCGCAGGGGACCTCCAGGATCTCCTGGTTGGAGATCTTCTGAGCGAAACCGACGACGGAGCCGGTCTCGGTCTTGTAGTTCTGGGCCTTGAACGGGTCGATGCCCTTCGGATCGTAGGCGCCGCCGCGGGAGTCGCTGATGGCGACGACGCGGGCGCCGTCCTGATGCAGGAGCTGGGCGCTGATGGCGCCGACGTTGCCATATCCTTGAACTGCGACGGTGGCACCTTCCACCTGGATGCCGAGGTGTTTGGCGGCCTCGCGGACCGTGAAGAGCACGCCCCGGGCGGTCGCCTCCCGACGGCCGGCCGAGCCGCCGATCGCCACAGGCTTGCCCGTGACAGTGGCCGGCACTGAGTAGCCGCGGTGCATGCTGATGGTGTCCATGATCCAGGCCATGATCTGCGGGTTGGTATTGACGTCGGGGGCCGGAATGTCCCGCTCGGGGCCGATCAGGACCGAGATCTCGGTCGCGTAGCGGCGGGTGAGGCGTTCCAGCTCGCCGCGGGACATCTGCTTGGGATCGCAGATGACGCCACCCTTGGCGCCGCCGTAGGGAATGTTCACCACCGCACACTTCCACGTCATCCACATCGCGAGGGCCTTGACCTCGTCCAGGTGGACGTCCGGGCTGAAGCGGATACCGCCTTTCGCCGGCCCGCGCGCCAGGTTGTGCTGGATCCGATAGCCGGTAAAGCCCCGAATGGATCCGTCATCCATCTTCACCGGGAAGTGGACGGTAAGCTCTCGCTTGCACTCACGCAGCGCCGCCCGGATCCCGCGATCCAGTTGCAGCCGCTCGGCGGCCTCGTCGAACTGCTGCTGGGCGATGTGCCAGGGATTGATGCTCGGTTGAACGGCGCTGGCAATCTGGCTGTCCGCCATTGACGTACATCCTCCTCGTTGAGTCATCGGTAACTTTCGTGGCAGTTTCGTTGCCACGGCCAGGGGTAGTGCCCACAAAGCCCCGGTGGTTGCGGCTGTTCGGTTCGCGCACACGCGAGGATGGCGGCGAGAGGTCACGAACCCGACGGGTGGGTCGCAGGAGGAGAAACAGATCGTTCAGGAACAGGGGAAAGCGGGGCAGTATGCACGGCCTCATGACGACGCCGTCACGCGCGGCCGGCGGGTTCCACATTCCGAGATCTCCTCATCGTCGTTGAGTCGGAGCGCCGAGCAGGCCGATCCTAGCACAATTGCCGCCGAAATTCAAGCGTTGCGGCGCTTTCGGCCCGCATGCTAGAATCCGGGGAAGGCCAAGGAGGTCCGCCGTGCCGCCCGTTGATCCCCTGAAGTGGTTGTCGCCGGCCCACTGGTTCGAGGGCGAGCCGGGCCCTCCGTCGATCCTGTACGTCGGGCTGGCAGTCCTGCTGGCCCTGCTGCTGGCCGGGAGTTTGTACGCCGTGATCGTCCTGGCAAACCGGCGGTTCGCCAGCCACCGGCTCCACCAGCGGCTCGTTCGCCGGTTCGGCTGGACAGTGTTCGGCCTCTCCCTGACCGGGCTGCTGCTCGTCGCAGCGCGCTATCTCAGCCTGCCGCTCCTCTCCGTCCGGTTCCTGCTCTACCTGGTGCTGGTCGGGCTCGCCGGCGTCGCCGCCTTTGCCGGCTATTACGCCCGTTTCCGCTACGGCGCGGCCCGTTCGGCCCACGAGGCCGAACTGCTCCGGCTCCGCTATCTGCCCCGCCCGAAGCCACGACCGGCTGTGCCGGCTCGACGCCACACCCAGAAGGCGCGCGGCAAGCGGAGAAAATAGTGGCATGCCACGCCGATTTGGATGGGTGCGGCTTGCGGGTTTCATGCGTCATGCGTCATACGTCATACCCCAGGCGTCATTGCGTCAGCAAGACCACTGTGGTAGTCCAGTAGCATGAGTGCCGACCTGCGCCGGCTGCTGCGCCGCGCCGTGGCGGAGATCATCGACGAAGACGAGCTCATCCGCCTCCTCGAAAGCGGCCGGCGGCTCCGTCTGAAAGAGGGCTTCGACCCGACGCGCCCCGATCTCCACCTGGGGCATGCCGTCGGCCTGCGGAAGCTGCGGCAGATTCAGGCGCTGGGCCACGACGTCGTGCTGATCGTCGGCGACTGGACCGCCCAGATCGGCGACCCCAGCGGTCGGGCGACGATGCGGACCATGCTCACCGCTGAAGAGGTGCGCCAGAACGCCGAAACGTACATGCAGCAGTTCTTCCGCATCGTCGACCCGGACCGGACGCGGGCGGTGTACCAGAGCGAGTGGTTCGGCCGATTCGGTCTTGCCGACGTCATCCGTCTGACGAGCAGGTTTACCGTTGCCCAGATGCTTGCCCGTGAGGACTTCGCCAAGCGCCATGCGGCCAGCCGCCCCATCGCCATCACCGAGCTCCTCTACCCCCTGCTCCAGGCATACGACTCGGTGGCGATCCAGGCCGACGTCGAGTTCGGCGGCACCGACCAGAAGTTCAACATCCTGCTGGGCCGTGAGCTTCAGGCCATGGTGGGCCAGCGGCCGCAACAGGTCTTCCTGACGCCGATCCTCACCGGGACCGACGGCATCCAGAAGATGAGCAAGAGCCTGGACAACACCATCGGCGTCGCAGAGCCGCCGGAGGTGCAGTACGGGAAGGTGATGTCCCTGCCCGACCGGCTCATCCCGGAGTACTTCGAGCTGCTGACGGACGTCGGCGACGAGGAGGTCGAGGCGATCCGGCGGACGCTGGCCGAAGGGTCGGCGAACCCGATGGAACTGAAGAAGCGGCTGGCCGGCGAGATCGTCGCCCAGTTCCATTCGCCGGCGGCGGCCGCTGCGGCGGCGGAGGAGTTCAGCCGCGTCCACCAGCGCCGGGAGCTGCCGGAGGAGTTGCCGGAAGTACACGTGCCGGCGCACTGGTTCGACCAGCCGGTCTTCCCGGCGGCGGTGCTGGCCGAGGTCGGACTCGCCGCCAGCAGGAACGAAGCGCGCCGCCTCCTCGCGGGCGGGGGCGTTCGCCTGAACGGCGAGAAGCTCGCCGATGCTCCCGTCCTGATCGAGGACGGCGCCGTCCTCCAGGTCGGCCGGCGCAAGTTCGTCCGCATCCGGCGCGTCGTGGAGTGATCGTGAACCGAGCGTTCCCTCGCGGGTGCCTGTGGGCGCTGGCTGCTGCCGGCGCAGTCTTTGTGCTGCTTGGCGCCTGCACCTTTGGCGTGGTGCTTGGCAGCGGGCTGGCTTCGTCCGATGAGGGCGGCGATGGCGTCTTTGGCGGGGGCAGCTCCGCCGTCGCCGTCCTCGACGTCGTCGGGACTATCGAGAGCGGCCCCGGCGACGGCGGGGCGTTCGGCGGAACGGCCAGCGGCCAGCTCGTCCAGCAGATCCGGCGAGCCGAGCGCGACGCGGCGGTGAAGGCCATCGTCCTGCGGGTGGAAAGCCCCGGCGGCAGTGCGGCCGCCTCCGACGAGATCTACCTCGCCCTCCGCAACGCCCGCAAGCGATCCGGCAAGCCCATCGTCGTCTCGATGGGCGGGATTGCCGCTTCGGGCGGCTACTACGTCGCCATGGCCGGCGACCGCGTCCTGGCAAACCGGAACACGTTGACCGGCAGCATCGGCGTCATCACCGTGCTGCCGGTCTACGAGGACCTGCTCGACAAGATCGGCGTCGAGGCCCGCGTCTTCAAGAGCGGGCCGCACAAGGACGATTCGCTCGGCATGCGCCCGCTCGACCCCGAGGACGAGCGCATCTTCCAATCGATCGTCGACGACACCTACGAGCGATTCGTCGAGGTCGTCGCCGAAGGGCGCCGACTGGACGTTGCCCGGGTGCGCCAGCTCGCCGACGGCCGGATCTACTCGGCGCGGCAGGCGAAGGACCTGGGGCTCATCGACGACTTCGGCGACTTCGACGACGCCGTGGACGAAGCAGGGCGGCTCGGCGGCATCGTGGGCCGGCCCCGCGTCGTCGAATACCGGCGGCGCGGCCTGTTTCAGTCGCTCGTCAGCGCGGTGTACCGGCCGTCGGTCGAAGAGCGGCTGCTGGCCGAGCTCGGACTCGGGCGCGACCGGTCGCTCCAGTACCTCTACCGACCGTAAGGGGCGACACAGGGAGGTGCCATGCAGCGCATCAAATCGTTCGGCGTTCTCCAGACGGCGAAGTTCGCGGCCGTGTTCTACCTGCTGACCACGGCCGTGTTCCTCGTGCCGGCCGCGATCATCGGCACCGCTATCGCCATTCTCTCCGGCGACGAGCGCGTCGTCCTGTTCCCGGCGCTGCTGCTGTTCGCGCCCCTCTTCTACGCGGCGATCGGCTTCGTGTTCGTGGCGGTCGGCTGTCTGATCTACAACCTGATCGCCCAGTGGGTCGGCGGCATCGAGGTCGAGATGGAGGAGGCGCCGGCTGAGCAGACGTAGGGCCGCCTACAGCCGCGGCAGCGTGTACAAGAAATAGGCTAGCCCGGCCGCCCAGCCGGCCGCCAGCGCGAAGACGGCGAGCGAGCTGAAGGGACCGGCCGCCTCACCCCGGCTATGGCGATGGATCAGGAAGGCGATGAGTCCGACCACCGTGCAAGCGAAGGGATAGCCGTACAGGGTCGCCGTCTGGTGAAGCGCCGGTGGCACCCATTCCTCGAAGATGCCGCCCGGGACGAGCGCCTGCCCGAACCCGACGTAGACCACGACCTGGACGGCGATGGCGGTCAGGACACCGTAGCGCCGGACGAACGGGCTCGGCTCGCCGAGCCACCAGAGCAGGGCCAACAGGGCGAGGGCCAGAGCGCTCAGGACGAAGAGGACGGGCGTGAACGCCAGCGTCGCGGCAACGGCCAGCGCAGCCCAGAAGAGGTCGTCTCGCAGGTCGGCGCGTGTCGGCGCAGCGAGATTCCGGACGGCCGCCGGCGCCGTCGTCGCGAAGCGGACCGGGTTGTCGTTCTCCCCGCGGCCGTCAAGCCAGGTGACGGAGAGGTTGCCGGCATCGTCTTCGGCGATCGCCGAGGCCACGCTGGCAAAGCGGCTCAGGCTCCCGAGCCGGTAGCGAGCAAACTCGCCCCCTTCCAGCACCCCCTGGACGAGCAGCGTCGGCTCGTGGCGCAGGTTGGCCACTCTGGCGCTCACGGCCAGTGCGACCCGGTCGCGCTGGCCCGGCGCAACGGCCGGATCACGCACCGACTCGATCTGCCGATAGAGCGGGACCTCGGCCGCGGGCTGGTAGCCGGGGGACGGCGGGTCGATGAGCGTCAGCGCGCGGACGACCCCGAGCCCCGGCCGATCCAGCGGAAAGGACGTCACCAGGACCCGATCGTCGACCCTACCGTCGGCCCGCCGCTCGCGCTGCTGCCAGAGGACGTAGCCGTTCGCCCAGTCGAGGGCAAGGAGCGGCGCGACGGCCTGGCGAGAGGGCAGCGCGGCGACGGCGCTCGGCTCGACTTGGCCCGTCGTGGGGTCGACTCGACTGTAGACAAAGGTGGCGACGTCCTGGGACGTCCGCAGCCAGACGGCGTGAACGGCGCCCTGCCGGTCGACCTGCACGCTGGGAAACATCCCGCGCCCGTCGATTTCGACGGGGCTACCCGCCGTCTGTCCGCGAGCGTCGATACGGGTGAAGAAGAGCCCCTCGTCGCGGTTCATGGCGCCGGACCAGAGGACGCCGGCGTCGCCGGCCGTGGTTACGAACAGATCGAGCGCGCCGACCGGCCTACCGGTGGTCGAGACCTGAACCGGCGAGTCGAGCGCGCCGTCGGGGGCGATCCGCACGTAGCTGGCCCGCCGTCCGCCGGAGGGGTCGGACTCCAGCCAGGCCAGGTGGAGCCGCCCTGCGGCGTCCAGCGTGATGCGCGGATACTGGGGATACGCCGTTGTCACCGGCAGCGTCCGCCGGAACAGAAGGTCACCGCCGGGAGAGACGCGGGCGTAGTCCAGCCGATCGACGCCGGCCTGCCGCGCCACCCACACGAGGCTCGCTCCGCCATCCGGATGCACGGCCAGCGCCGGTGGATTGAAAGGCGAGGCGGTTCCCAGTTGGGGGGCACGGCTCCAGGCGGGCGATGGCGCCCGCGCCAGCGGCGGGCGCTCGGGTAACGAACGATAGTAGCCGCCCAGACCGGCCACGAGGAGCACCGCCACGACGGCCCACAGGTGGCGCACGCCGAACCCTGGATGCGGGGCGCAGGTTGCAGTCGTCTTCATCGAGATTCAGCGGTCACAGGCTGATCGTGGCGGCTCTCCTTCGGCCATGCCGAGTTGCAGCGCGCAGGGTCACGGGCTAGGCGTGCGTCAATCGTGCTTTGATCGTTCGTAGTTGGCGATTCAGCGCCCGGTCCTCAGGCGCCTGAGGACCGGGCGCTGAATCGCCAACTACGAA
>JACQGW010000235.1 GCA_016199325.1 Chloroflexota bacterium
CCTTGGCGATCTTGGCGTCTTGGCGGTTCGTTGTCTCTCGGCACCGCTCTAAAACTCGCGCGCCTTGTCGACGACGTGCAGCAGTGGCTCGCCGTCGACGTACCGGCGAAGGTTCTCCGTGAAGATGGCCGTCCCCTTGTCGATGATGCCTGGAATCTGGCCGCTGCAGTGCGGCGTGATGATGACGTTCTCCATCTCCCACAGGGGGCTCTCGGCGGGCAGCGGCTCGACCTCGGTCACGTCGAGCCCGGCGCCGGCCAGCCGACCTTCGCGCAGCGCGGCCACCAGCGCCGCTTCCTGCACGACCGGACCGCGGCACACGCTGATCACCCGGGCCGTCGGCTTCATCAGCCGAAGCTCGCGCTCGCCGATCATGCCCCTCGTGCGCGACGTCAGCGGGACCGCCATCACCAGATAGTCGGCCATGCCGAGCGCCCGGTGCAGCTCTTCGCCCGGCAGGAGCAGGTCGGCGAGCTCGGGGCGGAGTTCCGCCGGAGGCCGGATGTCGACGGCGACGACGCGCATCCCCAGCGCGCGCGCCCGCAGTGCGATCTCGGAGCCGAGCCCGCCGAGTCCCACGAGGACGAGCGCCTTGCCGGCGATCATCTCGGCCGGGATCCGCTGCCAGCGGCGAGCGAGCTGATCCCGAAAGTAGCGCGGGAAGTTCTTGGCCAGCGCAAGAACCAGCCCCATCGTGTGCTCGCCGATCGCCTCGCACTGGACGCCCGCCGAGCGGCTCAGGATCACGTCGGTCTCCATGATGCGGGGGAACAGATAGTAGTCGACGCCCTGGCTGGACGTATGCACCCAGCGCAGGTCGGGCGTACCTTCCAGCAGCGGTCGCGGCGGCACTACCGAGTTGACGATGTAGTAGACGACTTCAGCCCGCCCGGCGACCGCGCGCATCTCCTCCGGATCGGCCGTGGCGACGATCTCCCAGTCGGGCGCGACGATGTGGAGCTTGCCGAGCTGCTCCTCAGTCAGCGTGCGGGTCACGAGGACGGTGCGCGTGGTCTCCATACTGTCAGCCTCCTTTGTTGGGGGTCGGGGGTCAGGGTACGAGGATCGGCCGTCTCTCCCGACCCCCGACCCCTGACCCCCGACCCCTACGTCGGGAACAATTCGTCGGCGGCCTGGCGCCCTCGGGCGATCCGGTCGACCTGGGGCTTCAGGCCGTAGCGGGCGTAGCTCTCGGCGGAGCCGTACTCGGCCGTCTTGACGACGACGGGCATGGGAACGGCGTAGCCGAAGATCAGCGCCTGCCGCTGGCTGTCCAGGCGAGCCAGGACCGAGCGGAGCTGCTTGGCGCCGGCGACGCCGGAAAGGACGCTCTCGACGTCCCGCTCGTTGTCGAGCAGGCAGGTGATCCGGGTGCCGATCTGGGACATGACCTCCTCGTCGATGCCGCTCGGCCGCTGGTCGACGACGAGGAGCGTCACGTTGTACTTCCGCATCTCCCGGGCGATGGTCCCGAAGATCGTCTGGCCGGCGACCTCGGGGTTCAGGAACTTGTGCGCCTCCTCGATGACGATGACGAGCGGCTTGGGCTCCATCGCCCGATCGCCCAGCGCCCGCTCCTTCTGCTCGACGTAGTGGTCGTGGATGCGGCGGGTCAGGATGTTGGCGACCAGAATGTAGGCGTCCAGGCTGCCGTGCCGGCCGAATTCGAGGACGATGTGGATCCCGCGCGCCAGGTAGTCGAGCATCCGCTTGAGCGAGTCGTCGAGCGGCCGCTCGCAGAGGAACGGCAGGCGCGCCAGGCGCGTCTCCATCTTGCGGTGGAGGACCTGCAGCGTATTGGGGTTCAGGCCAGCCGCCTGGGCGATTTGCTCGCGCTCCTCGGCGGTGGTCTTCAGGAACGCCGTGAACCAGTGCTTGCCAAACTGGCGGGCCAGGCGGTGGACCGACTCGATCTGCGCCTGGGTCATATCCAGCGCCTCCTGGAGCAGCGCGAAGTCCTCCGGCTCGATCTGTTCGTAGCCGATCTGGACGACGTAGTCGGGCGAGGCGCCCCGGTTGGTGGTCGACCGCTCGTCCAACGTAAAGATGGCGACCTGCCCCCCGAAGAGCTGCCGCAACCCCTTGACCGAGCGGGTGTGCTCCCCCTGGGCGGTGCCCTCCCAGCCGTAGTCGTTGTGCATGTCGAAGATCAGGCTGACGGCGGCACTCTTCTGGATCATCCCGATGAGGAGCAGGCGGGTCAGGAACGTCTTGCCCGTGCCGGACTTGCCAAAGACGCCGCTCGACCGCTCGACGAGCCGGCGCATGTCCAGGCACACCTTCGTCTCCATATCCAGGGGTGTGCCGATGGCGAAGTGCCGCTCGTCCTCCTGGCCGAAGACAACCGCCATGTCCTGCTCGGTCGCGTCTCGCACCGGGGAGAAATGGGTCGGCACCGTCTTGACCGGCGCCGGACCCTCCGCCGAGAGAACGCCGTCGCGGTCGATGGTAAGCATCGGCGTGACCGCGATGGTCCCGAAGGTGCTGGTGCCGGCGACGACCTCAGCGATGAAGTCGTCGGAGACGTCGGGCGGCATGACCGCCAGGCGGGGATCGATGCTCGCCAGGGCGACGTCGGTCACCATGCCAAAGAACCGGCGGCGAGCGCCTTCGATCGTCACGTAGCGGCCGACCGCCATCGCTTCGACCGACTGGCCGGGGTCGAGCCGGACCGTCAGCCCTTCGCTGAGCGAGCCGGCCATGACCATGCCCAGTCGCACCGGCCGGCGCCCATCGCCGAAGAACTCGTCCAGCGATGGGGAGGGGCTGGTTTCTGGTTTCTGGCCGGCTAGGGTGGACGATCGTGGATTCACGTGCGGATCCTCCGCAGGGCACCGCCAGGGCGCATGACGCATGACGCATGACGCATGACGCATAACGCATGGCGCATGACGTATGACGTATGACGTATGACGGACGACGCATGACGCATGACGCACGACCTCATGGGCGGATTCTCCGCAGGATGCCGTTGAGGCGGCCGACGTCCCCGCCGAGGAGGAGCGCGATCTCTTTGCCGGCCGCGACCAGGAACGAGCGGTCGCCGCGGGCGCGATGCACCTGCCGGAGGAAGGCCGCGATCAGCTCGTCGGGCTGGCTGGGTCCCCGCGCCTGCATCAGCAGCGAAAGGAAGTCGAGTCGGCCGGTGAAGGCGACGACCTCGGCAGGCTCGCAGGGGTGGACGAAGCCGTGGACGGGCGGGGGATGCGGCGGCAGGTACTGGCAGACCCCGCCGTTGGCCTGAAAGCCGACGACGAGCGCGACGAACTCGGTGCGCAACAGACGCGGAATCTGCGGGTTGTTGCGAAAGACGTCCGCGAGCGTCGCCTCGTCGCGCCCGCGGGCGATCGGCCGGCGACCCGGCTCGATGCTTGCCGTCGTGACTCGAACCGTCAGCCCGTAGACGTCGAAGGCGCCCCCGGTCGCTCGGACGAGGCTGCCAAACTCCGGGGCCTCATGCAGCTCATAGCTCTGGGCCACGAACTCCGCCGTGCTCGCCTCGACCACTTCACCGATCTTCGTCGCCACTCAGCACCCTCACCCAAACCCTACGGACGCCGTTCATCGCCGGCGTGATCCAGCTTGCGCATCTCCATACCGCCCCCGACCCCCGACTCCCGTCACAAGCCTCGCCGCCGTTTTGCCGCTGCTTTCGCCGAGGGGCCGAAGGAGATGCCCCGGGAGGCCGCCATGCCCTCGACGAGCTCCCAGAAGACGTCGCGGTCGCCGTCGCCGAGCACGGCCTGCTCGTGCGCTTCGGCGAGCGCAACCGGGTAACCCTCGCCGCGCCGAACCTGATCGGCGACGACGGCGTGAACGAGGTCGAGCCGCACCGGGTCGGCGGCAACCCAGGGCGGCACCTCGACGCGGGCGATCTCGTCCCCCGCGTTCAGATAGAAGAAATGGACCTCGTTGCCGTGATACAGCTCGCCGATGCCCCGACCGAGACCGTCGGGTGGAAAGGCGAGCGGATTGACAAAGACGTCCGAACGGTCGCCCAGCCGCGTCAGGATGGCGGTGAAGAGGTCGCGGTCGAGCAGGTGCGAGAGCGCCCTCACCCCCGGCCCCTCTCCCGCCGAGCGGGCGAGGGGGGACGGGGGATTCGCCCTCACCCCCGGCCCCTCTCCCGCCGAGCGGGCGAGGGGGGACGGGGGCAGGCCAATGGCCGACGGCGACCTTTGACACTCCCATCGCTCGTAGGTAGGAGAGGGGCTGTGGGCCGGGATCGCTCGCTCTCTCTCCATCTCTCCTCGTTCGTCTGTGGGAGTGGAGGCAGCGGCGGGGACCTGGTCTCCCCTCCCCCGTTCCGTCTCCCCTCTCCCGCTCGGCGGGCGAGGGGAGAGGGAGGGAGCGCCCTCCCTCTCCCCTCGCCCGCAAGCGGGAGAGGGGCCGGGGGTGAGGGCGTTGAGGGCGCCCAGCCCCGCCTCGACGGCCACACGCAGCAGACCAACGACGCCCACGCTGTCCGGACGGCTGATGTACCCGCAGACGGCGTGCGGCTGCGGGCGGGGAAGGTCTCGGATGGTCGCCAGATGGCCGTAGTACTGGCGCAAGAGGGCCGTTTTCACCCACTCGTCGAACCGCCGGCCGACGAGGCCCCACAGGATGAGCGAGTTGTCCAGCATGCCGACGGCCGGCAGGGCTGCCGCCGCCTCTGCCAGCAGTCGGGCAAGCTCCGCGATCTCGGCAACGTTCCGGCGGGCGTGGAGCAGGGCGCCGGCCAGGAGCTCCCGGCGGGTCGGGTCGGCGGGGTCGGCCAGGAAGAGATCCTCCTCGTGGTAGGCGAGCCAGGGGCTGCTGGCGAGGGCGGCATCGGCGGCCGGACCGTACCGGATCGCGGCGCTCCCAAGGTTCACCAGGAAGCACCGGAAGGGAGCGTGGCGGTCGACGTCGATCTGGGAGCCGTCGGCGGCGGCGGCGGTGTACGCCGGAGGAGCCGGTGGAGCCGAATACACGCCGGCCAGGCCGTCGACGACTCGGGCGACCGGCATGCCCGCTGCCTGGGTGCTGATCGCTCGGACGGCGTCGAGCCGGTGCTGGAGCCGGCGCAGCAGGTCGACGGCAGCCGCCACGGCAGCCCGGCGCTCGCCCTGGGCGGCGACGAGCGGCTGACCCATCGCTTGGATCTGATGGCTGACGGCGGCGAGGTCGAGTGTCAGCGGCGGTCTCCCCTGCTCTCCCGGCTGGTTGTGGCGGATTCTACTCGGTCGCACTACGGGGTGTCAACGGACCCATCCACCTCTGCGGCTCGGCCATGCGCGTCAAGGAGGCGTCCATTCCCACAGAGAGCCGCTCCCACGAGTTCCCGCGAGCTCCTACGAGTTCCTACGAGTTCCTCCGCCACGCCTCGATCACACAGTGCATGGGGATCCGCGCGATCCACGCCCCCTGCGGCGACTTCGCCAGGAGCTCCTCGGTCGGCTCCGGCTCCTCCAGGGCGGCCACGACGAAGCCGGCGGCGCGCAGCGCCCGGAAATACCAGGAGAGCGGCCGGTGGTAGCTCACCGTTTGCCAGGTCTCCTGCGGGGAGATGTCCCAGGGAACGAGATCCTGAAAGACCTCCCGGTAGCGGCTCACCTTCCGCCAGACCGTCGTCGTCAGGCCCATCCGCTCGACCACCCATCCTGAGGCGTTCGGCACGTCGAAGCAGGGGTGGCAGAGACTGGCGACGAAGCGGCCGCCGGGTCGAAGCACGCGGCCGACCTCGTGCAGAGCCCCGGCGGCATCGGCGATGTTCATGAGCCCCATGTTGCAGAGCACGGCGTCGAACGTGCCATCTTCGAGCACAGCCAGTCGGGCGGCGTCGGCAGCGTGATAGGTGATGCCAAGCCGCTCCTGCTCCTCGCGCGCGCGAGCCCGCTCGACCACCGGCGCCGAGGCATCCACGCCCGTCAGATGAGCGCCCAGACGGGCGAGCTTGCGGGCAAGGTAGCCGTTCCCGCAGGCCAGGTCGAGGACCCGCTGCCCGGCCACGGGGCCGAGCACACGCAGCACCGTCGGATCGATGAGCGCCCGGTGCCAGAGGTCGCCCTCGTCGCCCTGCTTCTCGTCCCACCAGACCGCCATCTGGTCCCATTCTTTCATGATCACTGGCTGCTTGTTCTCCTTCCGGCAACTGACCCAGAGCGGTGCCGAGAGACAACGAACCGTCAAGACGCCAAGATCGCCAAGGAAGACGCCAGGAATGTCAACTGGTCGTCTGGTCGATCCC
>JACQGW010000223.1 GCA_016199325.1 Chloroflexota bacterium
GACCGGGACGCCAGGACTCCAGGTCGTGGGACAGGCAGATACCTCGGAGCCCCGCTCCAGTTGGCTCATCGATCAGCGCATCGGCTGGGCTGATATCGACGCCAGCGGATCCAAACCGCTCAATCCGTTCCCCGAATCCGTTGACAGCTCGCCCCGCCCGCGGTGGATAACTCCGTGGATAGTTTTGGGGACAAAGTGGAGAAGCCCCGGCCGCAAGTCCGTTATCATTCTTAACGGGCGGGCGGCAAGCGTCGAGCCGGCCGCCCCAATTCGACAGCCAGGGGCGCGTGATGTTTACCCACCTCCACATCCATACGGAGTACAGCCTGCTCGACGGCTTCTGCCGCATCCCCGACCTCCTCGACCGGGTGAAGGAGCTGGGGATGGAGGCGGTCGCACTGACCGACCACGGCGTGATGTACGGCGCCATCGAGTTCTATCTGGCCGCCCGCCAGCGCAACGTCCGGCCCATCGTCGGCGTCGAGGCGTATCTGGCGACCGGCGACCACCGGAGCAAGACCGCCGCCGACAAGCATCCCTGCCATATCACCCTCCTGGCGAAGAACGAGCGCGGCTACCACAACCTCATCAAGCTGACGACGCGCGCCCACGTCGACGGCTTCTACTACAAGCCCCGCATCGACCGCGATCTGCTCGTCCGGCACGGCGAGGGGCTCGTCGTCCTCTCCGGCTGCCTGAACGGCGAGCTCCCCCGGCTGATCCTGGCCGGCCGGACCGACGAAGCCCGGGCGACGGCGCGGTTCTTCCGGGACACCTTCGAGCACTTTTACCTCGAATTGCAGCCCCTGGACGTGCCGGAGCAGATCCAGGCGAACCGCGAGCTCGCCGCCATCGGCCGCGAGCTCGGCATTCCCCTCGTCGCCACCAACGACGCCCACTACGTCCGCCAGAGCGACGCCTACGCCCACGACGTCCTGCTCTGCATCGGTACCAACAGCACCGTTGCCGAGGAGAAGCGGCTGAAGTTCCCCGGCAACAGCTTCTACGTCCGGAGCCCCGAAGAGATGGCGACGCTCTTCGCCGACCTGCCCGACGCCGTCGCCAACACGATGGCCATCGCCGACCTCTGCGACCTGCGCCTGGAGTTCAACCGGCTCCACCTGCCCGAGCCCGAGGTGCCGGCCGACATGACGCCCGATCAGCATCTTCGAGCCGAGTGCTGGAAGGGCGTGCGGAAGCGCTACGCGGCGGTGACGCCGGAGGTGCGCCAGCGGCTCGAATACGAGCTGGACGTCATCGAGAAGACCCAGTTCGCCAAATACTTCCTCCTCATCTGGGACTTCGTCACGTTTTCCCGATCGAAGAACATCACCCTCGGCGTTCGCGGTTCGGCCGCCGGGAGCATCGTCCTCTACTGCCTCGGCATTACCGACGTCGACCCCCTCGCCGAGCGGCTCGTCTTCGAGCGCTTCCTGAACATCGAGCGGAAGGAGATGCCCGACGTCGACCTCGACTTCGCCGACGACCGGCGGGGCGAGGTGATCGAGTACGTCACGAACAAGTACGGCGCCGGCCACGTCGCCCAGATCATCACGTTTGGAACGCTCGGCGCCAAGGCGGCCATCCGGGACGTCGGCCGCGCCCTCGGGATGAACTACGCCCAGGCCGACCGCGTCGCCAAGCTGGTCCCCAACGCCCTCCACATGACTATCGACCGCGCGATGGGCGAGAACCCGGAGATGGCCGACCTCTGCCAGGCCGACTCGCAGGTCAAGCACCTGATCGACACGGCGAAGCAGCTCGAAGGCGTCTGCCGCCACGCCTCCACGCACGCGGCCGGCATCGTCATCTCCCAGGACCCGCTCGACGAGCACGTGCCGCTCCAGCGTCCGACCAGGGGCGAGGCGAAGGGCGAAGAGCCGTCGACGCTGGTGACGCAGTACTCGATGAACGAGCTGGCGAAGGTCGGCCTGCTCAAGATGGACTTCCTCGGCCTGACGAACCTGACGATCCTGGCACGGGCCCGCGACCTGATCGCGCGGACGAACGACGTCGAGCTCGACCTCCAACGGCTGCCGCAGCACGACGAGAAGACGTTCAGGATGCTCTCGGCGGGCGACACGACGGCCATCTTCCAACTGGAAGGCACGGGCATGCGGCGGTACATCAAAGAGCTCAAGCCCGGCACCGTTCAGGAGCTCGCCGCCATGATCGCCCTCTACCGGCCGGGGCCGATGGCGCACATCCCGAAGTTCATCGACGCCAAGTTCGGCCGTATCCCCATCGAATACCCGCACCCGACCCTGGAGCCGATCCTGAAGGACACCTTCGGCATCATCGTCTACCAGGACCAGGTGCTCCAGATCGTTCAGGCGATCGCCGGCTACAGCCTCGGCCAGGCCGACATCCTCCGCAAGGCGATGGGCAAGAAGATCGCCTCGATCATGGCGCAGGAGCGGGAGCGGTTCCTGGCCGGCGCCGCCGAGCGGGGCATCCCGACAGAGCAGGCGGCCGCGATCTTTAGCTTGATCGAGCCGTTCGCCGGCTACGCCTTCAACCGGGCCCACGCCAGCTCGTACGCGGTCGTCGCCTACCAGACGGCGTACCTCAAGGCGAACTACCCCTCGGAGTACATGGCGGCGGTGCTCTCGTCCTACGGCGGGGTGACGGAGAAGATCGCCGGCGCCATCGCCGAGTGCCGGCGGCTGGGCGTCGAGGTGCTGCCGCCGGACGTGAATCACAGCGTCGGCGAGTTCTCGGTGGAGCTGCCGCCGGCGCCCGACCGCCCCCGTCCGATCCGCTTCGGCCTGGCCTCCATCAAGAATGTCGGCGCCGGGCCGGTCGAGGGCATCGTCGCCGCCCGCCAGGCGGGGCCGTTCAAGTCCATCGACGACTTCTGCCGCCGGATCGACGTCCGCAGCCTGAACAAGCGCGTGCTGGAGAGCCTGATCAAGGCGGGCGCGCTGGACGCCTTCGGCAACCGTGGCGCGTTGCTGGCGGGCATCGATCGGATTGTCGGCGTTGCCCAGGAGCAGCAGCGGCTCCGGGAATCGGGCCAGGCGACGATGTTCGACCTCTGGGGCGAGTCGGTGCCGGTGCCGATGCCCTCGGTGGAGATCAGCGGATCCGACGTCCAGACCCGCGAGAAGCTGGCCTGGGAGAAGGAGCTGCTCGGCGCCTATCTGTCCGAGCATCCGTTCCACCACGCCGCCCGCTATCTGCGGAATACGGTGACGACGTTCTGCGGCCAGATCGACCTGGAGATGGCCGGCCAGACGGTCACGCTTGCGGGGATCGTCGGCGGGCTCCGCCAGCTCTTCACGAAGGACCATCGGCCCTTTGCCGCCTGCACGCTGGAGGACCTCGACGGCAGCGTCGAGCTGACGGTCTGGCCCGACGTCTACGAGCCCACCCGCGCCCTCTGGCAGGACGACGCCATCCTGATCGTCACCGGGAAGGTGAAGCCGCGGGAGGATCGCGTGCAGGTCGTCGCTGACACGGTCGAGGCGTACGTGCCGGTGGAGGAGGCAGTCGGCGGTCGAGAGTCAGCAGTCAGCAGTCAGCAGTCAGCAGTCAGCAGTCAGCAGTCAGCAGTCGAGGGTCGGAAGGCGGACCCCCGACCCCCGGCCCCCGACCCCCGGCCCCCGACCGCCGACCCCCGACCGCCGACTCCCGGCGCCAATGGCAACGGGGGGAACGGCCAGGCTCGCCACACGCTGATCATCACGGTCCAGCGGACAGAGGACTTGCAGGCGGACATCGCCCGTCTGCGCCAGATCCACGCCGCGCTCCGCGAGTCTCCCGGCCCCGACCGCCTGCGGATCCTGCTCGCCAACGGCCACGGCACCGTCTACCTGGACGTGAACGGCGTCACCACCGGCTACTCGCCCCGGCTCCGCCGCCGCCTCGCCGATCTCGTCGGAGACCAGAACGTCCTCGTGAAGGAGCTGGACGATCGGCGGTACGCGGAGTGAGGGGTCGGGGGGAAGTTGCTGATGCATTCGGCACGTGACTCGTGTATCCGGACGCCCCGCGCCCCGTCATGCTGAGCCGCGGCGAAGCATCTCCCCGGCTCGCTCCGGGGACGCTGGGGGACTTGCAGCGCCGAACAAGGCCAGAGAGACGCTAGAACGGGTTTCGTGGTTTCTGGTTCGAGGGGCATCGACGCAACCCCAAACCAGAAACGAGAAACCCCAAACCTCGTTCTCGGTACCCCGGAGGGGATTCGAACCCCTGGTCTTCACCTTGAAAGGGTGATGTCCTGGGCCACTAGACGACCGGGGCAGGACACAGAGCAGGCCGGGTTCAGCACCCGGCCCACTGCTGGTAGCGCATAGGGGATTCGAACCCCTGGTCTCCTCCTTGAGAGGGAGGTGTCCTGGGCCACTAGACGAATGCGCCGCGTTCCCACTGACCAGGAATTATTGTAGCACGCGTTGCCCGCGGCTGTCAAACACGGCTTGCGCTCACTCGACGATAACGTCTCTGAGCACCAGCCGATCCTCCGCTCGGCGGCCGGATCCGTCGTCGACGCCGAGACGCCGGCCGTCGGCGGAGCGGTAGAGCCCGATCTCGATCTCGTAGCGGCCGGGCGGCACGTCAGACGGGAGCTTCAGCACGTAGGGGTCAGCGACGGTCTCGCCGGGCAGCCAGGCACTCGTGGGAGAGGCGCCGAGCGCCGGCTGGTTGTCCTGCTGCGCCACGACCTGCTGTCGCTCGTCCAGCAGGTGGACGAAGACGGTGTAGTCCTCGAAGATCGGCTGGATCGCCTGCCAGTAGAGCGTCACGGGGAGGACAGTGCCCGGCCGCAGGCGAAGGGGACCGGGCTCCGGCGGGGCGACGGTAGCTCCCGGCGGCGCAAACGAGAACCCGACGATGCGGGCGAGATCCTCGAAGCGGGCTTCCACGCTCGCCTGGGGCGAGACCGATTCGGCCCCCCGCGGGAGGACGAGCGGACCGGCCGTGACGATTCGGTCGGAGAACGTCGGGCCGGCCAGGCGCTCGGCGGTGATCGGCAGGCGCTCCTGCGTGTCGGGACGGTAGAGGCCGAGCCGGAGCAGGTAGACGCCAGCCGGCGTGCCCGCCGGCGGCCGGAACCGATACCGGTCGGCGACGACAGCGCCGGCAGCCCATCGGCTGGCCGGCCGATCCGGCGGACCGGCCTGACGGTCGCCCTGGGCCCAGACCTGGCCGGTGATGCCCGCCAGATGCACGAAGGTATGATAGTCGAGGGCGAGCGGGCGGCGAGCCTGCCAGTACAGCGTCAGATCGATCGCCCGGTCGGGCTCGACCGCCAGATCGTAGCCGAGCAGGTCGACCGCGTCCCCGAGCGTGACGAGCATCGGCTGCTGGGCACCGGCCGGATTGCCGGCGACCCGGCCGAGCCAGAGCGTGTAGACCACGGCGAGCGCGGCAACGCACGCGGCGAGGAACGGGATGGGGTTTCTGGTTTCGGGTCTTGGGTTTCTGGTTGGGAGAGCGGCAACCAGAAACCAGAAACCAGAAACCAGGAACTTCGTCCGTCCGAGTGCGCTGGCGATGCAGCCGCCAACCAGCACCGTGAGGCTGAGCGCCGATGCCAGCTCGGCAAGCTGTCGGACCGGCGTAGTGCCAAGCGCCACTTCCAGCCGGTGCCGGCCCGGCGGCACCTCGACGCCGACCAGGCCCAGTTGGCCGAGGGGAGAGATGGCGGCAGGTCGGCCATCGAGCATAGCCCGCCAGCCCGGCCAGTCGGGGATGCGAACGGCGACCCATCCGCCGTCGCCGTCGACGATGGCGGCGACGCGGCCGGCGCTCTCCGCGACGGTTTCGACCAGGATTCGGCTGCCCGGCGCCGGCACGACCCACGCCGCCGGCTCGCCGAGCACGATCGCCTGGGCGAGCGGTGAGGTGGCCGGCCGGATGCGAACTGCCCGCGGCAGGTATTCGCCGATGGAGGTGGTGCCGATGGCCTGCGTCGCCAGTTCGAAGCGGACCTGACCGGGCAGCGTCGGCCAGTCGGCCGGCAGCGCCATGAAGCGCGGCTCCAGCCGCCAGAGGCTGAAGACGACGATGGCGATGCAAAGAAGCAGGGAGCCCGAAGCCTGGAGCCGGAAGTCGGCGTGAAGGTTGGAGCCAGGCGCAAGAAAGCGGGCAAAGAAGCCGGGGAGAAATTTGGAGAGGAACTCGGCAAGGAAGCCGGGGAGGAAGCCGGCGAGCATAGCTGTCGCCAGGCCGAACGGCGCGAGCATGCGCCAGGGAAACTGGACGTAGACCATCAGCGGGAGCTCAGCCCAGAGCGGCGTCGAAAACGGCTGCATGAGCGCCCAGAACAGGGCGGCGAGTGCGGCGAAGCCGAGCAGATGGATGGCCGCATCGGTCGGCAGACGGCGCCGGACGAGCTGCCCGAGGCCGGCGGCCAGGCCGGCCAGGGCGAGGCCGATCTGCAGCAGGCCGGCCTGAACGGCGTAGCGATACTCGCCGCTCTCCCACGAGCCGTACGGCTGCCGCAGCGACCGGGACAGGAGGTCGCGCGGGAAATGGTTGCGGAAGTCGACGCTGGGATCGTCGACGGTGTGCTCGATCTGGACGGTCTCCTTTTCGGCGAGGGCGGGCACCCAGAAGTGCGCGGCCAGGCCATAGGCGAGGACCACCCCGGCGGCGAAGGCAAGAAGCACGCAGCCTGCCCCTCGGTCTTCCGTAGGGCGGGGGCTTGTCCTCCGCGCGGCGAATGCTCCCTGCATCACTTGGAGGGCGCCGAAGACGAGGACGACGGGCGAGAAGGCGAGCGCGAGGACGTTGTGGGAGAGGATCAGGGCCGCGTAGGCGAGGGCGAAGGCGGTGATCCGCCCCCACGTCGGGCGGCGCAGGCGGACGAGCGTCCAGAGGATCCAGGGGAGCCAGGCCATCGCCAGGAACTCGGATAGGTCCCCGCGGAAATGGGCGTCGACAAGGTGATATGGGAAGTAGACGTAGGCGACGGCGGCGACAAGGGCGCCCCAGGTCGAAAGCCAGCACCGCCCGAGCAGGTAGCCGCCGAGCGCGCTGGCCAGGAACCCGAAGGCGAAGGTCAGCTCGACGGCCGTTGCCAGATCGGCGCCGAGTCGATGGAAGATCGCGGCCAGTTGGTAGGCGAGGGGCGCGTAGAAGTTGAAGAAGGGATAGCCGTAGCCGAAGAAGGCGTCCGGCGACCAGCGCGGCGGGAAAGCGCCGCCTGCCAGGCTCCGCTCGAGCTCGAAAAGGCGGCTTACGGCCAGCAGGCCGTCGTGGGAGCCGACGAACCCGGGGGCGGCGAGCGGCCCGAGCGCGAAGCCGGTGAAGGCGAGCACGAGCAGCCAGCCCGGTTCACCGCGCCAAGCGAGAGCGGCGCCGACAGACAACCAACCGCCAGGACGCCAGGAACGCCAAGAGGGACGGCGAGAAAGACGCCAGGAACGTCGGTTGGCCGTTTGGTCAGTTTCCGACCCCTGCCCCCTGCCCCCCAGGCTACGGTTCTCGGAACCAGAGCCACTCCACGACGGCTACCTGATGCCCGATGCCGCCCGGGCGGCAGTCGTTGGTATCGGTGGTGATGGTCAGCCGCGGCTCGACCGGCCTCCCCTGGCGATCGAGCAGCCAGACGTGCCAGGTGTTGGAGATCGGCCGGTTGTTCAGCGTGAAGTCGGTCTCGCCCGGCTCATAGCCGCCGAGTCCGGTCGGGAACGATACGGCGCTCCAGCCGGCGCCATCCGATTCGATCTTGAACCGAAGGCCATTCTTGCGAAAGCCGAGCGGGTCGTGGATCTGCAGCTTGACCTGCGTCAGCCCACAGTTGGGCAGCCAGTCGACCGCTTTCACCAGGGCCGGAACCAGCGGCGTGGGGGTCAGCGTTGGCGGCACCCGCGTCGGCGTCGCCGAAGGGGTTGGCGTGATCGCCGCGACGGTGGCGACCGGCTGGGTGGTTGCCGTGGGCACGGTGCCGCCGGGCAGGGGTTGGCCGGGCCCCAGCGTTGGCGTGGGCGGCGGGACGGGACGCGTCGGCGTGGGCGGCGGCACTGCTGCCGTCGGCGAGGGGCTCACCTGCGCTGGGATGACGGTCGTGACCGGAGCCGGCGTGGTGGCGGCGCCCGGCGTCACGACGACGACGGCCGGCTGCGTCGGCGTGGGCGCCGGGATGGGAGTGTCGGTCGGCGGTGGGGTTGGCGTCAGCCGGCGGAAAGGCGTCCGCGTTGGCGTCGGCGCCACGGTCGGCGTGTCCGGGACGGCCGTCGGGCTCGGCGAGCTCGTGGGGCCCAGCGCCATCGGCCCGGTGGTCGCCGTCGGGCTTGCCGCCGCCGACGTCGGAATAGAGCTGACCGTCGCCGGCGTCACGTCGATGCAGCCGGCGGTCACCCCCAGCACCGCCAGGAACAGCAGCCATGTCCCGACTCGTACCTTCATTCTGCGTCCCTTTACCGACCTTTCGGCGCCGCGATCGGCACAGCCCGCCTGCTAAGCAGGTTCGGGCTGCTGTAGTATAGCAAATGGTGGACAGAACACAAGTAAGCGTTCAGCGATCAGCAGTCGGCCTTCGGCAGAGCGGCGACATGACTGGCTGCCGGTGGCCCGTCAAGCGTCTGGCGGAGCTGCTCCTGGGAGAGGTTGGCGCCGCTCAGGATCAGGGCCACCTTCTTGCCGCGCAGCTCGTCTTTCAGCCGAAGCGCGGCCGCCAGCGCCGCGGCGCCGGCGCCCTCGGCCAGGTTGTGCGTCATGCGGAGCAGCAGGCGGATGGCCGCCCGGAGCTCGGCGTCCGCGACCAGCAGCCCGTCGTCGACGACCTTGCCGAGCACCTCGACGGCCAGCTCCTCCGGTCGGCCGGTGACCAGGCCCTCGGCGAAGGAGTCGCTCGGACCGCTCTGGACCCGACCGCCGCGCCAGGAGAGCAGCGTCGCGGGCGATCCCTCCGACTGGACGACGATCAGCCGGGTCGAGGGCTTGACGGCTTTGAGGACGGTGCCGCAGCCGGAGGCCAGGGCACCGCCGCCCAGCGGAACGATCAGCACGTTCAGGTCTGGGAGGTCTTCGACGATCTCCAGCGCGACCGTGCCGGCGCCTTCCATCAAGCGGGCGTCGCCGCCGTCGTCGACGAACTTCATGCCCCGGTCGGCGGCGGTTGCCAGCGCCCTGGCCCGAGCCGCTTCCAGATCGCCGTCGACCAGCTCGACCGTGCCGCCCCAGCCGCGCATAGCCGCCACTTTCTCGGGATTGGCGCCGGCCGGCGCGTAGATCTGCGCCGGCACGCCCAGGAGCGCCGCCGCGTAGGCGACCCCCTGGCCGTGATTGCCGGTGGTCGACGTCGCCACGCCACGGGCCCGTTGCTCGTCGGACAGGGCGAAGATGGCGGCGAGGGCGCCGCGCGCCTTGAACGACCCGATCCGCTGGTGGTTCTCGTGCTTGACGTACGTCTGAGCGCCCAGCAGCTCGTCCAGCCCGGGGTAGGTGTAGAGGGGCGTTCGCTGGAGATAGCGGCAGACGAGCCGGGCGGCGCGCAGCACCCCCGGGAAGGTTGGGACGCGGTCAGCCATCACGCACTCCTTCCATCAGCCCCAGTGACGGTGTTGTCGTCGGAAAGCCGGTGGGGTCTGAGCGCCAGGCATTGTACCATGAACGAGTGATGAGTGATGGGCGAGACCCTGTATTGTCATGCTGAGCCGCAGCGAAGCATCTCCCCGGACCGACCTGGCAGTGTCCGGGGAGACGCGGCGCTGCGGCTCAGCATGACGGACCGAGTGGCCGGGTCAATCAACCGGATGTGGGACCAGCAGGGTCGAAGCCGACGGCGGTGGGGCGCGCCAACGGCCGCTGCACGTCCCAGATCACCGGCTCGACCGCCTTTGGTATTTGCTATAATGAGCGCGCTTCGGAGCACGTAGCGGAGGGAGATCGATGGCGCGCCCGGGCGCAGGCGATCCGATCAGGGTGGCGCTCGTCGAGGATGAGGGCCTCTTCAAGGACCTGCTCAGCACGGTGCTCTCGCAGCGTTCGGGCCTCGAGGTCGTCGGGGCCTTCGGCGACGGCGAAACGGCGCTCCAGGCGATTCCCCAGCTCCAGCCGGATGTGGCGCTGCTGGACATCGAGCTCGGCGGGGCGATGAACGGCATCCAGTTGGGGCTGTTGCTGCGCCGGCAATTGCCGGCGCTGGGCATCGTCCTGCTCTCCAACCACGGCGACCCGCAGTTCGTCGCGTCCCTGCCGGAGGAGGTGCTCGTCGGCTGGTCCTATCTGCTCAAGCGAACGGTGGGCGACGTCGAGGCGCTCGGGCGCGCCATCGAAGGGGCGGCGGCGGGGTTCGTCGTTCTGGACCCCCATCTCGTCGCCGGCCTGCGCGCTCGGCCGGGAGGGCAGCTTGCCCGACTGACTCCCCGCCAGCGGGAGATCCTGGCCCTGATGGCCGGGGGCCTTGGCAATCCGGCCATTGCCCAGCGCCTGGGGCTGGCTGAGAAGTCGGTCGAAAACCAGATCAACCTGCTGTATCAGCAACTCGGACTCGATCGGGAGCATGCCACGGTCCACCCCCGGGTGAAAGCGGTGCTGCTGTACCTTCGGGAGATCCAGCGGATAGGGTAGGCTCGTCCCCGCTGGCGCCGCTGAGCGGGAGTCGCACCATGACCTCGGTCCCCTGGCCGACGGCGCTCGTCAGGCGCCAGGTCCCGCCGGCCTGAGCGACGCGATCGGCGATGCTGCTGAGGCCCAGGCCGGGCTTCACCCGCGCCGGGTCGAAGCCACAGCCATCATCTCGCACGGCGATCTCGATGCCCCCCTCGCCGTCAACCGCGAGGGAAACCGTAACGCTGCTGGCCTCGGCGTGCCGCAAGATGTTGTTCAGTGCCTCCTCCGCCACCCGGTAGGCCATCAGGCGCAGCCGCTCCGGAATCCGGTTGTGCGCCGGGTCGTCCAGCTCGGCGATCTCGGGAGCAGTCTGGACGGCCACCTGAAAGAACTCCTCGAAACGTGCGGCCAGGGAGCGGACGGCTGGAGCCAGGCCGATGCGGATGATCGACGGGTGGAGCAAGTGGCTGGCCTGACGCACTTCCTGATCGCGGACGTGATCGAGCGTGTCCATCACCTCGTCGAGCAACGCAGCGGCGTGGACAGGGTCGGTATCCAGCAGGCGCTTGCACTCCCCCAACTGGTACCAGGCCACGAGCAGCTTCGCCTGCACGCGCCCGTGCAGCAGCTCGGCGATCTCCCGCCGCTGCCGCTCCTCCACCGCCGTGATCCGCTGGCGGGAGCGCTGGAGATCCTCGATGCGGCCCTGAATGTCCTGGAGCAGTTGGGCGTTCTGGCTCGTGACCGCAGCCAGTTGGCCGAACGCTTCGGCGATCTCCATAGTGATGGCGTTGTCGATCAGGGAGAGCAAGTGCTCGCCGGCGCTCTGAATCTTCCGGAGGTCAGGAATGATTGCGATCTGGCCCTGGTCGACTGCCTCATCCTGGAGCAGCTCGCTGTAGCCGATCACGACGTTCAGAAGGGTGCGCAGCCCGTGGCTCATTCCTGCCAGGAACTCGCTCTTGGCTCGGTTGGCGGCTACGGCGGCGTCTTTCTCCTGCTGAAGCTCGTCTACCCGTCTGCCCCGAGCGAGCGCGGGCTGGAGCTGGAGGGCGATGCGGACCCGCGCGGTGAGCTCGCCCGGGCCGACGGGCTTGGCAATGAAGTCCGTAATGCCGGCGTCGAGCGCCTCCGGGAACCGCGTGGCGCCGGCGCGCGCCGTCACGAGCAGGACCGGCGTATCGCGAAGCCCCGGCGTGCTCCTCATCCGGCGACAGACGATCAGGGCGTCCGCGGAAGGGTCCGGATCAGGCAACTGGCTGTCCAGGAGCACCAGGTCGACGACAGGATCAATGAGAGGATGCGATCCAGCGGCGGCGTCGAATCCGAGGAGCCGGAGAGCAGCGTCGAGCGACGACGCCGCAACCAGGCCGTCGTAGCCGGCGCCGAGCAACATGGTGGTCAGTGCGTGCTGCTCATCACCTGACCCACCCAGGAGGAGGATGCTCATCGTCCCACCGGTCGTTCAACAGGGGGGCTGCCAGAACAATGGCGCACACGTCACCAACAGCCGGGGTGGGCTCACCCGCGCGACTACAACTCATCCATCCCCCGTCATACGTCATGCGTCATACGTCGTACGTCATGAGATGGGGTCAGCCGCGCGACAACCGCTCATCCGGCCGTACCGTATCATACCACCTCGCGGCATCGGCGGCTAGTGGACCACCACAGTGGTCTTGATGGGTTGTCTCCTATCCTTGAACCCTCAATCCTTGAACCTCGCCTGCACGCTCACCGCTGCGGGAGCGAGAGCTCGCCGACCACCCGGAGCGACGGGCGCTGGCGGGACTGGCGGTAGTAGTAGTAGAGGTAATAGGAGCCCAGCTCGGACGATCGGACCTTGTTCAGCACCGAGCCGACGAGCACGGCCCCCACGTTCGCCAGCGTCTCCTTGGTTCGCACCAGCATCTCCCGCCCCGTCCGCCCGGCCATGACGACCATCAGGATCCCGTCCACCCGGTTCCCCAGCACCACCGAGTCCGCTACCGCCATCACCGGCGGGCTGTCGACGATGATCAGGTCGGCCTCCTCCCGCAGCTCCGCCAGCAACCGGTCCATCCGCGGCAGGCTCAGCAGCACCTGCGGCCGCGGCGGCAGCGGGCCGCTGGGCAGCACCCACAGATGCTCCACCACTGTCGCCATCAGATAGTCGCTGGCGCTCTCGCTCCCGCTCATCAGGAAGTTCGTCAGGCCGACGCCGTTGGCGATGCCGAAGTACTTGTGGACGGCCGGCCGCCGCAGGTCGGCGTCCACCAGCACCACCCGGTCGCCCCCCTCCGCCAGCGCCACCGCCAGATTCACCGCCGTCAGCGTCTTCCCCTCAGAGGGACCGGGTGAGGTCACCAGCAGGCTGCGGACCGTGCTGCCCGTCCGGGACAGCTTCAGGTTGGCGCTGATCGAGTGGAACGCC
>JACQGW010000245.1 GCA_016199325.1 Chloroflexota bacterium
CTCAGCATGACGGACGGGGAACCTCGTTGGATGCACTCCCAAGAGCGGAAGGAGGCGGCCATGCAGATACAGCATCAATCAGCCGGAATTCGCCCGGGACCCGACTTTGAAGGGCGATACAAGAAGGCCATTCTCCGGCAGGGCGAGCCGGACCGGGTGCCCCTGGCCGACTTCAACGTCGACGTCCTGATCAAACAGGAGTACCTCCGGCGCGAGCTGGGTCGGGACGTCGCCATCAACCGCGAGGCTCACAGTCTCGTGCTCAATCGGGTCGGCAAGCTCCCGCTGGAGATGGAGGTCGAGTTCTGGTACCGAGCCGGTTTCGACTTCGTGCCGGTCTCTTCCGGCCTTCGAGAGGAGACCGGCATGATGGAGCGGCTGGGTGTGATCACCCAGTCCAGATACGCCGCTGCCGGCGACACGGAGCACGAGCGCGGCTGGGCCATGGAGGGCGAGGGGATCATCACCAACTGGCGGGAGTTCGAAAGCTATCCCTGGCCCGATCCGAAAGCGCTCGACTACAGCGTCTTCGAGGAGATCAAGAGATACCTCCGCCCCGGCATGAAGGTCGTCGTCATCTTCAGCCAGATGTTCACCGGCGTCTGGTGGCTCATGGGGCTGGAGGGCTTTGCGCGGGCCACTCGGAAGGACCCCGGCCTGATCAAGGCGCTGTATGAGAAAGTCGGCGACTACCAGTTGGAAGCGCTCGACATCGTCTCCCGATTTGACAGCGTCGGGGCGATCCTCCACGGCGACGACCTGGCCTACGCCGAGGGGTTGATGGTTCGCCCCCAGCACTTCCGAGAGCACTTCTTCCCCTGGCTGAAAACCGCTGGCGAGCTCGTCCACAACCGGGGGCTGCCGTTCATCTTCCACTCGGACGGAGACATCCGCCCGGTGCTCGACGACGTCGTCGCCTGCGGGGTCGATGCCGTCCATCCCATCGAGCCCAAGGCGATGGACATCGTCTGGGTGAAGCAGACCTACGGCGACCGGCTGGCGGTGATGGGCAACATCGATCTGGCCTACACGCTGACGCAGGGGACGCCGGAGGAGGTCGACGCCGAGGTGAAGCTGCGGATCCAGCAGCTCGCCCCCGGCGGGGGCTATGCCTGCGGGTCGTCGAACTCGGTCCCCGAGTACGTGCCGTTCGAGAACTTCCTGGCGATGCGGGACGCGATTCTCAAGTACGGCAGATACCCGATTCAACCGGACTGACGCCTCGCCCGTCATGCTGAGCCGCAGCGTAGCATCTCCCCGGAAGTTGCTCGCCCAGCCCGGGGAGTTGCTTCGCTGCGGCTCAGCATGACGGACGGTGGGCCGCTAGCCACGACTGCTCGCTGCGGCTCAGCATGACGGACGGTGGACCGCTAGCCAAGACCGCTCAGATCAGGTAAGCTACGTCTGGAGAAGTTCCCGAGCGCACTGACCAAGCAAGAGAACAGCCTTTCTCAGGTCTTTCTTGGCGTCTTGGCGGTTCGGTCGCTGCTCCAAGCAACACGTCAGGAGGAAGGGTATGACGGCCGAGGCGCGGAGTCGCCTGCTCGAGCTGATCCGGGAGCGGGCGCTCAAGCGAGGGCATTTCGTCCTCTCGTCTGGCCGGACGAGCACCTATTACCTGGACAATCGTCTCGTTACCCTGGATGCCGAAGGCGCGTACCTGACCGGCAAGATCCTGGTCGATCTGCTGCGGGACACCGGCGTGGAGGCCATCGGCGGGCCGACGCTGGGCGCCGACCCGATCGCTGCTGCCACCATCACCGTTGGGTTTCTGGAGGGACGGCGGTTCGATGGGTTCATCGTTCGCAAGGAGCCAAAGGCCCACGGCCGCCAGCGGCTCATCGAAGGTCCGCTGAAAGAGGGTGCCCGGGTCGCCATCGTCGACGACACCATCACGACCGGCGGGTCGTTCCTGAAAGCGATTGCCGCGGTCCGCGAGCTGGGATGCATCGTCGAGCGGGTGATCGTCATCGTCGACCGCGCCGAGGGCGGCCGGGAGACGCTGGCGGCCCAGGGCTGTGAGCTGACGGCCATCTACTCGATCGACGAAGTCCTCGGCGAGCCGATCGCCAGGTGAGCAGGAGCGCGAGGGACCTGAACGGGCACCTGGGGGGAGGCAACGTTCTCACAGCAGGCCGGGCGTGACGCAGGGCGACCTGGCGGCGACGACCGGACATGCGAAGCTCGCCGTGCCGGTTCCTCCCTCGCTCGGGCTGGCGCTGGGGCAAGCGCTGCTGGCGGTGTTCTTCTGGTCGAGCTCCTACGCGCTGATCAAGCTCTGGCTGAGCGACGTTCCGCCGTGGACGTTCAGTTGGATCCGCAACGCGTTCGCCACGGCGGCGCTCATCGCGATGACCCGCTTCGTCCTCCAGCGAGGCAAACCGCTCGGCGTCCGGCGGCTGCCGTGGGGCGTGCTCATCCTCGTCGGCCTGGGCCAGACCGCGGGCACCGCTGGCACGTACGTCGGGCTCAGCGTCCTCCCGGTGGCGACGATGGCGTTCTTCATGAACGTCCTGCCGCTCTTCGTGGCGCTGCTGGGCATCCTGTTCCTGCGAGAGGTGCCGACCTGGCTCCAGGGCATCGGCATCGCCATCGTGATCGGGGGCGCGTACATCTTCTTCCCGACGCGCCCGGAGCCCGACGTGCTCGCGGGCGCCGTCTGGGTCGCGGGCGGCCAGGTCGGCTGGGCCGGCTCCACCGTGATCGCGCGGAGGCTGCTCTCACGCGGCCAGATCAACTCCGACGTCATGTCGTCCGCCGTGATGCTGACGACCGTTCCGATGCTTGGCACCGGCGCGATCCTCATGGAGGGGTTACCGCCGATCAGCGGAGGCGATCTTCTGGTCACGGCGGTCATGGGCGTCTGCGCCATCGGGCTCGGCCACCTCTTCTGGCTGCGGGCGCTGCGCCGGCTGCCGGCCTTTCAAGCGAGCGTCATCTCGAACATGCAGCCGATCTTCAGCGGCGTCCAGGCGTTCCTGATCGTGCATGAGCCGCTGCCGCTGCACAAGATCGCCGGCATGATCACCGTGCTCGTCGGCGTGCTCATCGTCCAGTGGCACCGGGCGCCTGCACGCGCTCGACCCGCACAAGCCCAGGAGGTCGCCCAATGATCCGGGTGCTTCGGCCGGGCCGGTCCGAGCCGCGTCTGCCGACCGGCCCCGTCGGCCTGGCCGCGTTGGACCTCGACGGCACGCTTCTCGGTCCAGGCCGCGTCTTCACGCCCCGCGTCCGGGCGGCCGTCGCCGCCGCCGAGCAGCAGGGCACGCGTGTCGTCGTCGTGACGGGCCGCATGTACCGCAGCGTCCTGCCGTTCATCCAGGACCTGGCGATTCACGGGCCGATCGTCTGCTACGGCGGAGCCCTCATCAAGGATCCGACCTCGAACACGACGCTCCACCACCGGGGGGTCCCGGTCGCGCTCGTCCGGGAGGTCATCGGCTACGCCCGATCGTCGCTCGGGCTGCCGGTCAACGTCTATCTGGGCGACGACCTTTTCGTCGACGCCGTGGCGCCTCACCTCCCCGGCTATGATTACCACGTCCGCGCCCGCGCCCGCCCGGTGGGCGACCTGCTGACGTTCCTCGCAGAGGACCCGACGCACGTCGCCGTCGTCTGCCAGCCGGAGCGGACAAAGGCCATCGTCCTGGAGCTTCGCCGGCAGTTTGGCGAGCAGTTGTTCGTGACGAGCGGCCACCCCCTGCTGGCCGAGGTTAGCCATCCAGCCGTCTCGAAGGGCTGGGCGATCCGCTGGCTGGAGGAGCACCTGCACATCCCGGCGGGTCGAGCCATCGCCGTCGGCGACGACTGGAACGACATCACGATGCTTCAGGTGGCCGGCGTCGGCGTGGCGATGGGCCAATCCCCGCCCGAGGTCCTGGCCGCCGCCGACTGGATCGCCCCGCCGGTGCAGGAGGACGGCGCCGCCGTGGCGATCGAGGAGCTGGTGCTCCGCGGGAACACCTGACAGGACGAACTGCAGAGACGCGGAGGACGCAGAGAACGAGTGAGGTTTCTGGTTTCTGGTTCAAGCCGAACGGCTGGTGGTGCCACTTGCTCTCGCCGGCGACGGCGACCATCCCGTGGTCGTCGAGCCCCACGGCGTCGACCTGGTGATTCGGATTCCACCAACTGCCAACCCTGCCGACCCGGACGGGCAGCGCGCCGTCCGGCGGCAAACCGTTCGAGCAGGAACGTCTTCCCGGCCCGTCGGCGTCCGGTGACCGGGATGCACTCAGCGCGCCCGGAGATGAGGCGGAGGCTGCGTTGCGGACGCTCGCGAGCCAGTGGGTCGAGCGCTTCCAGTACTTCCAGGCTGCCAGCGACGAGCAGGAGAAGATCCCACGCGTCGTCTCCGTCGCGATGCTGACGGAGGGCTGGGACGCCAACAACGTGACTCACACTCTTGGCGTCCGTGCCTTCGGCAGCCAACTGCTCTGCGAGCAGGTCGTCGGTCGGGGCCTGCGACGAATGGACTACGCTGTGGATCCCAGGTCGGGACTGCTGACGGAGGAGTACTTCGACGTGTACGGCATCTCTTGGAGCCCGTCCGGTGGCCGCCCCCCTCAATCCCCCGTCCGCGGGGGGAGGAGGAGACGGACTCCGTGCGGGCTGCCCATGAACGGCAAGTGATAGGGCTCTCCCCCTCCCCGCCGACGGGGAGGGCCGGGGTGGGGTTCCCGGAGACGCTCTCAGCGCGGCGAGGGGGCACCAGGATGGGTGCCCCCTCGCCGACAACTGACCGCTGAAAGCTGACCGCTGCTACTGCGAGAACGGCCTGGCCTGGTACGGGCGTGGCTCGGGAAGCTGGCGCATGGCGTGGGGCTGATCGCCCTCCGGCAGCGCCACCGGCACCGCCGCCGTTTCGGCCGGCAGCTCGCCGTTGCTCTCTTCGCCGTGTCCGTTCTGATTGGCGCGCTTGGCGGCGGCGAGGAAGCCCATCGTCGTGCCGATGCGCCCGTTCAAGGCGCGGTACGGCTGTTGCGCCTCGACGCGCCGGACGATCTCCAGCGTTTCGTCGCCGTCGAGCTCCTCCCGCACGACCAGCTCCTCGGCAATCGCCTGGACGATGTCCCGATTGAGCTCGATGAGCGCCTTCACCCGCTTGTACTGCTCCTGAAGCAGGCGCTCGACCTGCTCCTTGACGAAACCGTCCGGCGCGAACTCGCCGAAGGCCCGCGTCGAGTAGAGATTGCCGCTGAAGCCGAACCAGCCGATGTACGCTGTGGCGATCTGGGTCGCGCTGGCCAGGTCGGAGGTCACGCCGGTCAGCACGGTGTGCAGGAAGATCTCCTCAGAGGCCCGGCTGGCGAGCGACACCTGCATGTCGGCCAGCAGCTCTTCCTTGGTCTGGGTGTAGCGCTCCGTCAGCGGCTTCGTCGCCGAGAGGCCGAGCGCCTGGCCGTGGCGGATGATCGTCACCTTGCTGAACCGCTCGTGGGGCAGCAGCTTGATCTGGGCGAAGGCGTGGCCCGCCTCGTGGTAGGCGAGGCGGCGCTTCTCCTCGTGGGACATGCTCTTGATCGGTTGCCGCAGGCCCCACTCGTGGACCTCACGCGCGCGGGTGAAATCGAGGTAGCTGATCCTATCCCGTCCGTCGAAGTGCGCCAGCACGACGGCCTCGTTGATGACGTACTTGATGACGACCGGCGTATAGCCGATGGTGTCGGCGACCATCTTCTCGATCGGGAGATCTTCGCGGTGAACCTTGGCCAGGTAGTACTCGATGATCTCGCGCCGGCCGTCGGCGTCCGGGTGATCGACGACGATCTTGCGGTCGAAGCGGCCCGGCCGCACCAGCGCCGGATCGAGCACCTCGGCGATGTTCGTGGCGCCGATGGTCAGGACGACCGGTCGCTCGGCCTTGGTCCGCCGGAGGCCGAGCCGGCGGGAGAGCCGAGCCCGCCAGCTGTTGTCCTGGGGCGGCGGGTCCATCTCCAGCAGGAGCTGGTTCAGGGCGCCGCTGCCGCCGCCGAACATGAACCCGCCCATGCCGGAGGCCGGCCCTTGCGACGTGCGGGAGGCGCCGAGCGCATCGATCTCGTCGATGAACAGGATGCAGGCGCCGTATTTCTTGGCGTTGTTCCGGGCCTTGCGATACAGGTTCCAGATCTGCATCACGTCCATGCCCCAGAACATGCCACGGACGCTGGAGGCGGCGATGTAGCCGAAGGGGACGCCGGCCTCGGTGCTGATCGCCTGGGCCAGGTACGACTTGCCGGTGCCGGGCGGGCCGATCAGCAGCAGGCCGCGGATCGGCTCGCCGCCCATCTGCTTGAACTCCATGCGGCCACGGAGCAGCGTGACGACGCGCCGCGCGCCCTCGAGCACCTCCGGGTTGCCCTTGTAGTCGGCGAAGCCGATGCCCGTCTCGCCCGGGAAGACCCAGTAGAGCTTCGGGCGGCCCATGAACCAGAAGATGACGACGAACTGGAAGATCATCGTGCCGGCCAGGAAGGCCAGGTAGGCGACGAACTGGACGGCGCTGCCCAGCAACGGCAGCCAGAGCCGCCAGAGGGGGAGCAGCAGCGTGAAGAAGACGATGAGGGAAAGCGCCGTGATGAAGACCAGCTTCAGGTGCCTTCCGATCCAGCGGAAAACTCCGTCGATGCTCTGATCGATGGAGCGCTCGAGTTCACTTGTGCGCGTAGTCATGAGCCCTCCCTGCCCTAGTCGATGCTCTCGATCTTGCCGTCGGGACCGAGCGTGAACATGTAGGGAATCTCTCTCGTTTCACCGGCAGGAGATTCGGCAGTAAGCACGTAGACGAAAATGGCGCGGCCGTCGCTCAATTGCCTGCCGAAAACGTATTGAGCGTCTCGAAAGGTGCGGCCGGACTCGCGAGCCTGATCGATCGATCGCTGGAGCTGCTGGGCGGAACCGCCGCGCTCGGCGAAGCTGCGACGCAGATCGTCGGACATCGCCGCCCACATCAAGGTCGCATCCCCCTTGACCTGACCCTGCACGTAGTTCTCGACCGCTTTGGCGACCGGAACCCCCAGGCTTGCCGGCGACGCCCCCGGTCGTGCCACTGCTCCGAACCGCGCGGCCGGAGCCACCAGGTTCGTGTAGACGAGCGCGACCAGCAGCACCCCCACGACGATGACTGCGGCTGCGTTGCGCATCGTCAGCCGGAGGGCGAGGAGAACCCCCAGGATCAGCTTGCGAACGACGACTTTGAGCAGGAGGACGACGAACAGCAGCAAACGGAAGGGGAACAACAGGATAGCCCGCGCTGGATGGGACATCGTGCGCGCGCCTTGCATAGTGGCCTCTCTTTGCCTCGTGAATGAGCCCCGACTCGAAGCCGAACCAACCGAACGGGCAGATATCGTATTATAGCAGTACTTTCCCACCGCGTCCAGGCGGCTGGTCGGCCGGATTGCATATGAGGTACCTGGCAAGAGCCGTGCCAAGGAAGGGAGCGGCTTTTCCGCCCCGTGCGACCGCAGGCCCCTCTACCGTCCGTCCCGGTTCTGCCGGGGCTCCTGCTCGCGTTCGCGGTCACGGCGGTCGTCCGGCTCGCTCCGGCGCTCGCTGCGTCCAGCGTCATCCTTGCCCGCCGGCGTCGCCGACCGATGCGCAGGGTCCGGCGCTGGGCCGGCCGTCGGCTCTCGTCTCTTGTGGTCGTCCTGGCGGCCGTGCCCGTCATCCGCCTCGGCCGTGCCGTTCGGCCCGGGCGACTGGCCGGCTGCGGGAGTCGGCATGGCCGCCGGGGTGCCGCCGTCGCGGTCCGGCCGGCGATCGTTCCCGCGAGCCGGTGTCGACGTCGCGGCGGCCGGCGGCTGGCCCTGGGCCGGCGGGGTGGCCGTAGCCGGCCGGCTCTCCTCACTCGGCCGGCTGCCCCGCCCCGGCTGCCCGTGCTCGGGGGCGGCTGGCGCTGGGTCGCGGCCATCGTCGGTCGGCCGGCGACCATCGTCGGAACGGGGCGGAGGTGTGCGTTCCGGCGTTCGTGGTGGACGCCGGCCATCTCGATCGTTGTCGTCGCCGCTCTGCCTGTTGTCCCTGTCATCGGCACGACGCCGCGGATTGTCCGCCGTCGGCGTAGGGGTGGCCGTCGGCGTGGGGGTGGCCGTTGCCGATTGGCTGCTGCCGGGCGTCGCGCCGGCCGCCGTCGTCGTCCCGCTGGCCGTCCTGGTTGGTTCCGCCGGGGGTGCCGGTGGCGATGGCTGAGCGACCTGTTCCAGCCCGCGTCGCGAGACGGCCTGGGCGCGCTCGACGGCCGGACGTGCGGCCTCAGGCACCCGGCCTGCTACCTCGTCGAGAACGGCCTGCTGGCGTCTGGACAGCTCGGCGAGCCGGCCGACCAGCTCCTGCCGGGCGTCGCTGCGGTCGACATCGGCCAGCGTCCGCTCGGTCTGCTCCGCCATTCCCTCGATGGCCGCCACGTCGATCGCACGACTCGCCGCGGCGAGCTGCTCGATCTCGCGTAGCCGCCGCTCGGTCAGCTCCAGCGCCAGCCGAGCCCGTGCCGACGGGTTGGAGGTTACGGTGAACGCGACGGCTTCGGCTGCCCGCTTCACCGGGTACAACGAATCGCCGGGCAGGGCCGCGCCGGCAGCCGCCACCGCGCCGGTCCCCACCACGGCCAGGGCCACCAGAGCCGCTGCCAGGGTTGCCATCGGACGGAGGAATCGGCTGAAGGTCCGCCGAGGCGCCGGGCGCTGGCGGGCGGCCGCCAGGACCCGACCCCGAAGCTCCGCCTGGAAGCCCGGCCGAGGCGTGAGCGTCGCGCCGGCAAGCCAGACCTGGCGGGCCGTTTCCAGGAGCGACCGGAGCGCGTCGGCGTGTCCCGGCCAGACGCGCAGGCAGTCCTCGACGTCGGCGCCCCGCTGCAGGCGCTCGATACAGTCGTTCAACGCTTCGGCGAGGCCGGGATCGTACGACACGCTCTCGTTTCTCCGGCTCAGGATCGTGGGGCGGAGCGCAAGCCGCCCGGTTGGAGTCGACGTTGAAGCGATGCCAGGGCCCCATGCTGGGCCGCCTTGATGGCTCCCTCCGTCCGCCCGAGCGCGGCGGCGGTCTCGGCGACTGACAGCCCGGCGACGAACCGAAAACCGATCACCTGCTGCTGAAGGTCGGTCAGTTGGCGATAGGCAACCGCGACGGCCTCCACGTCGAGCGCAAGCTCGACGGTGACGGCAGGGTCAGGGAACCAGCTCACGATGGTGTCGTCCAGCGGCACGGCCGGCCGCCGCTGCCGGCGGCGGACGACGTCGACGACGAGGTTGGCGGCGATCCGGAACAGCCAGGCTGAAAACGGCAAGCCCCGATGCTCATACTTGCCGATCGATTCGAGCGCGCGCAAGAATACCTGCTCCGTGACGTCCTCGGCCTCGGGCGGGTCCCCGAGCTTGAAGGCCGCGTACCGATAGATGCGGCCGAAGTACTGCTCATAGAGCGCCCCGAACGCCTCGGGGTCGCCCTCCTGGGTCTGTCTGACCAGGCGTTCGTCGTCGACGGGCACTCGATAACTCCGTGCCGGCTGAGGAGCATGGCCGCCCGCCCCGGGCCGGCCGTCCCGATCTCGTGCCAGTACTATAACGCCATTGCTCCGCAGGGGTTAGGGGTCGGGGGTCGGGGGCCGGGGGCCGGGGGTTCGAGACTGGAGCTGCTTCCGGTCAGCCACCCGCCAGTCCCGGCGCCTCTCCGTCGGTCATGCTGAGCCGCAGCGAAGCATCTCCCGGACGTCGCTGGGGCGGGCCGGGGAGATGCTTCGCTGCGGCTCAGCATGACGGCGAGGGAGGCGCCCGATCGGCGATGGCCTTGCCGGATGCACCCATTCGTGATCACGGGACAACGGCTCCCGCTGATGAAGATGATGCCGCCATCGCGCCGGCCCCTCCGTCCCCGACCCCCGACCCCCAATCGGCTATAATTCTGCGACAGGAAACGAGGTGGTCCGTGGCCTTCCGGATCGAGCCGATGCGCCTGGCGGATATTCCCGGTGTGGTCGAGATCGAGCGGCAGTCGTTCTCGCTGACCTGGCCGGCGCGCGCCTATCGGCGCGAGATCGAGGAGAACCGCCTGGCCCGGTACTTCGTCGTCCGCGAGGTATCGCCAGCCGAGCCCGTACACGACGCTGCCGAGTCGGAGCGCCCCTTCCACGGACTCGTGGGCGGGATCCGGCAGCTCTTCGGGCAGAGCGGAGTCGGCCCCCCGGAGCCCGCCGGCACCATCCTCGGCTACGCCGGCCTGTGGCTGATGGTCGACGAGGCCCACATCACGACCATCGCCGTCGACCCCCGACATCGCCGGCGGGGCATCGGCGAGCTCCTCATCGTCGCCGCGGCCGAGCTGGCGCTCCAATTGCAGGCGACCGTCCTCACGCTCGAAGTCCGGGCATCGAATGCCGCCGCGCAGGCGCTCTACCAGAAGTTCGGCTTCGTCACCGCCGGGACCCGCCGCCGCTACTACACCGACAACAACGAAGACGCGCTCATCATGACGACCGATCCGATCACGGGCACGGACTTCCAGCAGCGCCTCCAGCGCATCAGAGCCGAAAGCCTCCGGAAGCTGGGAACCGTCGAATGGCGGCTCACGGCAACCTTGGCCAAAGCTGAGGACTGACTCCGCCTCGGTCCGTTTCTTGCGTTATGTCTCGATAGACACGGTCAGGGAAGCCCTGGTCCCCCCCACGGTCGCCCCCCTGGCTGCTGCGCGAGAATGTGCCGGCCCGACGGCCGTTTCCCGGCTGTTCCGTGCCGATGCAGCGGAGGATGAGCCTGGCATGAACGGATTGTTGCGGCGCGATCTGCTCGCGGCGCTCTGCTCGATCGTCGTGCTCTTCTCGATCGTCGCCTGTCAGGCGAGGCCGGCCGGCGAAACCCGCCCGGCGGCCACGCCGAATCAGCCCGCCCCCCGACCGGCGGCCGCCACGCCGACTCCCGCTCGGCGAGAGCCTCCCAGGAGCCAGAATAGCCTGGGGCCGGTCGTAGCCCCCACGACCACCAGCGCCGGCGCGCTCCAGGTGCTCCTGGAAACCCAGACGGCCAGCTTGCCGGGCACCTGGGGCATCGTCGTCCACCACTGGGGCACCGGTGAAACGGTGGCGATCAACGCCGACCGCGTCTTCCCCGCCGCCAGTCTCTTCAAGCTCGCCGTCATGAGCCGGGCGTACGTCGACGCCCAGAACGGCGACCTGGACTGGAATGAGAAGCTCACGTTCACCGAGCAAGACCGGGCTATCGACCCGGAGAACATGGAGTGGGTCCTCGGCTCGACGGTCCGATCCATCGACGCCGTCGCCGAGATGATCATCCAGAGCTCGAACTCGGCGACGGCTATCCTCCTGCGGCGCATCGGGGCCGACCGGGTCAACGAGCTGACGGCGTCCTACGGGCTCCGCCACACGCGCATCGCTCGGCCGCCGACGACGACGCCGGCGGAGATCCTGGCGCTCCTCGAGCGCATCGCCAATGGCGGCGTCGTCGACCAGCAGAGCAGCGACGAGATGATCGGCTTCCTGAAGCGGCAGCTCCGCAACGACCGCATCCCCAAGCACCTGCCGCAGGGCGTGGAGGTTGCGCACAAGACCGGCGAGCTGCCCGGGGTTCGCCACGACGCCGGCATCGTGTATGCGCCCAGCGGTGCCTACGTCGTCATCCTGATGGTCGAGGATGCTCCGGACGGGGAGATTGCCGCCGAACAGCAAGCTGATCTCTCCAGGCTGATCTACGACTACTTCGAGGGACACGTCGGGGCGCCGGGGGTCGAGGCCAGACAGCCGTCGCCCGCAGATGGCAGATAGGCATTTGATCTCTGCCAGGCCATTGGAGTAGTATCCTGCGGGCCACCGGATTCCGGTCGAAGGGCATCGGCGACCGCTCGCCGTTCAGGGGGTAGCGTGCTCGGCAGGCTGCGCGGGAAACTGCTCGTCTCGCTCGTGCTCGGGCTGGTCGTCTTCGGGGCGCTGGCCGTCTATGGCGACGCCCTCAGCATCTTCCAGGCGCTCGACCGGTTTCGCTGGGAGCTCCTCCCGGCCATCCTCGGCCTGACCCTGCTGAACTACCTGCTCCGCCTCGTCAAGTGGAACTTCTACCTGCGCCTGATCGGCATCACGGGCGTGGGCCGGCTGGACAGCTTCCTGCTCTTCTTCAGCGGGCTCTCGATGGTCGTCACCCCGGGGAAGGTCGGGGAGTGGCTGAAGTCGTACCTGCTCCGCGAGGTGACAGGGACTCCCTTCAGCCGGTCGGCGCCGATCATCCTGGCCGAGCGGCTGACCGACGGTATCGCCATGCTCATCCTGGCGACGGCCGGCGTGGTGGTTTTCGGGCTGGGCTGGCAGATTCTCGCCGTCGTCGCCGTGACCGGCGCCGCCATTGTCTTCGTCAGCCAGCACCGGCCCCTGGCGCTGCGGCTACTCACGCTCGGCGAGCGGCTCCCGCTCGTCTCCCGCCGGATCCACCACCTGCACGGCTTCTACGAGAGCTCGTTCACGCTGCTTCGGCTGCCGAACCTGCTCCTGGCCATCGGCCTCGGCCTCGTCTCCTGGTCGGGCGAGTGCGTCGCTTTTTACCTCGTGCTCGTCGGACTGGGCGTTGAGCCCTCGTCGATGCTCCTGCTCCAGGCGACGTTCGTCCTGGCGACAACGACGCTGGCCGGCGCCGTCTTCCTGCTCCCCGGCGGCCTCGGCGTTGCCGAAGGCGGCATCACGGCGCTCCTCCAGATGCTCCTGGCTCTGTCGCCCGATCGCGCCGTGGCCGCCGCGCTCATCATCCGCTTCTGCACGCTCTGGTTCGGCGTGGCCGTCGGCATCGTCTGCCTGACGATCTTCAGCCGGCGACTCCCGACGATGGCCTACTCCTCCTCTTCCTCCTCGCCCGCCTCGCCCTCGAAGAAGTCGTCGCTGTAGACGCCGACCTCGCGTCCCTGATACACCGCGATGACGAAGTCGTCGCGGGGAACGTCCGACGAGCTGACGAGGTCCTCGTCGATGAGGTCGATGAGATCCATGATCTCGTCCTCGGTCAGCCGTTCCTCGACGGCCAGCGTCGCGTGGACGACGCTCTGCGTGAAGTGGAGGTCGACGCGGCCGACCCGCTGGTCGCCCTCCCGAATGATGTACTGCTCCGAGGAGAGGGTCCGGCTCTGGCGCTCAAACCGATACTCTGCCATGGTGCGTTGACTCCCTGCCGCATTCGGCCATCATCAGGGGCGGGCGTGGCCGTCGCCGACGATTACCCACTTGTATGTCGTCATCTCCCGCAGGCCCATCGGCCCGCGCGCGTGGAGCTTCTGGGTGCTGATCCCCACTTCGGCGCCCAGCCCGAACTGGCCGCCGTCGGTGAACTGCGTGCTGGCGTTGACGTAGACGGCAGCGGCGTCCACCTCGGTCAGGAAGCGGTCGGCGGCGGCGCGATCCTCGGTGACGATGGCCTCCGAGTGCCCCGATCCGAAGGTCTCGATGTGGCCCAGCGCCTCGTCCAGTGAGCCGACGACGCGCACCGCGGCCCGAAGCGCCAGGAACTCCTGGCCCCAATCCTCGCCGACCGCCGGCACGACCCGACCCGGGGCCACCTCCGCCGTCGGCAGAGCGGCCAGGATGGCGAACGCCTCCGGGTCGCACCGCAGCTCGACGCCGGCGCCGCCCCAGCGGCGGGCCATCTGTGGCAGGAACGCCGGCGCGACCGCACGGTGGACGAGCAGCGTATCGAGCGCATTGCAGATGGTCGGCCGCCGAACCTTGGCATTGTAGACGACGCGTGTTGCCTTGTCGATGTCCGCGGCGGCGTCGACGTAGGTGTGGCACACGCCGATGCCGCCCGTGACCACCGGCATCGTCGCGTTATCGGCGACGAACCGGATGAGCGGGGCGCCGCCCCGCGGGACGACCAGGTCGACGAGCTCCCGGAGCTGAAGCAGCCGGTTCACGAGCTCGCGGTCCGGCGAATCGACGAACTGCACGGCGCCCTCGGGCATCCCTGCCGCCCGGCAGGCGCCGACAACCAGGCCGGCGAGCGCCCGATTCGAGTGGATCGCCTCTTTGCCCCCGCGCAGGATGATGGCGTTCCCTGATTTCAAGCAGAGCACCGCGATGTCCACCGTCACGTTCGGCCGGCTCTCGTAGATGGCGGCGACGACGCCGATGGGCACCCGACGGCGGCCGACCTGAAGGCCGTTCGGCAGCGTTCGCTCGTCGAATGCCTCGCCGACCGGGTCCGGCAACTGCGCGACCGTTCGCACATCGGCGGCCATGCCCCGCAGCCGGTCGGCCGTCAGGAGCAGCCGGTCGATCATCGCCTCGCTCAAGCCGGCCCCCCGCGCGGCCTCGACGTCGATCCGATTGGCGGCAAGAATCCCCTCCTGCTCGCTCATCAGGCGCTCGGCAACGCCCTCCAGGGCAGCATTCTTCACGGCCGTCGGCACAAACGCCAGCCGCCTGGCGGCCACCTTTGCCGCCTTAGCTTGCTCCAACAGTTGATCCATCATGCGTCACCCGTCATACGTCATACGTCACCCGTCATACGTCACCCGTCACCCGTCATACGTCATGCGTCACCTGTCATGCGTCACCCGTCACTCACCACGAATGACGCATGACGTATGACGCATCACACCAGCACCAGGTTATTCCGATGAATGACCTCACTGCCGTAATCATAGCCGAGAACGGCGGCGATGTCTCGTGAGCGGCGGCCGCGGATCACGGCGACGTCGTCGGCCGCGTAGCTCGTAATGCCGTAGGCGATGGCGCGACCGGTTGCGTCGACGATGGCGACGGTATCGCCCCGGTCGAAGCGACCGCCGACGGAGACGATGCCTGCCGGCAGCAGGCTGCGCCCCAGCTCGCACAGGGCGCGGCGGGCGCCGTCGTCGACCACCACCTGGCCCTTGTGGGCGAAGCCGCCGAGCATCCAGCGCCGGCGCGCCTCGACCCGATTCGCCGCCGGCACGAAGAGCGTGCCAACCTGCTCGCCGCGGACGATCCGGCTCAGCGCGTCGCGCTCGTGCCCGCTCGCGATGATCACCGCAACGCCGGACGCGGTGGCCGTCCGGGCGGCCTGGACCTTCGTGGTCATCCCGCCGATGCCGCGCGCGGTGCCGGCGCCGCCGGCGATCGCCTCGATCGTGGCGTCGACGCGCTCGACACGGGGGATGAGCGTGGCCGTCGGGTCGTGCCGGGGGTCGGCGGTGAAGAGGCCGCCGGTGTCGGTGAGCATCACGAGGAGGTCGGCGTCGACGAGGTTGGCGACCATCGCCGAGAGGTTGTCGTTGTCGCCGATCTTCGCCTCCCGGATCTCGTCGACGGCCACGACGTCGTTCTCGTTGACGATCGGCACGACGCCGAGCTCCAGCAGCCCCAGGAGAGTGTTCCGGGCGTTCAAGTAGCGCTGGCGGTCGGCCAGATCGCCGCGGGTCAGCAGCGTCTGGGCCACCGTGAGGTCGTGCCAGGAGAAGAGCTGATCCCATGCCTGCATCAGGCGGCTCTGGCCGACGGCGGCGAAGACCTGCCGGCGCGGCGTGGCGCCGGCCTGGCGAAGTTGGCCGAGGACGTGCCGCCCGGCCGCGATCGCGCCCGACGAGACGAGGACGACGTCCAGCGCCAGCGCCCGCAGCGCCGCGATCTGCCCGACGAGGATCGCCATCCCTTCGAGGTTCAGCCGCTCCGTTCCGCCCGTCAGCACGTTCGTCCCGACCTTGACGACGACGCGCCGAAACGTGCTCGGCAGCGGCGCAGCGCCGCCCGACCCGATCGCGACCTGACTGTCCGCCTGCGCGACCATGTTTCAGTACCCTATCCCACGTTCACGACGACGCGCCGAATCGTGCTCGGCGGCGACGCAGCGCCGTCCGACCCAATTTCTTTCTTTCTCTCTTTCTTTCAGTACCCTATTCCACGGGTCGAACGCTGTCGCCGTACGGGCTGCGCCTGCCGCCGATTGAGCACACTCCCTTTCCGCGCGGCCCGGATCGCACGAGCGAGCGGGGACGTATCAGGGAGGCTGCGCACCATCATACACCAGCATTATGGTCGCTGTACAGTATGCGCGCGACTCAGCAACGGCGGTGGTATGGCCCGAATCGGGCAGGAGTCAAGCGCCCACCAACGTTCGCGCCAGACGAGCAGTTTGGCAAGCTCCAGAGCGGCTACTCCGGTTGCCGCGCGGGGTCTATAATACAGGCAGGCGTGCTCGTCGCACGCCGAGCATCGGACGGCAGTCAGGTCACCATGAACGACCATCGTCGGGCCACCTGGCACCAGATCTCGGTCGACCAGGCGCTCGCGCAACTGGAGACGGGCTGGGAGGGGCTTTCGGACCAGGAAGCGGCCCGGCGGCTGGCGCAGCTTGGACCCAATGAGCTGGCGGCCGAGGAGCGGCCTCTGCCGCTCGCCATCGTGCTTCGCCAGATCCGGAGCCCCCTCATCTCCATTCTCATTGCGGCCGGCATCGTGGCCGCGCTGCTGGGCCACTACGCCGATACGGTGGTCATCGCCGCCGTGATCGTCCTCGACGCCATCGTCGGCTTCATCCAGGAGTACAAGGCCGAGCAGGCGTTGCGCGCGCTCGCCCGGATGGTCGCGCCGAAGGCGAGGGTCGTGCGGGACGGCCAGGAGCGGGAGATCGACGCCCGCGAGGTCGTGCCCGGCGACCTCGTCCACCTCGAATCGGGCGTGCGGGTGCCCGCCGACCTCCGACTCGTCCGGTCCGTCGAGCTCCAGGCCGACGAGTCGGCCCTGACCGGCGAGTCGGTGCCGGTGGCCAAGACAACCGCCTCGGTCCCGGACCCGGAGGCGCCGCTGGGAGACCGCGCCAGCATGGCCTTCATGGGGACGTGCATCGTGCGGGGCCGCGGCCTGGGCGCGGTGGTGGCGACGGGCCTGCGCACGGCCCTTGGCCAGATCTCCAGCCAGGTGCGCCGAACCGCCGAGGTCAAGGAGCCGCTCCAGGTTCGGCTGGAGGACTTCAGCCGGCTCATCGCCCTCCTCGTGCTGGGCCTCACCGTCGTCGTCTTCGCCCTGGGCCTCCTCACCGGCGAACAGCTTGCCGACATCTTTCTCACCGCCGTGGCCACGGCTGTCGCCGCCGTTCCGGAGGGGCTGCCGGTCACCATCACCGTGGCGCTCTCGGTCGGCGTCTGGCGAATGGCGCGGCGCAACGCCATCATCCGAAAGCTGGCGGCCGTCGAAACACTCGGGAGCTGCACGGTGATCTGCTCGGACAAGACGGGCACGCTGACCCGGAACGAGATGACGGTGACGCGGATCGTGGCCGCGGGGCAGGAGTTCGTCGTTACCGGCGTCGGCTACGCGCCCCTCGGCGAGATCGTGCTCGACGAGCGGCCCGTTGGCCCCCAGGAGCGCCCCGCGCTGGAGCTGGCTCTCCGGATCGGCCTGCTCTGCAATGAGTCCTCCGTCTACGTCGAAGACGGCCGCTATCGGGCCGGCGGAGACCCGACCGAGGCGGCGCTCATCGTCGCGGCGCTCAAGGGCGGCCTGCACGAGGAGCGGGAGCGGATGGCCCACCCGCTGCTGGACAGCATCCCCTTCGAGTCGGAGCGGCAGTACATGGCGACGCTCCACGGCCACGGCCAGGAGCGGCTCGTCGCCGTGAAGGGCGCACCCGAGCGCATCCTGGCGATGTGTGCCGACGGTGCCAGCGTGGGCGGGCCGTCCCTCGATCGAGAGGCGGCAACCCGGGCGATGCACCGGCTGGCGGCGGAGGGGCTGCGGGTGCTGGCCCTGGCGTGCAAGCAAGCGGCGCCGGACGTCGACGAGGTGGACCACCGCGACGTCGAGGCCGGCCTCACCTGCGTGGGCCTGGTCGGCATGATCGACCCTCCCCGGCCGGAGGCCGTCGAGGCCATTGCCCGCTGCCGGCGCGCCGGCATTCGGGTTGTCATGATCACGGGCGACCACCGGGTGACGGCCAGCGCCATCGCCGACCGGTTGGGGATCGCCGAGGAGCGCGCTGCGCCGGTGCTCGACGGGCGCGACCTGGAGGCGATGGACGATGACCGGCTCTACCAGGAGGTGCGGCGGGTTTCCGTCTACGCGCGCGCCGCTCCGCACCACAAGCTGCGGATCGTCCAGCAGCTCCGGCGCCACGGCGAAGTCGTGGCGGTGACCGGCGATGGCGTCAACGACGCGCCCGCGCTCAAGCAGGCGGATATCGGCGTGGCGATGGGCGTCGCCGGCACCGACGTGGCCAGGGAGGCGGCAGACATGGTCCTGGCCGACGACAACTTCGCCACCATCTACGCCGCCGTCGAGGAGGGCAGGGTCATCTTCGACAACATCCGGAAGGTGATCATGTTCCTCATCCCGACCGGCATCGGGCTGGTCCTGACCGTCATCGCCAGCATGGCCCTCGGGTTGCCGCTGCCCTTCCTGCCCGCCCAGGCCATCTGGATCAACCTGGTCACCAATGGCCTTCAGGATGTCGCCATGGCCTTCGAGCCGCCCGAGGAGGACGTCGGCCGCCGGCCGCCGCGAGACCCCCGGGAGGGCGTGCTCACCAGGCCGATGGTCGAGCGGACGGTCCTCGTCGGCGTCGTCCAGCTCGTCGGCACGCTGGCGGCCTTCGTCTGGCAGCTCGGCTCAGGCGCCGGCCTCGACCACGCCCGCACCGTCGCCATGACGACGATGGTCCTCTTCCAGAACTTCCACATCTTCAACAGCCGTTCGTTCACCAGGTCGGCCTTCCGGATCAGCCCGCTGTCGAACCGCTTCCTCTTCGCCACGATTGTGGCGGCGCTCGGACTTCACCTCCTCGCCCTGTCCTGGAGCCCGCTCCAGCTCGTTCTGCGCACCGAGCCCTTGAGCCCGGCTACCTGGTTGATCATCGTGATCATCGCGGCGTCGGTGGTGCTGGTGGTTGAGGCAGAGAAAGCGGTGAGGCGCTGGCGCCTCCGGTAACGGGAGACAGTCCGAGCGGATCGCTCAGCGGTGCATCCGGCGAATCCATTGGAGATTGGCGGTCGCGTGCCCTGTCATGCTGAGCCGCAGCGAAGCATCTCCCGGGCGCTGCCTGTTCAGGCCGGGGAGATGCTTCGCTGCGGCTTAGCATGACAGACGGGGGCGCCCGGCCGCAAGGGACTCGTCGGATACATCACTCAGCGGCAGCTCGACCGTGAAGGTGCTTCCCTTCCTCGGCTCGCTCCGAACGGCGATGGTCCCGCCGTGGGCCTCGACGATCCCCCTGACGATGTAGAGCCCCAGGCCGAGCCCCTTGGGGCCCGGTTCCCGCCGCAGGCGCGCGTACGGCTGGAAGAGCCGTGGGAGGTCTTCGGGGGCGATCCCAATTCCCTGATCGCTCACTACGACCCTGGCGTGATCGTCACTCCGCTCGACAACCACCCGCACCTCGCCACCATCCGGGGAGTACTTGACGGCATTGTCGACCAGGTTTCCGATGACCTGAACCATGCGATCGCAGTCCCATCGCCCCTCGAGCCGCTCGGCGCGGGCCTCCAGAATCAGCCGGTGGCCTGGCGCGGCCGGCTGCCGCTGGTCGACGATCTCTCGCGCCAGGGCGACCAGGTCGATGGGCTCCCTGTCGATCTCGAAGCGACCGGCGCCGACCCGTGACGCATCCTGGAGATCGGCGGCCAGCCGCACGATCTGACGAATGGATGAGCTGACGTTCGTGATCATCTTCTCGCGCAGGGAAGGCGACAGGGTATCCCACCGCGGGAGCATCTGGCCGTAGCCCTGGATGGCCGTCAAGGGGCCACGCAAGTCGTGCGTCACCATCGAGAAGAACTCCAGGAGCCTGGCGCGCGACTCCTCCAGCTCGGCAGCCCGCTGCAGCTCCTGTTCGTGCAGACGGGCCCGTTCGGCCGCCAGGGCGCGGATGCGCCGTTCGGCATCGGCCCACAGTAGACTCAACAGGCCGATGGCAGCGAGGGCAAGAATGGCAAGCGCTTCCGTTGGGAGATCCACACCGGCTAACCAGGCGTCCAGCACGCTGAAGGCGATGGCGACGAGGGTGACGCCGATGGTCCCCCGGGCGCTGAAGACCCGTGCTGCGACCATGATGGGGATCGCGTACAGAATCCGGGTGGGCACCCGCCAGGGCGTCAGGTAGAGGTCGATCGCCAGGATAAGTGGGAAAGTGACGACGATCAGCCCCAGCGCGACGAGACGGCCGGTTGAATTCAAGGACCAATGGAGTACTCGATCCACGCCCCCTCCTTCTCGGTAGCTCAGGATCTCCGGCCCTGTCTTTGGCGTGGCTCCGGTCTTCGCTCATGCTGTCGCGCAGAAGCCACTACCCGGTTGTTGTACAGACGGATCGGCGGAGTCACGGTCCAGGAACCCGTGCAAGTCCAGTGCCCGTATCATCCTGGTAGCCAGGACTCCGGACGCTGACGCGCCGGTGGAACCATCTTACCAGGAAACCGCCTGCCCGTACCATCGAGATAGGCAGGACTCCAGGCGCTTCCGCTGCCCGGTGGCGGCACAGTCCTTGCCGCAAAGCCTGGACCGCAATCGTCGGCACCAGTGTACTCTGCCCGGCCTTGTGAGCTACGAGAGGGAAAGCGCCGATGAGAGGGCCTTGTGGCACGTGGCTCGGCGGTGCCGCCGTCTGCCGGCGAGCGCTGCTCCTCACGCTACTCCTCGCCATCGCGATGGGAACCTTTCTGGTGCCGGTCGCGGGCGCCGCGCCGGCCGGGGAGGTTCGTCTGCTGACGATCGAGGGGGTGATCAACCCGATCACCGCCCGGTACCTCGATCGGGAGCTGCGCGACGCGGCGGCCGCCCGGGCGGGAGTCGTGATCGTCCGGCTCAACACCCCCGGGGGGCTCGAAAGCTCCATGCGGGAGATGACGCAGGCGATGCTGGGCTCTCCCGTGCCGGTGGTGGTCTTTGTGGCGCCCAGCGGCGCGCGGGCAGCCTCGGCCGGCATGTTCATTACGCTGGCGGCGCACGTGGCAGCCATGGCTCCCGGCACGAACATCGGAGCGGCGCATCCGGTCGGTCTCGGCGGGGAGACGGACCCGGCGATGGCGGAGAAGCTCGTCAACGACGCGGCGGCGCTGGCCAGGTCGATTTCGGTGACTAGAGGCCGGAACGCCGCCTGGGCCGAGCAGGCGGTGCGCGAGAGCGCTTCGATCACCGCCGAGGAGGCGCTCGACCAGGGCGTGATCGACCTGGTGGTCGGCGACCTCGAGGGTCTGCTCGATCGGCTCGCGGGGCGTCCGGTCCAGACGGCTGCCGGCACGGCGACCCTGCAAACAGTCGGGGCCCCAGTGGTCGAGCATCCGATGAGCCTGCCGGAGCGGATTCTCCAGACCATCGCCGATCCGAACATCGCCTACATTCTGTTCACCATCGGCGTCATCGGCATCATCGCCGAGCTCTACAACCCCGGCAGCCTCTTCCCGGGGCTGACGGGCGCCATCTCACTCATCCTGGCCTTCGTCGCTTTCGGCAGCCTGCCGGTGAGCTGGGCGGGCGTGCTCCTGCTGCTCCTTGCCGTGGGGCTCTTCGTCGCCGAGCTGTATACCGAAGGGGTCGGGATACTGGCCGTGGCAGGGCTGATTGCTTTCGTCCTCGGCTCGCTCATGCTCTATACCCCGCTCGTCCCCACGTCCCCGGCGATGCCCGACGTCCGGGTGAGCCCCTGGCTTGTCGCCATGATGGCGGCGACGTTTGCCGGTTTCTTCCTGCTGGTCTTTCGGGCGCTGCTCACCGCACGGCAAGCGCCGGTCGTCGCCGGCGCGGAGGCGCTGAGTGGACGCATCGGCGTGGCCGTCACGGACCTGGCGCCGGCGGGCAGGGTGCGGGTGGATAGCGAGGATTGGAGCGCGGTAGCCGAGGGCGGGCCGATTCGTGCCGGCGAAAAGGTTCAGGTCGTCGGCGTCTCGGGGGTGACCCTGCGAGTAAAGAAACCCTGACGATGGCGGGCGGGGCGCTGGTCCCGAAGGGCGGGGCTGTCGCCCTGATGACAACGTGCAGAGGAGGAGCGATGACGATTGAGAGCTGGATTGTCCTGGGCTTGTTCGTGCTGCTGGTCGTCTTGCTGCTGGCGATGGCGATCCGCATCGTGGCGGAGTACCAGCGGCTAGTGGTGTTTCGGCTCGGCCGGGTGATCGGTGCGCTGGGGCCGGGGCTGGTGCTGTTGATTCCGTTCGTCGACCGGGGCGTGCGCGTCGACCTGCGCGAGCGATTCTTCGACGTGCCACCGCAGACGTGCATTACCGAGGACAACGCGTCGGTATCCATCGACTTCCTGGTCTACATGAAGATCGTGGATGCATTGCCGAGCGTGCTGAACGTGGAACAGTACGAGGGGGCGGCCCGCGGGATAGCCATCACCACGTTGCGCGCGGTGGTCGGCGACATGCTCCTGGACGAGGTGCTGGCCAAGCGGGAGCAGATCAACGAAGCGCTGCGCGGGAAGCTGGACGAGGTTACCAATCGCTGGGGCATCAAGGTGACGGCGGTGGAGATCCGGGAGATCATCCCGCCGCGCGAGATCCAGGAGGCGATGACCCGCCAGATGTCGGCGGAGCGCAGCCGTCGAGCCATGGTAACGGAGGCCGATGGCAAGCGCGACGCGGCCATCCGGATTGCCGAGGGGCAGAGGCAGGCAGCGATTCTGGAGGCCGAAGGCGCACGCCAGGCTGCTATCCTGCGCGCTGAGGGCTTCGCGGTGGCGCTGGAGAAGGTCTTTGAGATAGCCCGCACCGTCGACAGCAAGACCATGAGCCTCCAGTACCTGGACACGCTGAAGACCCTCGGCGCCGCCCCGGCCACCAAGCTGGTGGTGCCGGCCGAGTTCACCAGCTTGCTCAGGCCCTTCCTGGAC
>JACQGW010000226.1 GCA_016199325.1 Chloroflexota bacterium
CCCCCGGCCCCTCTCCCGTCTGCGGGAGAGGGGGGACGACGGGCGCGGCAGCGGACGGCAGAGGGGGGACGACGGGAGCAGCAGCAGCAGGACCGACCGCAGGCGTCTCCCCCCCCTCCGTACCCTCTCCCGTACGCGGGAGAGGGTCGACGAGCGAAGCGAGTCGGGGTGAGGGCCCGCCCGCGAGTCGGGGTGAGGGCCTTGAGCGCCTCCCCACCCTCTTGTAAACCCCCAACCAGAAACCAGAAACCAGAAACCAGAAACCACGACCCCGAGACCAGCACCCCACCCCGGCCCGAGCCACGCCTGCGGCGACGAGCGGCGCGGTCCGACGGCTCCAGGCGGCGCTCCGGCGGGCCAGTCGGGCTGCCGTTGTGCCAGTCGCTCGGGCGGCGCGCGCCGAGCTCAGGCCGGTCTGGCGACCCAGGGCAACCGCGGCGGCGCGGCCGCTGGGCCAGCCGGTGGTGCAGGTCAAGCGCCAGGCGGTGTCGGCGAGGGCGGCGAGCTGCGGGAGAACCCAGTCGGCGGTGCGCTGGGGCAGCGACGGGCGCGTGGCGCCCGGCACGACGGAGAGCCACGGACAGCTCACGTGGGAGCGGCCGAGGCAGAACATCCGCTGGTGAGCCAGGTCGATGCGATCGCGCTGCATCCCGAGGTAGCAGCGGTGGGTGTCGCTCGGCCGGTCGCCGTGGCGGAACGGGTCGTCGTCCGTGCCCAGATGGGGACAGGTCGACGGGATGGTCTGCCGCATGTGGGCACGCCCCCGCATCCTGATGGTCAGGGTCAGCCGGCCCCGCACGCGCGAGAGCGCCAGCATCAGCGCCAGCAGAATGAAGCCAAGCCCCAGCATCTGTGTGAGCGACATCGTGCTTCCTCAGAGGTCCTTCAGGCGGACGATGATATTCGTGTAGATAGCCATGAGAGCCGGGCCGAGTGTGACGACCATCATCGCCGGGAAGATGCAGAGGATGAGGGGGAACAGCATCTTGACCGGCGCCTTCATAGCGGTCTCTTCGGCCCGCTGGCGCCGCTTGATCCGCATCTCGTCGGCCTGCGTGCGCAGGACGTGGGCGACCGAGAGCCCCATCTGATCGGCCTGGACCAGCGCCGCGACGAAGGTGACCAGATCCGGCACCGCCGTTCGTTTGCCGAGGTCACGGAGCGCCTCGCGGCGCAGCTTGCCGAGCGACATCTCCCGGAGCATCCTGGCGAGCTCGTCCCGGAGCGGGCCGCGGGTCTTCTCGACGACCTTGGCGATGGCGGCGTCGAAGGCAAGCCCGGCCTCCATGCAGACGACGATCAGGTCCAGGGCGTCCGGCAGGGCGCGCTGGATGCGCCCCTGCCGGGCGGAGATACGAAGGTTCAGCCAGCTCGCCGGCAGGCGCCAGGCGATCCAGAAGAGGAGCAGCACGCCGAGCAGCGGGGTGGGATTGGCGGCCTGGGCATTGAGGATCGTGGGAACGGCCAGCGCGGCGGCGCCGACGGCGCCGGCCACCCGCAGCGCCAGGTACAGCTCCACCGAAATCGGGTTGCCGGCGGTTTCCAGCCGTTGCTCGGCGTCGGCTCGGAAGCTCGCGGGCGCCAGGCGGCCGAGAATCCGGCCCACTCTCCCGAAAAAGGGAGCGACGAAGCGCGCCGTGAACGGATCGGCCGGCATCGGACGGCGGTCGGTCGGCGGCTCGCCATACGGGCTCACGCGCTTGCGGACGTCGACGCGCTCGACCGGCACCAGGGCCAGAACCAGGAGCGCCGTCGAAAAGAAGACCAGGCCGACGAGCAGCGTGGGCACCATTGGCTACACCTCGATGTCGACGATGCGCCGGATCATCCAGAAGCCGATGACCTCCAGCACGGCGGCGATGGCTAGCATGATCTGACCGTTGGTTTCGTTGAACAGCATGTCTACGTACCTGCGATTCAGCACGCTGATGACGACGATCATGATGATCGGCAGCGCGCCGACAATGTAGCCGGAGATGCGCTCCTGCGCGGTCAGCGTGCGGACCTCCCGCAGGATCCGCATTCGTTCCCGAATCGTCTGGGCGATGTTGTCCAGCACTTCGGAGAGGTTGCCGCCGGCCGATCGGTGGATCAGGATGGCGGTAACGACCATATCGAGGTCGTCGCTGCCGACCCGCCGGGCCAGGTTGGCCAGCGCATCTTCGACGGCCGAGCCGACCTGGATCTCCTGGATGGTCGCGGCGAACTCCTGGCTGGTCGGCGCCGGCATCTCGCGCGCCACGGCTTCCATCCCCTGGAGGAAGCTGTAGCCGGACTTGAGCGAGTTCGAGATGAGCGTAATGGTTTCGACCAGTTGGTCGTTGAAGAGCTGGAGACGCTGGCCCTGGCGGTGGCGAACGAAGAGGTGCGGCAGCGCGTAGCCGGCCAGGCCGAGCGGCAGGCCGATGAGCCAGCTTCCCGTCAGCCGCTGGCCGATCGCCAGAAGCGCCAGCGCCAGGAGCCAGCGCAGCAGCAGGTACTCGCTCACCCGCAGCGGGATGCTGGCGCGCGCGAGCTCCTGCTCGATCTGCGGCGTGAACGAACGGCCGGCCAGAATGCGGTCGAGCCCGGCAATGGCGCTGAGGCGGTGCTCGCGCAGAACAGTGCCGCTTGCCGGCAGATCGACCGTCTGGGCTGCGGCGGTGGCGTGCTGGCGGAGCCGGCGCCGAACCAGGGCGCGGTCCTCCAGCAGCAGCTTGTTGGCCGAGATGGTCAGCGCGACGACGGTCAGGAACATGGCCGCCGGGACGGTCATCAGGGAGAGATCCATCGGTCAGGGCCTCCGGCTGAACAGGTCTGGCGGCAGCGCGATGCCGGCCTCTTCGAACCGCTCGACGAAGCGGGGGCGCAGGCCGGTCGCCCGCATCTGGCCAAGCACGCGGCCGTCGCCGTCGACGCCGCTCTGCTGGAAGACGAAGATGTCCTGCAGCGTAATGATCTGGCCCTCCATGCCGACGACTTCGGTGACGTGGGTCACCCGGCGAGATCCGTCGCGGAGACGGCTGACGTGAACGATCAGGTCGATGGCCGAGGCGACCTGCTCGCGGATCGCCCGGACCGGCAGGTCCAGCCCGGCCATCAGCACCATGTTCTCGATGCGGGCCAGGGCGTCACGCGGCGCGTTGGCGTGGACGGTGCTCAGCGAGCCGTCGTGCCCCGTGTTCATCGCCTGGAGCATGTCGAACGCCTCGCCGCTCCGCACCTCGCCGACGATGATCCGGTCCGGCCGCATGCGCAGGGCGTTGCGGACCAGGTCACGCTGGGTGACCTGCCCCTTCCCCTCGACGTTCGGCGGCCGGGTCTCGAGCCGGACGACGTGCCGCTGCTGGAGCTGGAGCTCGGCCGGATCCTCGATGGTGACGATCCGCTCGGCCGCCGGGATGAACGAGGAGAGGACGTTGAGGAGCGTGGTCTTGCCCGAGCCGGTGCCGCCAGAGATGATACAGTTCAGCCGCACCTCCACGCAGGCCCGCAGGCACTCCATCATCTCCGCCGACACCGTGCCGGTGCGAACCAGGTCGGCCGCCCGTAGGGGCTGTTTGGCGAACTTCCGAATGGTGATGGTCGGCCCGTCGATCGCCAGCGGCGGAATGATGCAGTTGACGCGCGAGCCGTCCGGCAGGCGGGCGTCGACCATCGGACAGCTATCGTCGATGCGCCGGTTGAGCGGCGCCACGATCTTCTCGATGACGCGGATGATGTGGTCGTCGTCGCGGAAGGCGCGGTCGGAGAGGTAAAGGACGCCGCCGCGCTCGAAGTAGACCTGGTCGGCTGCGTTGACCATCACCTCGGTGATGGTCGGGTCGGCCAGGAGCGGCTCGAGGGGGCCGAGGCCAAGGATCTCGTCGGCCACCTCGGCGACGAGCCGGACGCGCTCCTGGCGGGCGAGCGGGATGTCGACCGCCAGGAGCAAGCCCCGGATGGCCTCCTCGACGTCCTGGCGGACGGCCGCCGCTTCGCGCCCGGCGAGCTTCGCCGGGTCGATCTCTCGGATCAGCTTCTCGTGCAGGTCGGTCTTCAGCTCGACAAGCGGGTCGCCGGGGGCGCGGCCGTCCTCGACGCTCGAAGCCGGCTCGACCGGCTGCGCCGGCGCCGCCTGGCGCTGGCCCCAGCCATTACGGGCCGGATCGGATCGCTGGAGCAGGATGGACATGATCACACCCCTCCCTGGTAAACGCGCGTTCGCCAGTTTATACTGATACCTGTACCTGTCCAATCATTCCGTCAAGAGACTTCGAACCAGAAACCAGAAACCAGAAACCCAGTTTGACGTCAGGAGGCCGCCCATGCGTGGCTCGGTTGCGCTCGTCCTCGCCCTCGTCTGGCTCCTGATGCTGGTGTTCGTCGGCATCGGCATCACCGCCGAGATCGATCTGTTGCTGGCCATCGGGCTGATCGGCTACGTCGCCATCCCGCTGGGCCTGATCGCCCTGGCCCCCTTCCGTCCCGGCGGGCGAAGCTACCCACCCGCCGATCGGCCGGCCGGCCGCTCGCGGTAGCATCATCCGAGCACCCTTGCCAGCAGACTGCGACTCGGGGGCTTGCTTCCGCTGAGCACGGCCGCGAGGTCGGACACGTTGCGGGCGACGCGCGCCCCCGCCTGGTCCTGGACGAACGGCCGGCCACGGCGGGACGCCACACACACTGCCGGGTCGTACGGGATCTTCCAGAAGATCGGGTACTCCAGCGCCAGCTCGACGTCGTGGTTGCCGACCCCGTTGGCGCTGTGGGCATGGTTGATCAGGAGCTTGACCTTCTCGGTGGGATAGTGCCAGCTCCGAAGCGTGTCCAGGCAGAGGCGGGTGTTTTTGACGCTGGGCACTTCGAGCGTCGTCAGCAGCAGGATGAGATTGGCGGCATCCATCGCCGTGATGGTGTTGTCGTTGAACGCTCGCGGCGTATCGACGACGATGGCATCGTAGGTCCGGGTTAGCACGTCCAGCAGCTTCTGGACGTGCTTCGGGCCAACCGTCTCGCCGACCTCGGGGCGCGCCGGCGCCGCCAGGACGTGGACGCCGGACTCGTGGCTGCTGACGAAGCTGCGGAGGAGCTCCGGGTCCAGCTTGTCGATGAGCGGGACGACGTCGGCGATGCTCCGATCGGGCGGCAGGTCGAGCAGCAGCCCGACGTCGCCAAGGTGCGTATCCAGATCGACGAGGACGACGCGCTGTTTGGCATCCCGCGCCAGCGCGACGGCCAGATTGGTCGCCAGCGTCGTCTTGCCGACGCCGCCCTTGGCGCCGAAGACGACGATGATCTCGCCGTGGTGCCCGCTCTCGGCTACCTCGCTGGCCAACGACATCCGCCGACGGTCGAGCTCCAGAACGTCGACGAGCGCCTGGCGGAGATCCTCGGCCGCCAGCGGCTTGACGACGAAGTCCCGTGCGCCGGCCAGCATGACCCGGCGCAGCGCCTCGCGATCGTTCAGCGACGAAACGGCCAGGATGGGGATGCCCACGCCGACGGCAAGGATCTCGATGGTGCGCAGGGCGCGGGCGATGGGGTCCTCGACGCCGATGACCACGGCGTCGGCCCGGCTCTCGCGACACTGCGCGACCGCCTCGGGGCCGAGGCTGACTTCGCCGACGACGGCGAAGCTGGTCCCGGCGAACTGGCGGCGCAGCCAACCGCGGTTCTCGCTGCTATCGTCGACAATCATGATCCGGATGGCATCACCCATACGTTCTCCCCAGGGGTCGGGGGTCAGGGGTCGGGGGTCGGGG
>JACQGW010000227.1 GCA_016199325.1 Chloroflexota bacterium
GACCCCCGACCCCTGCCCCCCACACTCACGGTTCGAGGCTGCCGTGGGCGGCCCAGAGGTCGGGGAAGGCCCTGGAGTCGAGCGTGCGGGCCAGGTAGGTCACTCCGGTCGTTCCGCCGGTGCCCATGCGTCCGCCGATCAGGCGATCGACGACTTTCAGGTGTGTCGCGCGCCAGAGCCAGAGACTCTGGGCGAGGTCGAGCAGCTCTTCACAGAGGAAGGCCAGGGCGGGGTCGGCCGCCGGGGCCTGGAAGAGCACAACGGCGGCGGCCCGGCGGGCGGCAGAGTCGGTTTGCGATCCGGCGGTCAGATGCCCCCGCACGACGAAGCACGCCCAGATGGCCTCGTCGACGGCGGGCTCACCCGATCTGGCCATCCAGGCGCTCGCTGCGCCGTTCCGACGCCCAGGGAGCCCCAGGAGCGACTCGATCGTTCGGAACTGTTGGGATTCCAGACCGCTGGAGGTGCCGAGGGCCGGACGAAAGCGCAGGAACTCCGCCGGGGAGAGCGTATCGATGAGGCGGATCTGATCGACCAGCAGAGTCTGGATGCGGGTGATCCGCCGGAGCGGGTGCAGGGCATTCTCGGCGTCGCCCGCGACCAGGTGCTGGCGCAGCGCGCGCAGCTCATGGATGAGGAGCTTGAACCAGAGCTCGAACGTCTGGTGGATGACGATGAAGAAGATCTCCTCGTGGGCTTCGGTTCGCGGTTCCTGTGTGGCCAGAAGGCGATCGAGCTGGAGGTAGGCGCCGTACCCCGTGACGCCGAAGCTCGGGACAGTCGCCGGGCCGCCCGCTCCCGCATCGTTTGCCGACAATCCAGCACCTCCTGTCAGTGCATCACGCCGTTCGAGTCGGCCGGCGCCGCGGCATCCTCGACCGCCAGCCAGAGGGGTATCGCTCCTGACGGCGGGGCGTCGGGCTCCGCTCGCTCGACGGCTCGCCGGGCTCCCAGCGCAGCGTGAACCTTCGCCATCAGGTGATCGATCTGAAACGGTTTGCGAATGGAGTCGTCGACGCCGGCCTCCGCGAGGACCTGGCGGCCGGGGAGCCACCACTCGTGGGTCATCAGGATCACCGGGATCGATCGCGTGACCGGGTCCGCCTTGAGGCGGCGGCAGAGATCGAGGCCGTCCAGGTCCGGCAGCTCGGTGTCCAGCAGGATGACGTCCGGACGGTGCTGATGAACCTGATCGAGCGATTCCTGGGCGCTGGCCGCCTCGACGAAGTCGATGCTCGGATCGTCCTCGAAGATAGCCCGGATGACCGCCCGTACAGGCGGGTAGCCATCCACCACGAGTACCAGCTTGCGGGCCACGGATGGCCTCCTTGATCCATACCTCTAAGAAACTATCTCACAATGCACCAGAATGGCCTCTGCGGCCCTGAGACCCGTTTCTGAGCGATTTGAGATAGTTTCTAAGAGGTCGCTGCCATTGCTTCAGCAAAGAGCGTACCAGGGAGTTGGCGCGGCGGGTGCTGGAGAACGGGGTTTCCGGTGTGCGGTTCCTGATTTCTGGTTGGAGAGGAGGGAACCGGGAATCGGCTTGCGATATGGTGGGGTTCCCGGTAGGATGATGGAGGCCCCGGTCCCGGAGCACACTCGGGGGCGAGAGAGAAGGCAAGCGAAGATGGAACCGTCGTCAGGAGCGAGCGAGATCATCACCAGCGCAGTCGGCTGGCTGACCGACGCCGGCGAGGTGGCTGCTGCCGGCGCCTTGCGCGCATGCTCGGCCAGCATCTCGCTCGCTGACGTCGGCTTCATGCTGGACGGCGAGGCGTTCGACATCGTCGAAATCAGGCTCGCCTGTAAGCCGGCGATCCATGAGGTGCTGGCGAACCGCAGCCACCCGACGACGAGCGCGATCGAGCGCGCCTTCAAGGCGGTCATTCGATCGCCCAGCGCCGTCGTAGACCTCGTGGTGGAGGTTGAGGGTTCAGGGCTCAAGCTTCACGGTTCGTAGTTGGCGCTTGAGCGCCCGGCCCTCGGGCACCCGAGGACCGGGCGCTCAAGCACCAACCACGAGCCATCACTCACGCTCGACGGACCACTATGCCGGTTTGCACAGGGATCCACCAAACGACCAACCGACATCCCTGGCGTCTTCCTTGGCGATCTTGGCGCCCTGGCGGTTCGTCATCTCTCGGAACCGCGCTGCCGCGTGCCCCCCGGCCCCCGATACTGCGCCGTCCCCGCCTTGCGGGTGGCGTCGAGCCACTCGTCGACCGTCAGCAGCTTGGTCGTCCTGGTCGCCTTGATGTGCCCCGGCGGCATGATGGCGATGATGGCCGCCGCGGCGGTCACGTCGTCGGGGGCCTCGAAGATGCTGACGACGTCGTACTCCCCGAAGCAGAGGTACTCGGAGACGAGCCGGCAGCCCATCGACCGCAGATGTCTGCCCCAGACCTCCGCCCGATTCTCCGGGCTGCTCACCATCGATGCCCAGGCTTCAGACGTATAGGCGAGCTGAAGCATGTAGAGTTGCACTGCTCTGCCCCCAATGTGTTGTCGGTTGCTCGAAACGCCGTCGCCGCCAGCCGCACCTTCCAGGCGGTGCCGGCCTGGCGGATCCACCGGACGATGGTTCCACGTCTCGATCGTCTGCCACTATCGTTGGAAGGCGTGCAAGACCTGGGCCTGCCGGGGGGTGACCGTCAAGATCTCGCGCCAGGCACCGTTGCAGGGGCGGTTCTGGAACCGCCCGCAGGCATCAAGCCAGGGGCTGCCACGCCGGCGGAGAACGAGCTGTCAACGGATTCTGGGAGCGGATTGCATGGATTGGACCGGATGGCATCGATCCCAACCCGGCGTGTGCGACCGTGAGGGAGCGCCTGAACTGAGCCGGGACCGTACGGGAGCGCACGAACCGAGCCGCGACCGCGCGGGAGCGGTCCCTGCGTTGTCGCAGGCCGTCTGCGGACCGTCGGGGCACCGCGGGGTCCGCCGTCCGACGACCAGGACGGCGTGGGACGAGGGAGCAAGGGAGGCACCATCGCTTCGTTCCTCACCGCCGAGAACGGCTCCCTCACGGTCGCGGCGCGTTCGGGCGCTCCCTCACGGTCGCGGCTCGGTTCCGGCGCGCGAGGCAATCGAGACCGATGATGAGCCGGTGCAGGTGCGAGTCAGAAGTGCATGGAGGCCCCTCGCCCGAAGCGCCCTGGTCGCCCTGCGCGCCGCCGTACGATCGTCCAGCAGGGCGAACAGCGCCGGACCGGCTCCGGTCAGGTGGGGGAAAAGGCCCACTTGTGCCATCGCTCCGTAGGCCTCGGCGACAGCGGGGGCCAGACGACCGATGGGGCCGAGGAACGTGTTGGCGAGCAGGTCGTCTTCGGGGATGCGCCCTTCCCGCAGCGCCAGCGCGACCTGGGCGGTGGCCCGCCCGTCGGCGTAGTCATCCGGCGTCAGGCTGCCGTAGGCCGTCGCCGTCTTGGCCGCCGGCGTCCAGCTCGGGATGACCAGCACGACCCATCGAGCCGGGAATGGCGGCAGCGGCACGATCTGCTCCCCGCGCCCGAGCGCCAGCGCCGTGCCGGTGCCCAGTCCGGCGGCCACGAGAAACGGCACGTCGGACCCGAGCTCGGCAGCCAGTCCGATCAGGTCGGACGGCGCGCAGCCCAGGTGCCAGAGGCGGTTCATCGCGAGGAGCGTCGCAGCCGCGTCGCTGCTGCCCCCACCCAGGCCGGCCGCCGTCGGGATGTGCTTATCAAGGTGCAGGCGGGCGCCGGATGGCACGCGGAAGCGGTCCCTGAGCAGCCGGGCCGCACGGACGACCAGGTTCTCGTCGGACTGGAGCGCCGGGTCGGAGCAGCCAAAGACGATTCCGTCGGCCTCAGTTGCCCGCAGGCGGTCGGCCAGACAGAGCGCCTGCAGCACCGATCGGATCTCGTGGTAGCCGTCCAATCGGCGGCCGACCACCTCCAGCGTCAGGTTTATCTTCGCCGGCGCCCAGACCCGGATGGCCTCGCGGTCGTTCGTCATGTCGCCCCCTCCCTAGAACAGCGAACGAGACGGGTTTCTGGCTTGTGGTTTCTGGTTCGAGTGAGTTCCCACGAGTTCCTACGAGTTCCTACGGGCTCCGGGAGTTGACAGCGAGGGCGATTCGCTCTACAGTCTACCGTGCCGACGCATGTTCCTGTCACTCGCGCCAATCGAGTTCCTACGAGTTCCTAAAGGAGACAGTCACTATGGCAGATCTGCCGGCAACAGCCGACATCGTGATCGTCGGCGGCGGCGTCAACGGCGCCAGCATCGCTTACCACCTGGCCCGCAAGAAAGCCGGACGGGTGCTCCTCCTCGAAAAGAAGTTCCTGGCCTCTGGCCCCACCGGCCGCTCGACCGCCCTCGTTCGGCGCTTCTACCCCATCGAGTTCTTCGCCCGCACGGCGAACGCCGGCGCCGACATCTTCCAGAACTGGCAGCAGATCATCGGCGGCGACCCCGGGTTCCGGCAGGTCGGCTTCATGGTCCTGGTCGATGCGGAGGGCGCGCCGCACCTGGAAGCCAACATCAACCGCTCTCGGAAGGTCGGTTCCCGGGTCAAGCTCATCTCGCCGGACGACGTCAAGCAGCTCGTTCCGGACATCGCCGTCGACGACATCGCCCTGGCCTCCTACGAGTCGGAGTCCGGCTACGCCGATCCGGCCTCGACGACCAACGCCTTCGCCAATCGCGCCCGCGACCTCGGGGCGACGATCGTCCAGTACACGCCGACGACGGAGATCCTGACGGCCGGCGGCAAGGTGACCGGCGTCCGCACGGCGAAAGGCGACGTCAGCGCCCCGGTCGTCGTCAACTGCGCCGGCCTCTGGGCCAACCGGCTGCTGGCGCCGCTCGGCATCGACATCGCGATCCAGCCCAGGCGGCACCAGATGTGCTTCTTCCGCCGGCCGCCCGAGCTCGGCGTCCACCCGGCGATCAGCGACGGCCCCAACGGGACCTACATGCGCCCCGACCACGGCGACCTCACCATCTTCGGCGTCGGCAAGTACCTGGAGATCGTCGACCCCGACCAGTACAACGAGGGCGCCGACCCGTCGGAAATCGATCGCGACGCAGAGCTCATCGCCCGCCGGATCCCGATCATGGAGAACGGCCTCGCCCGCGGCGGCTATTCGGGCGTGTACGACTTCACCCTCGACGGCGAGCCGGTCCTCGGCGCCATCCCCGAGTACACCGGTCTGTACGCCTGCTTTGGCTGGAGCGGCCACGGCTTCAAGCACTCGCCAATCACGGGCGACATCATCTCGGAGGTCATCCTCCACGGCCGTCACAAGAACTACGACATCACGCCGTTCCGGTGGACGCGCTTCCGCGAGGGCGATCTGCTGCCGCCCCACTACCCCACCGCACCGCCAAGCGAGAGGGCCGTACCGTAGCGGGGTTTCTGGTTTGTGGTTTCTGGTTTCTGGTCGGGGGAGATGTCGACCAGAAACCAGAAACCAGAAACTACGTCGCGGCGGGTTCCTGGGGTTGGTGGGTGGCGCGGAAGGCGGCCGTCGCCGCCTCGTCGACGGTCTCGGCGACCGGGTCGACGACGACGCCGTAGCAGAGCCTGGCACGCTCGACGCTCACCTTTCGCTCGACCACGTCGGCGAGCACCCGCTGCGGGTCGCGCTCGAAGGGGTTCCCGTAGCCGCCGCCGCCACAGGACTGGGCGGAGATGACGTCGCCCTGCCGGGCGATGAAGGTCACCTTCGAGCCCGTGGGGATGACCTGGCCATCGCGGACAATGAAGTATGTTGCGAGCTTCCCCGGCATCCCGCCAAAAAGCCCCCACGGCGCGAACTTCCGGCGGTCGGCCAGGAACGTGAACGACGGCTCGTGGTCGATGAAGCGGTAGTCGCGGCGCAGGCCGAGGCCGCCGCGGAACTTGCCGGGGCCGTCGGAGTCGTCGATCAGGTTGTACCGGAGGATCTCGACCGGGTAGTTCAACTCCGTCTCCTCGATGGGGGCGTTCTGCGTGTTCTGGATGTGCGTCTGGATGGCGTCGGGGCCGTCCGACCGAATGCGGCCGCCGTAGCCGCCGGCGATGGTCTCCAAAAAGGTGTAGTACTCGCCGCTGTCGGGACGAAGTCCGCCGAAGGCGGTGTGGCAGACCATCCCCTTCGTGCCGGCCGGCACCTTCTCCGGCAGCGCCTGCGAGAACGCCTTGAACACGAGCTCGTTGATCCGCATGCAGACCTCCTGCCCGCCGACGACCGCGGCCGGCCGCCGCGCGTTCAGACAGGTCCCCTCCGGGACGTGTACCTCGACGTGGTTGAAGAAGCCGTGGTTCAGCGGAATGTCGGGGTCGATGAGGCACTTGAGGACGTACAGGCAGCCCGAGGTCGTCATCGTCTTGCTACAGTTCATGGGACCGCGCCGCTGAAGGTCAGTCCCGGTGAAGTCGAAGGCGACCCGGCCATCGCCGATCGTGACCTTCACCTGGAACCGGATCGGCCGATCGTCGATCCCGTCGTCGTCCAGGAAGGCTTCGGCCTCGTAGACCCCCGGCGGCAGCTTGGCGAGCTCGGCGCGCGTCCGCCGCTCCGTGTAGGCGATGAGCTCGTCGATGTAGTGCTGCACTTCGTCCGGCCCGTAGCGGTCGAGGAGGGCGCAGATCCGGCGAGCGCCCAAGTTGTTGCTGGCGATCTGCGCCCGCATGTCGCCGGCGACCTCTTTCGTCGCCCGGATGTTCGCCATCAGGAACTTGAAGAGGTCGGGATGGAACTCGCCGCGGTGGACGAGCTTGATGACCGGGAGGCAGATGCCCTCCTGGTAGATCTCGGTGAAGGCGCCGAGGCTGCACGGCGCGCCGCCGCCCATGTCGACGTGGTGCGCCGAGCTGCCCAGGAAGCCGAAGAGCTCGCCACGGTAGAATACGGGCGAGATGAAGAAGAGATCGTTGAGATGGTTGGCGCCGCGATGCGGGTCGTTGACGACGATGGCGTCGCCGGGCTCCAGCCGCTCCGGGCCGTACTCCAGGATGGAGGGGCCGGTGACGTGCGCCTGCATCAGGAGATGCCCCGGCTGCGAGAACGCCTGAGCGACGATGCGGCAGTGCCGGTCGAAGAAGGCGCAGGAGTAGTCGAGCCGGGTCTTGACGTTCGTGGAGTAGGCGGATCGCTGGAGCGAAACCGACATCTCCTCGGTCGCTGCCAGGAGCGCGTTCCGAATCACCTCGAACTTGATCGGGTCAATCGTTCGCGCCCCGGTGCTCGGCGTGGTGACCATCATTGTCCTCTCTGGTTGCAGAATACCCCGGGTTGCCGCTGCCAGCATACGCGGCTTGGCGCCATCTGTCAAAGTGGTATAATCACCCTATCCTGATGACCGGGGGCGGCTATGGCGTCCGACGCGCCGAGGAAGCGAACGCTCCTCATCTTCGATACCCACGCCCTGATCCATCGGGCCTACCACGCGCTGCCGCCGCTCTCCGTCGGGCACACGGGCGAGCCGGTCGGCGCCGTCTACGGCTTCGCCAGCATGCTGGTGAAGGCGCTGACCGAGCTGCGGCCCGATTGTGTCGCCGCGGCGTTCGACCGGGCAGGACCGACGTTCCGCCACATCGAGTTCGAGGCGTACAAGGCCCAGCGGCCCAGGGCGCCGGACGACCTGGTGCGCCAGTTCGCCCGCGTCCGCGAGATCCTCCAGGCGTTCGGCATCCCGATCTACGAGAGCGACGGCTTCGAGGCCGACGACGTGCTCGGCGCTCTGTGCCGCCAGCTCGCCGACGACGTCGAGGCGCTCATCGTGACCGGCGACGCCGACGCCATGCAGCTCGTCGGGCCGCAGGTCCGCGTCCTGGCGCCCCGCAAGGGCTTTTCCGATACCCAGGTCTTCGACGAGGAGGCCGTCGTCGAGAAGTACGGGGTGAGGCCAGACCAGATCACCGATCTCAAAGGGCTCAAGGGCGACCCGTCGGACAACCTGCCGAATGTGCCGGGCGTCGGCGACAAGACGGCCGCGCGGCTGGTCCAGCGGTTCGGCAGCGTCGAGGGCGTCTACGCGCACCTGGAGGAGATCGAGCCGCCGAAGCTTCGGGAGACGCTTCGGGAGTACGAGCAGACCGTGCGGCAGAACAAACGACTGGCGACGATCGTCACCCTGGTTCCGGTAAGCCTGAGCCTGGACGACTGCTCGCTGACGAGCTACGACCGCCGCCGAGTCGTCGACCTGTTCCGGGAGCTCGAGTTCCGCAGCCTCGTATCCCGGCTGGCCGATCTGCCGATCAAGGAGGCGGAGCCGGAAGCACCCGCGAGGACCGAGGCCGCGGCCGACCAGGCGGCCGCCGGTGCAGCCGGCACGCCACCGCAGCCGGCCATCGCGACGGACTACCGGATTGTCGACAATCGTGGGGCGCTTGCCGACCTCGCAGAGGCGCTCGGACAGAGCGGCGAGATCGTCGTCGACACCGAGACGACGAGCCAGGAGGCGATGCACGCGCTGCTCGTGGGCGTCTCGGCGTCGACCGCCGCCGGCCAGGGGGTCTACGTACCGGTCGGACATGTGCCGGCGATGGGTGCTCAGGGTGGGTTGGACGCCCTCCTGCGCGCCCCGGAGGACGCTCCCGCCCAGGTATCGCTGGCCGAGCTCAGGGAGCTCCTGGGCCCGATCCTGGCGGACCCGCGCATTCCGAAAGTTGCTCATCACGGCAAGTACGACGTGACGGTCCTCGCCGAGCAGGGCATTCCGCTCGACGGACTCGCCTTCGACACGATGATCGCCGCCCACCTCCTCAACGAGCCCCGACTCGGCCTCAAGGAGCTGGCGCTCAGTCGGCTGGGCGTGGAGATGACGCCGATCTCGTCCCTGATCGGCAAGGGCAACGGCCAGATCTCGATGGCCCAGACCAGCATCCCGGAGGCAGGCCGCTACGCGGCGGCCGACGCCGACATGACCGGTCGGCTGCGGCGGCTCTTCGAGCCGGAGCTGATCGCCCGGGGGCTCTGGGATCTCTTCACCGAGATCGAGATGCCGCTGGTGCCGATCCTCGTCGACATGGAGCGAACCGGCGTCAAGCTCGACACGGCGGCGCTGCGGGAGATGTCGCGGGAGCTGGGCAAGGAGCTCCTCCGTCTCGAGGAGGAGATCTATCGCCTGGTGGGCCACAAGTTCAACGTGAACTCGACGGCCCAGCTCGGCAAGGTGCTCTTCGAGGAGCTGAAGCTGCCGACGACCTCCAGCCGAAAGACGCAGCACGGCTGGTCCACCGATGCGGTGGTGCTCGATGAGCTTCGCGAGAAGCATCTCCACCCGGTCGTCGACCTGATCCTGGAGTACCGGCAGCTCGTCAAGCTGAAGGGCACCTACGTCGACGCGCTCCCCGCCCTGATCCATCCGCGGACGGGGCGGGTCCACACCAACTACAGCCAGACTGCTGTGAGCACCGGCCGGTTGTCTTCGTCCAACCCGAACCTCCAGAACATCCCGATCCGCACGCCGCTCGGCCGGCAGGTGCGCCGGGCGTTCGTCGCCAGCGGACCGGAGAATGTACTCGTCTCCTGCGACTACAGCCAGGTCGAGCTCCGGATCCTGGCGCACTTCAGCCAGGACCCGCTGCTGGTGGCCGCCTTCCGCAACGACGAGGACTCCCACCGGATGACGGCGGCCGCCGTCTACGGCAAGGACCCCGCCGCCGTGACGCCGCATGAGCGCGACCGCGCCAAGCGGATGAACTTCGCCGTGATCTACGGGGTCTCCGAGTACGGGCTGGCCCAGGCGACCGACCTCTCCCGGAAAGAGGCCGCCGAGTTCATCAACGTCTACTTCCAGAAATACCCCGGCGTCCGCGCCTACCTGGACCGGACGAAGGATCAGGTGCGCGCGCTCGGCTACGTGGAGACCCTCAAAGGGCGCCGCCGGTACATCCCGGAGGTGAACTCGAGCAACCCGCAGGTCCGCGGCGCCGCCGAGCGGATGGCGATGAACATGCCGATCCAGGGGACCAACGCCGACATCATCAAGATCGCGATGATCCGGATCCACGACCGGCTCAAGCGCGAGGGCTGGCGGAGTCGGATGATCTTGCAGGTGCATGACGAGCTGGTCTTCGACGTCCCGCGCGATGAGCTGGACCAGCTGGCGACCATGGTCTGCAAGCTCATGGAGACGGCCGTGCCGTTGAGCGTTCCCCTGAAAGTCGACGTCAAGGTCGGCCCGAACTGGGATCAAATGGAGAAACGGGAGATTCACCGATAGCTGTCGCGTGCCGACTGCTGGCGGCTGACCGCTGAGAGCTGACTGCCGAATGGCTGACCGTTCGCGCTTCCCCAACCTGCGCGACCGCGCCTACCAGATCCTTGCCGAGGGGACCGGCGAGGCGTCTGACGCCGACCTGATCCATTACCTCTTCAACGCTCAGGGCGCCGCCTGGCGATCGATCCTCGACTCCGTCCTCGGCGGCGACGAGCGGTTCATCAGGACGCCCATCGGCTGGGCGCTCCGATCGCGGCCGACGGGCGCCCCGGGCCGGTCGGATCTGTCCACGAGCGACCGTTTCGCCGCCGTCGTCGTCCTGGCGACCGGCCCCAAACCACCGCGTGCCCGCGTCGTCGCCGTCGGCGCGGCCATCGTGGTGGATGGGCGGATCGCCACCCGTACACAGTGGCTCTTTCGGCCCGATCCGCCGCCTGCTCGCCTTCCCGAAGACCTCGCCAATGCCGGCATCGCCGTCGAGGAGATCGCCGCCGCGCCGACCTTTGCCGACGCCGCCGGCGAGCTGTGGGATTCCCTCGGCACCATGCCCATCGTCGGGCTGGATGTCGCGCTCAACGTCGCCTTCATCCAGTCCGAGGCCCGGCGGGCCGGCCTCCTCATGCTGGGGAACCCCCTGGTCGAGCTTTCCCCGCTGGCCGCGGCCCACGTCGAGGGACGGCCCGATCTGGCCCGTCTGGCCGGCCGGCTGGGCCTGCCGCCGCCCCGCGACCGCAGCCCGGTCGGCCGGGCCGTCTGCCTGGGTCAGGTCGCGGCCGCCCTGCTCACGGATGGCGGCGCCATGCCGGCCACGTCCGCGATGCGCGCGCTCCGGCGCCGACCGCTGCTCGAACCGGCCACCGCCGCGGCGGCGCCGGATGGGCCGGGGGTCTATCTGTTCCGCGACGCGCAGGGGGCGGTCCTCTACGCCGGCAAGGCGCGCTCGCTCCGGCGGCGCCTGCGCGCCTACTGCACGTCCGACCTCGAGCGCAGCCGCCACATGAGCGGCCTCGTCGCCCAGGTCGAGGTCGTCGACCTCCGGCCGACCTTCTGCCCACTGGATGCGGCCGTCCTCGAAGCGCGGGTCATCGCCAGCCACCGGCCCCCGTTCAACGTCCAGCGCGATCCAGGCGAGCGCGCTGTCTATACACGCGCCGTCGCCGAGGGCGGACACCTTCGCCTCCGCTGGTCGCCCGGCCCGGCGGAAGGCGCCGTCGGGCCGATCCGCCGTCGTGACGCCAGAGCGGCCGCTGCTGCCGCGCTGGTCGAGCACCCCCGGCCGGCAGGCCGAACGTCGCAGGCGCGCGCGTTGCGAGCAGCCTGGGCCGTTCTGATCGTGGCGCACGCGACCGAGCGGCTCCGGCAGGCCGCGCTGCCGGCGCGCCTGGGCGCCGACGAGCACGGCGTCGTCTGGCTGCGGGACGGGTCAATCGAGATCGGGATCGCCGCCGAAGGCTGGATCGGCTCGCGCCACCCCGAGACGGGCGAATGGCTGAACCCGACCATCTGGCCGGAGCCGTCGGCGGCCGCCGCCGAATGGGGGGCCCTGGCGCATGCATTTCCAAAGGAGACAGCGAGATGACCTTGAAGCCGCCAATCTCCGACAGGCAGCGCGATCCATTTGCCGAGTACATGCGCCCGCGCGAACGCGTGCTCAACGCGCTCGCCGGCGGCCGCGTCGATCGGCCGCCGGTGGCGAGCCCCACATCGGTCGCCACCGTCGAGCTGATGGACATGGTCGGCGCGCCGTTTCCACAGGCGCATCGTGACCCGGTCCTGATGGCGCGGCTGGCCGAAACCAGTTGCACGGTCCTCGGTTTCGACGCCATCATGCCCGTCTTCAGCATCATCCAGGAATCGTCGGCGCTCGGCTGTGACATCCAGTGGGAGGAGAAAGACAACTGGCCGACGGTCCGGATGGCCAACCCGATCTGGTCCGGGCCCGAGGATATCACGGTTCCGGCCGACTTCCTGAGCCACACCGATATCCGCTGCGTCCTCGACGCGATCCGGCTGCTGAAGAGGGAGTACGGCGACGAAGTCGCCATCATCGGCAAGACGATGGGCCCCTGGACGCTCGCCTACCACGTCTTTGGCGTCGAGAACTTCCTGTTGATGGCGATTGACGACCCCGACCGGACGGTGCAGTGCCTGGACCGGCTGAAGGAGGTCACCGTCCTCTTCGGCAACGCCCAGATCGAGGCCGGCGCCGACGCGCTGACGCTGCCCGACCACGCCACCGGCGACCTGGTGAGCGGAGAGTTCTACCGGCGGTTTCTGCGCGACATCCACGTCGAGATGCACGAGCGGATCAGGTGCCCGCTCATCCTGCACATCTGCGGGGACACGCTCGACCGGCTCGACTCCATCGCCCAGACGCGCATCGCGGCGTTCCATAGCGACTCGAAGAACGATCCGGCGAAGGCGCGGCAGATCGCCGGCAACCGCGTCTCGCTGATCGGGAGCGTCAACAACCCGGAGACGCTCTACACCCGTGGTCCGGCGGAGGTGCGGCGCGAGGTCTACCAGGCGCTGGACGCCGGTTTCGAGATCGTGGCGCCGGAGTGCGCGATTCCGCTCCAGACGCCGCTGGAGAACCTGCGCGAGATCCCGCGGGCCGTCAGGGATTGGGCGCGGGAGCGATCGCGATCGGGCGCGCAGCGGTGATGCCGTGAGACTGTCCGACAACGGACCCCCCTCAGCCTCCCCGTCGGCGGGGGAAGCAGACCGGCTCCCTCCCTGCGGATGGGGAGGGTTGGGGTGGGGTTCTCGGATCGGCTCCATGTCCTGACGAATCCCCGGTGCATCCGGTCAGCCGTCGGGGGCCGACCGGGCCTTCGCCCGTCATGCTGAGCCGCAGCGAAGCATGACGGAGAGGGTGGCCCGGTCGCTCAACCGATTGCTATGAACTCCGAAAGCTGGCTGCGGCTCAGCGTGACGGCAGGGGGTGGCCGGGTCAATCAACCGCATCTGGTATCCGTTCCGACAACTCCATCTCGAAACCGGAGATTTCGCCATGGCTGGCATCGCCAATTCCGCGCTCGCGCAGGAGCTGACCGAGTACGTCACACGGCCGGACGAGCATGCCTCGTTGCGGAGCCGTTTCGAGCAAGCGCCGTCGGCAATCCAGGACCTTGCCGCCGCCCTGATCGCCGGCAGGCAGCGCGAGGTCGCGAGCCTGACGGAGCAGGCGCTGGCCGAGGGCCATCCTCCCGGCGTTATCCTGGACCGCGGACTCATAGCCGGCATGACGCTCGTCGGCATCAAGTTCCGCGACCGGCACATCTTCGTGCCCGAGGTGCTCGTCGCGGCCCGAGCGATGAAGGCCGGCATGGCGCTCCTGGAGCCGATCCTGGCAGCCTCGGGGGCGGTGCCGCGCGGCACCGTCGTCATGGGCACGGTCAAGGGCGACCTCCACGACATCGGCAAGAACCTGTGCATCATCATGCTGCGGGGCGCCGGCTTCGAGGTCGTCGATCTCGGCGTCGACACCCGGCCGGAGAAGTTCGTCGAAGCGGTCCAGGTACACCGGGCGCCCGTCGTCGGTCTGTCGGCGCTCCTGACGACGACCATGCCGAGCATGGCGAAGACGATCAAAGCGTTCGAGGACGCCGGCCTGCGGGATAGCGTCAAGTGCATCGTCGGGGGCGCCCCGGTGACCCCGGAGTTCGCCGCCCAGGTGAGTGCCGACGGCTACGGCAAGGACGCAGTCGCCTGCGTCGAGCTGGCGGGACGGATGGTTGCTGGTTTGTAGTTTCTGGTTTCTGGTAGGGGGGAGGTCCTGGAACCGGCGGCCTCGCCCAGGCTTCTGGGCACGAAGACTCCCTCGAACCAGAAACCAGAAACCGTAAACCAGAAACCCGTTCACGCCTCTTCCAGCAGCTTCGCCAGATCCAGCGGCCTGGACGCCATGCCGATGAGCCCGTCGGGTCGGCGCGGCCACTCGGCGGGGTCGCGGTCGCGGGTGATCTCGATGCCGTTGCCGTCGGGATCGCGCAGGTAGATGGCCTCGCTGACGAGGTGGTCGGCGGCGCCCTCGATCTCGACGCCGTGGTCGAGGAGGCGCCGCAGGGCGCGAGCGAGCTCTCGGCGGCTGGGATAGAGGATGGCGAAGTGATAGAGGCCGGTGGAGCCGGGCGGCGGCGGTGGCGCCCCCTTACCGGCCCAGGTGTTCAGCGCGATGTGGTGGTGATAGCCACCGGCCGACAGAAAGACGGCGCTGTCGCCAAAGCGATCGGTCACCTGGAAGCCGAGCACGTCGCGGTAGAAGCGCTCGGCCCGCTCCAGGTCGGAGACCGTCAGATGGATGTGCCCGATCCGCGTCTGTGGCGGAATCGGCGGATGATCGGCGTGCTCGTGATCGCTCATCGTGACTCCCTCGGGTCCAGGGTTACCCATCAGCGCATTCACGTCGGGAGCGCGGTCAAACGTCCGGTCGCTTCGAGGAACTGGTCGGCCAAAGGACCTGGATCGAGCTCCCACAGGCTTCACGACTCAGCTCCCGTTCGGCGACCTCCGTGGCAGGATGGCCGGCGACCGAGCTGTAGACGAGCAGTGATGTGTCAATCCAGTTCACGATCCCTTCCCTGCCAAGTCCTCTTCTGTGGAGTCGATGTACTCAGCATCAAGGAGATCATCGTAGACCCAGGACTCGCCGATGGCCGTGTTTGGGCGAACCTTGTGGGCAAACACCTCATCCCATGAGAGCCGGCGCCCCGCTCCATAGCACTGCTGGACCGCTCGGCGGATCAACTCACTCACCGAGAGCCCGGTGCTCCGGCTTTCCGCCTCCAGCAGCCGCTCGTCACTTTCGTCAAGGTAGATCTGTCGGCGAACGCCCATCCATCACCCTCCAACATACCGCATGACGCATAGTGCATCACCACCATTATACACCGTTCAACGGCCTGGAGAAGCCATCTCGAGAAGTGCCCCAACTCTGTCAGGTCACTGGTGAGACCGGTCTCGCTCGTCCCTACCGCGCCCGCGCCGCACCGACCCGGTCGACGTAGGCGAGCACTTCGTCGAGCGACAGGACGTCGGCGTATCGGCGGTTGACGTCGGTCAGGTTCTGCTCGTGGGGGCCGGGCTCCCAGTCGCCCACACATTCCCGCGGGATGATCGTCCGGTAGCCGTACGAGAAGGAGTCGATGGTCGTCGCCCGAATGCAGCCGCTCGTCAC
>JACQGW010000228.1 GCA_016199325.1 Chloroflexota bacterium
ATGATCTTGGCGCGCTTCTCGCGCTCGGCCTCGGCCTGCCGGGCCATGGCCCGCTGCATCACCTCGGGGAGCTCGACGTCCTTGACCTCGACGGTGCTGACCTTGATGCCCCAGGGCTCGGTCTGCTCATCGATGATCTGCTGGAGCGTCTGATTGATCTTCTCCCGCTGGGCCAGCAGCTCGTCCAGCTCCGACTGGCCCAGCACGCTCCGCAGCGTGGTCTGCGCGATCTGGAACGTGGCCCGCACGAAATCGGTCACCTGGGTGACGGCTCTGGCCGGATCGACGACCCGGAAATAGACGACGGCGCTCACCCGGATGCTCACGTTGTCCCGGGAGATGACCTCCTGCGGGGGAACCTCCATGGTCACGACGCGCAGGTCGATCTTGATCAGGCGGTCGACGACGGGGATGATGATGAAGAGTCCCGGGCCTCTGGCGCCGACCAGGCGGCCAAGGCGGAAGATAACGCCCCGCTCGTACTCCTGCACGATCTTGATGGCCGAGGCCGCGATGAGGACGATGACGCCGAGAACGAAGAGCAGTTGAATCATACGGGTCTCCTTCCTGCTTCGATCGCCTGCTTGCGGGCGACGGGCGTGGGTGGCTGCGGGATGACCTTGAGCCGGAGCCCGTCGACCGCCGTGACCAGGACCGGCTGTCCGACGGCAACCGGCCCGTCCAGGCTTTCAGCCTGCCAGCGCTCACCCTGGATGAGGATCATCCCGCTCGGCTCCAGTGCCGCGCGCACGATGCCGACCTGGCCGACCAGCGTCTCCTGCCCAACGGCCGGCCGCCAGCGCAGCGCGCTGATCGCCTTGCCGACGACGAACAGCGAGAAGCCGGCGATCGTCGCCGAGACGAGGCCGATGAGCGGGAGCGAGATGCCCAGATACGGCGAGGTGCTGTTGACGAGCATGAGCGAGCCGAGGACGAAGCTCAGGAGGCCGCCGATGGTCAACAGGCCGTGGCTCTGGATTTTCACTTCGGCGAAGAAGAGGGCGAAGCCGAAGAGCATGAAGAGCAGCCCCACGTAGTTCACGGGCAGCATGCCAAGGCCGAAGAGCGCCAGGAGCAACGCGATCCCCCCGACGACGCCCGGCAGAACGGCGCCGGGCGTCGAGAGCTCCAGCCAGATGCCGAGCATCGCCAGACTCAGCAGCAAGTAGGCGATGTTGGGGTCGGTGATGGCAAAGAGGAAATCCTCGACCGTGTTCATCGTGGTTGTCCGGACCTCGGCGCCGCGCGTGGCGAGGACCACCGTCCGCGCGTTCGCCGTCACTTCGCGGCCGTCGAGCTGCTCCAGAAGACCGGGGAGATCGGCCGCCACCAGATCGGCCACCTGCTCCTGGACGGCGTCGCGATCGGTGATGACGACGCTCTCGCGGACGGCACGCTCGGCCCATTCGGCGTTCCGGCCGCGGTCGCGCGCGAGCGTCGAGATGTAGGCGGCGGCGTCGTTGGTGACCTTCTTGGCCATATCGCCCTCGATGGACTGGCCCTGGCCGCCAACCGGGTGGGCCGCGCCCATCGTCGTGTTCGGCGCCATGGCGACGACGTGGCCGGCCATCGCCATGAAGGTGCCGGCCGAGGCCGCCCGGGCGCCCGAGGGCCCGACGTAGACGACGATCGGGACCTTTGAACGGAGCATCCGCTCGACGATCTCCCGCATCGAGCTGTCCAGCCCGCCCGGCGTGTTCAGCTCGACGATCAGCGCCGCAGCGCCATTGGCTTCAGCCGCGTCCATCGCCCGAGAAAGAAAGCCGGCAGAGACAGGGTTGATCGGTCCCTTGAGACGCACGAGATCGACGTGACGGGTGGCGGCGCCGCCGACGAAGGGCAGCGCCAGCCAGAAGACGGATACGACGAGGATGCCGACAAGGCGCACGAGACGCATGGCGTTCACCTCCAGCCTGCGGCTGATGAGGCGGCTGAATCCAGTCACCCTATTATACGCCGGGCGCCGACCTACGCCAAGGCGTCGACCGGGGGAACTCGTGGGAACTCGTGGGAACTCGTGGGAACTCGGGGGAGCGCTGCTATGCCAAGCCGTCCCCCTCGTCATGCTGAGCCGCAGCGAAGCATCTCCCGGGCTCGATCGAACGATGGCCCGGGGAGATGCTTCGCTGCGGCTCAGCATGACGGAGACGCCCTGAGCTCCCCCGAGTTCCTACAAGTTCCCCCGACTTCCCGCCGGCCGCTGGAGCGCGTGCTCGGGAACATACGCCTCGTTGTGGTAGGCAGGACAGCGGTAGCGAAAGAATCCGGCGGCAGGTGGATAGGGCTCCAGGGTGACGGACGTCTTGCATCCCCGGCACTTCCAGGCCAGCAGTGCTGCGGCCGCCGCCCCTGACTCCTGGTCCCCTGCGGCTTGGGACTCCGGGGCCGGCGGGGCAGGTTCCCGTTCGCCATTCCCAATTCCCGGTCCGTTGGCCTGCCGTCTGCGATGCGGGTGCCCCTTGCGCCCATGCACGTTCTTGTCGGCCTGGGCGCGACGTGATAGAATCCGCCGGGCCGATTGGCGGCTGGATGGACCGGCAATGCTGCTGCCGTGCATGGCGGCAGGCAGCAGCTCTTCTACCGCATTGTCTAGCGCCAGCCGGCCGGATTGTGGAGGACGAGCACAGGGACGTGGGAGACGTGGTGGCGGGCGTCGGGTACATCGGTGGCCGCCTGGTGGAGTATCTGCTCCGCCAGGGCCGATCCGTCGTCGGCGTCGAGAACGGCTTCTCCACGCCGCTGCCGGCCGTGCGGGCGCTCGATCGTCTCGGCGACTTCCGCCTGGTGGAAGGCAGTATCCTGAGCGCGGCCACCTTGAAGAAGGCGTTTGCTGACCCCGTGGAGACAGTATACCTGCTGGCCGCACAGGCGAGTGCTCACCCGCTGGCTGCACCGGCGGGATACACCGAACAGGTGAACCTGGTCGGCCCCCGCCTCGTGCTCGACGCCGCCGTTGAAGCGGGCGCCCGCACCGTTGTCTACGGCAGCTCGCTCCGGGTGTACGGGCCGAAGCCCACCGGCGAATGGACCGAGGCGACGCCGTATGGGTCGTTTGGCGACCTGGCGCACCTCTCGAAGATCTACGTCGAGAAGCTGCTGGATCTGTACTCCCGGCGTCACGGCCTGCGGGCCATCGCCGCCCGCCTGGCGGTCGTCTACGGCTGCGGTCCCATCCTGAAGCGGGACGAGCGGTTCCTGACGGTGCCGCACCGTTTCTGCCTGCAAGCGGTGCGTGGCGAGCCGCTCGTCGTCTGGCCGGACGGCGCCGCGCCCGACGCGTTCGTGCATCTGGACGACGCCGTCGAGGCGCTGGCGCTGCTCGCTCAGTCCGGCGCGATCGCCGGCTATCGCGCCGTGAACGTCGTCGGCGAGCTGCGCTCGATCCGGGACCTGGCGATGCTCGTCGCCGCCGAAGCCGGCCGACGGGGCCACCCGGTCGGCGTCGTCGACCACAGCATGAGCGAGGCGCCGCCGGCTGAGATCCGCTCCTGCCTGAAGGAGCTGACCGGCTTCACGCCGAGGCGTCGCCTGGCGACCACCATTCCGGAGCTGCTGGACGCGTTTGCCGCCAAGGACCTGCCATGCGTGTCCTGATCACCGGCGGAACCGGGTTCATCGGGTCCCATCTTGCCAGACGGCTCGCCGAAGGGGGCGACCACGTCGTCACGACGTCGCGCTCCCCGGCGGTCGGGCTGCCGTCCGAGCACGCCATCTGCGACGTTCGCTCGCCGGATGCGCGATCGCTGGCGGCCGGTGCCGACGCGATTGTTCACCTTGCCGGCCTCTCCGACGCGTCGTCGTCGCTGGCGGCGCCGCTGGCGTACAGCGAAACCAACGCGCTGGGCACGCTGAACATCCTGGAAGGGGCCCGGGCCGGCGGTGGGCTCTTCGTTCTCGCCTCGTCGCAGCTCATCTACCGGCCGTCGCCCGATCCGCTCTCCGAGGACGACCCGATCGAGCCCGGCGAGCCCTATGGCTACTCGAAGGTGGTCGCCGAACGGTGGACCGAGATGTACCAGCGATTATACGGGGTCGCAACCGTGGTCCTGCGGTTCTTCTCGGTGTACGGGCCGGGTCAGCTCGTGCAGCGAGGGGCGAGCGGCGTGATCTCGATCTTCGCCCAGCGAGCACTGGCCGGCGAAGAGATCCGGGTCCACAGTGACCACCATCGGCGGGATTTCGTTAACGTCCGTGACGTCGTCGACGCCGTCGAGCTGGCGATGCGCCGGCCCGGGGCGGTGGGCAATGCCTACAACGTCGGCTCCGGCCGCCCGACGACGATCCTGGAGCTGGCTGAGCTTGTGCGGGCGGTCGTCGGTTCGTCATCGCCCATCGCCGTGCTCGGCCACGACCTCGGGCGCAGCCCGATCGCCGACATCACCCGCGCCCGGGCCGATCTCGGCTACACGCCGAGCGTTCCACTCGACGAGGGAGTACGTGCCTATGTTGACTGGCTCCGGACGCCGGGCCAGCGTGCTGCTGAAAGGCCGGCCGACCGAGCGGCAACTGGCCGATAGGTGCCGTCCCCCGCTGCCCGAGGGGCTGGAGCTCTATCTGGACACGGTGGACGTCGACGCTCCCGGCTGGCTGAACGCCGTCGTCGACCGGCTGGCCGCGCTGCGCCTGCCGGCCGACTTTGCGCTGATCGTCGAAGGGCCGATGCGGTCGCTGGACGGCACCTTCTTCGACGCCTCGGCCGACTCGCCGGCAAACCGGGAGGTCGTCGACCGCCTCGTCGCGCTGGCGCGTGCGATCGGGGCGCGGGCGGTCAACGTCCACGCCATCGCGCCCACCCAGCGGCTCGACCATCCGGCCCCGGTCGAGCGGCGCCAACTGCTGGCCGCCGCCCTGCCGCTCCTCGGCCGGCTCGTCGCCCGCTGCCGGGAGGCCGATCTCGTTCCGCTCGTCGAGAACATCCCGCCGCTGGCGCGCATGCGGGAAGGGCGGTTCATGTCGTCCCTCTTCGGCATCCAGCCGAGCGACCTCGTCTGGCTCTGCCGGATGCTGCCCGGCCTGCGCGTCACCCTCGACGTCTCCCACGCCCAGCTCTGCGTGAACTTCACCCGTGGCGTCGCCGATCCGCTGGCCGAGCGCTTCAGCCCGCTGTGCCGGGCGCTCGAAGCGCAGCCGGAGGCACCGACGCTGATGCAATATGCGGCGTCCCTCAATGGGCTCGTCGAGAACGTCCACGTGTCCAATGCGGTCGGGCTGCTCGGGGAGGGGATGCCGTACGATCAGGGCGACATTGAGATGGACCCGATGATCCGGTATCTCGGCGGCGTCGCCCGGTATCTCGTCACCGAGACGCTGGAGGCGGACCCCGACGACGCCGTGCTGATGCGGGAAGCCCAGCGGCGTATGCTCGTGGCGCTGGGCGCAGTCGGCAGAACGGAGACGAGCCGTGCATCCTGGCGCTGACCCCCGCCTGGCCGATTGGTGGCCGGTCGGGCTGCGGCTCGACGATCTGCTGGAGCGGCCGCCGATCCCGGTCGGCCTCGACGTGGCGCGCGAGCGCCTGGCAGGCCGCCGGGTCCTCGTCACCGGCGCCGGCGGCTCTATCGGCACGGCGCTGTCGCACCTGCTCGTCGAGCTCGGCCCGGCCGAGCTGACGCTGCTCGACCATCACGAGAACTCGCTGTTCGCGCTGCGCCAGGAGCTGCTGGCGCCGTCGGTGCATTTTGCGCTGGCCGACGTGCGCGATCGGACCCGCCTCGGCCACATCTTCCGGCGACACCGGCCGGAGGTGGTGTTTCACCTGGCGGCGTACAAGCACGTCCACCTCGCCGAGATCGACCCCGACCAGACCGCGCTGGTGAACGTCCTCGGCTCGCTGAACATCTTCGATGCGGCGATGGAGATCGGCTGCGCCCGCGTCGTCTATCCCTCGACGGACAAGGCGGTGCTGCCGCCCAGCGTCTACGGCGCAACCAAGCGCTTCGCCGAGCTGCTCGTCATGGCGCTGGCGCGCGAGATCGACCCGAGCGCGTTCGTCGTGGCCCGGCTCGTCAACACGCTCGGCGCCCAGGGCGGCGTCATTCGCACGTTCGCCCAGCAGATCCGCCAGGGCCAGCCGGTCTCGGTGACCGACGTCCGGATGACCCGCTACTGGATCACGATGGAGGAGGCCGTCTGCTTCCTCGCTCAGGCCGGCGGGCTGGCCGTCGAGGCGCCGATTCTGCTGCTGGCTCTCGGCGAGCCGATCCGGCTCGTCGACGTCGGCGAGCGATTGTGGCATCTGATCCGGCCCGACGAGCCGTTCCGGCTGCGTGAGGTCGGCGCGCGCCCCGGCGAGCGGCTGGACGAGCAACTGCTCTACGACCACGAGCGTCCGGCATCCTCCCGCGCGTCCGGCATCCTGGCCGTCCATCAAACGCTCGCGCCGCCCAGCCTGGTCGACCTCCGCACCGCGGCCGTCGACATCGCCGACGCCGCCCACCGCGCCGCGCTCGATGAGGTGCGGCGGATCCTGTTCGAGGCGATTACTGCGGCGGTCCGGACGCCGGTATGAGAAAACGACACGCACGGAAGGCTGAAGGTTCGTAGTGCGCACTTTGGTGCGCTTCCCCGGTGGTGCAAGGAATACCTGGCTCGATAGTCAATCTCCATAAGTGCACACTACGAACCGGCGTTGTCGCCGGGGAACGACGCACTGATGAAGCTTTCCGAAATGATCAGGTAGACGGTGCAAC
>JACQGW010000220.1 GCA_016199325.1 Chloroflexota bacterium
GAGTATTAGTGATGAGTGATGAGTGATGAGTGATGAGTGGCGAGTCAGAAGTCGCTGCGGCATTCCGGCAGATCGCCGCGAGCGACGAGGCGGCGGAATCCTACTCATCACTCATCACTCATCACTCGTTTCAGGTGATACATGGTAGCAACAAGGCAGATAGCGCGCCGACCGGGCTGGACAAGCGGCCAGGTTGTCGCGTTCGCGGTTCTGGTCGGCGCCACGCTGGTGTCGCTCTTCCCGATGTTCTGGATGATCACGACCGCGCTCACGCCGACCTCGGCGACGATCAAGATGCCGCCGAGCCTGATTCCGCTGCCGGCGGCGCTGCTCCAGCCCGATGGCTTCCTGCCGGATTGGCTGCTCCAGCGGGCCTACGCGCCGACCCTGGACAACTTCGAGCGCCTCGTCGCCGAGACCCAGGGCAACGTCTGGCGCTGGCTTGCCAATAGCCTGGCGATCACCTTCTCGACGACGGCCTTTCACGTGGCCTTCGACAGCCTGGCGGGGTACGCCTTCGCCCGCAAGACGTTCCCCGGGCGCGATGTGCTCTTCTGGCTCCTCCTGGCCACCCTGATGATCCCGCCGCAGGTGACGCTGATGCCCAACTTCCTGCTGGTGAAGTGGCTTGGCCTTGCCGACAGCCATCTGGGCGTGATCCTGCCCGGCTTCGCCGACGTCTTCGGCATCTTCCTCATGCGGCAGTACCTCCAGACGCTGCCGCGCGAGCTCGAGGAGGCGGCCCGCATCGACGGTGCCGGCGAGTGGACGCTCTGGTGGCGCGTCATCCTGCCGCTCGCCACGCCGGCTATGGCGACGCTCGCGATCTTCATGTTCGTGCGCGGCTGGAACAACTTCCTGTGGCCGCTGGTCGTGCTGCGGACCGGCGCCAACTACACGTTGCCGGTCGGCGTGGCAACTCTTCAGGGGGAGTTCGCCGCCGACTACGGCCTGATCATGGCGGGCGCCGTTCTCGCCGCCCTGCCGCTGATCGCCTTCTTCCTGATCTTCCAGCGGTATTTCTTGGACGGCATCCGCGTCGGTGCCCTGAAAGGATAGGACCATGCGCTCTCGAATCATCCCGCTGCTGACGGCGCTCGCGGTGATCCTGGCTGCCTGCCTGCCGGCCCAGCCGTCCCCCACGCCGACGGCAGCGCCGCGGCAGCCAGACGCTGCCCGGCAAAGCCAGGCAACCCCTGCGCCGCCGCCGTCGACGCCTGCGCCAGAGCCGACAGTCCCCGCCCCCACGGCCACCGCCAAGCCGACTCCTGTTCCCCGCCAGGCGGTCGCGGCGGGCGAGTATCGCGCCTTCTGGGTCGACGCCTTCCACGAGGGGTTCAAGACGCCGGAGCAGGTCGACCGCCTCCTCGCGAGCGTCCGCCTGGCCAACGCCAACACCGTGGTCGTTCAGGTCCGCCGGCGAGGCGACGCCTACTTCGCAAAGAGGATCGAGCCGCGGACCGAGGACGCCGAGCTGGCGTCCGGCTTCGACGCGCTCCAGTACCTGATCGAGAAGGCCCACGGCGAGAAACCGCGGATCGAGGTCCACGCCTGGCTGGCGACGCTGCCCATCTGGAAGGGCTCATTCGTGGACCCGAGCGACCCCTCCTTCGATCCGCGCCCCCGCTACGCCGACCCGCGCGACCCGAGGCACCCGTTCAACACCCACGGTCCGAAAGTCGAGGGCCAGGCCAACTGGATCGCCAAGAACCACCGGGGCGAGCAGTTCGACGGCAACAACTTCTCGCTGGACCCCGGCCACCCGGATGCGCTGGACTACACCGTCGACGTGTACCTCGACGTCCTCCGCAAGTACGATGTCGACGGCATCCACCTGGACTACGTGCGCTATGCCGAGAAGCTCTGGGGCTACAACGACACCAGCGTTGAGCGGTTCAAGCAGCGGTACGGTCGAACGGCGAAGCCGGCCATCGAGGACCCGCTGTGGACGCAATGGCGGCGCGACCAGATCACGGCGCTCCTCCGCAAGCTCTACCTCAACGCTATCGCCGTCAAGCCCGGCGTCAAGGTCAGCGCGGCGACCATCGCCTGGGTGAACGGGCCGGTTCGAGAGGAGGATTGGAGCCGGAGCTCGCCGTACGCGCGCACGTTCCAGGACTGGCGGGCCTGGCTGGAGGAAGGAATCGTCGACATCGCCATGCCGATGGCCTACTTCCGCGAGTCGGACCCCGTCCATCGCGACTGGTACGACCAGTGGATCGAGTGGTCCAAGAACCACCGCTACAGCCGCCACGTCTCCATCGGGCTCGGGATCTGGCAGAACAGTCCGGCCGAGACTTTCGACCAGATCAGCCGGGCGCTGGCGCCCTCGAAAACGGGCCAGCGCGCGGATGGCGTAAGCCTGTACTCCTGGGCCATCACCGGCGCGGCGGTTCCCGACAGCAGCGAGCTCGCCCTGCGGGGCGTCCGGCTGACCACGGGCCAGTGGCAGCAGTTGCGCGACGACAACGCCGCATTCTACCGTGGCCTATCGACCGAAGGACCGGGCAGCACATCGCCCGTCTTCCCGAAGTGGGTGCCGACGCCCGAGATGCCGTGGAAGAGCCGGCCGACCACCGGCCATTTGATGGGCACGGTCACCGGCGCCGACGGCCGCCCGCTGGACGGGGCGCTCGTCACCATCGCCGGCCCGGCCAGTCGGAAGCTCGAAACCGACGGCACCGGCTTCTACGGGTTCGTCGACCTGCCGCCCGGCCGCTACACCATCGCCGTCAACCTGAACGGCAAGGACGTCACGACAGGCAAGGGAGAGATCGAGATCGGAAAGGTCGCCAGAGTCGACCTGGGCTGAACGGCAGCGGTCAGCCGTCAGTGATCAGCAGTCAGCGGAGTGATCACCCGCAAGTCCCACACCGGTGAGACGGCCGGATGCTGACGGCTGACCGCTGATGGCTCATAAAGGCACCCGCCAGATTGACAAGCCGTTCACAAGCCACTATCGTGCATTGGCCGGTGGCAATCCGTCTGTCATGCTGAGCCGCAGCGAAGCATCTCCTGTCCTCGGCAGGCGCCATCGTGTGCTGATCGGTGGCAGGGAATACGGTCGAGCGATGTCGGAAACCCTTATCGTCGTCCCCGCCTACAACGAGGCCGGGCGCATCGGCGCCGTAGTGGCGGCCATCCAGCGCTGGGCGCCCGGCTGTGACATCCTCGTCGTCGACGACGGCTCGACCGATGGGACGGCCGCCGTCGCTCGGGCCGCCGGAGCGACGGTCGTCTCACTGCCATTCAATCTGGGCTACGGCGCTGCTCTCCAGACCGGCTACAAGTACGCGCTCCGCCAGGAGTATCAGTTCGTCGTCCAGCTCGACGGCGATGGCCAGCACGAGCCGGCCTGCATCGGCGAGCTGCTCGACGTCGTCCGGCAGGGCTGGGCCGACGTCGTCATCGGGTCCCGATTCCTCGGGCGGGGAACGTACCATGCGCCGGTCGCTCGCCGGCTGGGCATGCGGATCTTCGGCGGGCTGGCTTCGCTCCTGATCGGCCAACCCGTCTCCGACCCGACCTCCGGCTTCCAGGCGCTCTGCCGGCGCGCCGTCGCCTACGAGGCGAGCGACGTCTATCCGGCCGACTTCCCCGACGCCGACGTCATCGTGATGCTCCACTTCGCCGGCTTCCGCATCAAGGAGGTCCCGGTCGTCATGTACCCGCGGGCGAGCGGGAAGTCCATGCATGCCGGGCTGAAGCCGCTCTACTACATCTTCAAGATGGTCCTCTCGATGGGGATGACGCTCTTGCGCGAGCGCCGGGTCTACCGCGAGGTCTCGGCATGACGCCACGCCAGCAGTTCTTCGCCCTCCTGATCGGCGGGCTCATCCTGCTCCTCATCCTGGAGCTGATCCGCCGCCGGCGGCTCCGGGAGGAGTACTCCTGGCTGTGGGTGCTGACGGGCTTCGTCATCTTCCTCCTGGTCGTCTGGTACGACCTCTTGATGGCGCTGACGCGCTTCCTGGGCATCGTCCTGGCGACCTCCACGGTCTTCTTCCTGGGCGTCGTCTTTCTGGTCCTCGTCAACATCCACTCCTCCGTGAAGATCTCGACGCTGACGACCCAGGTGAAGAACCTCGCCCAGGAGGTCGCCCTGCTCAACGGCCGCCTCACGGGCCTGGCGGCGCCAAAGGAGGATGGAGTAGCCGGGCCCGGCGCCGGCAAGAGCCCGACCCCGCCGCCCCACGACTCGGGCGAGGGATAGGCCGGCGCGGAGGTACGCCCTCACCCTGGCTCGCTGCGCTCGCCGTCCCTCTCCCGCGCAGCGGGAGAGGGAACGGCGAGGGGCGCCTTCGGCGCCTCCGTCTCCCCCCGCCCGCGCGGTGGGCGAGATTGAAGAACTGCTGCGGGCTGACATCAAAACCGTCTCCCCCGCCCGCGCGGTGGGCGAGGTGCCGGAGGTGAGGTCCGTCCCGCGGCTCCGCCATCTCCCCTCTCCCGCCGAGCGGGAGAGGGACGGCGAGCGCAGCGAGCCAGGGTGAGGTCCCGCCCCCGCCCCCGTATCCACGGCGCCAGCGGCTCGTTGTTGGGGAGGGCAGGGCGGACCGATCTGGTCAGCCGCTTTTCGCCCGGCAGGCGGTATGCTATAATCCGGCCTGCCTGGAGGGTGCATGACCGATTCCCCTCACGCGCAGTTCGGGTTCGCAATTCCGGACCCGCAGCGCAGCCGATCCCGTCTCGGCCAGATAGTGTTCACGCTCTTTAGCCTGCTCTTTGTCTCGGGCGGCATCGCGTCCGGCTACGTCTTCGTCACGCGGGTGAGCGCTGCCATCGAGGGCGCCATCGCCCGGGCGGAACGCCAGGTGCCGACGGCCTCGCCGCCCCCGGTGGTCTCACGCCCGAGCACCACGGCTGTCGGCGTGTCCAGACCCCCGAAGCCGACGGCGGCGCCCGCCGTCGGCGTTCCTACGGCCACCAGCACACCCGAGCCGGAGCTTGTCGGCCAGGAGCGGATCAACATCCTCCTGCTCGGCGTCGACCAGCGCCCCGACGAGACCGGCCAGCCAACCCGCACCGACACGATGCTGGTCATCACCCTCGATCCCGCCAACGGGAGCGCCGGGATGCTGAGCATTCCGCGGGACCTCTGGGTGCCGATTCCGCTGGACGACCGGCGGCCGATCCAGGACAAGATCACGACCGCCCACTTCTACGGCGACTTCTACCAGTTCCCCGGCGGCGGCCCGGCTCTCGCCAAGAAGACCGTCCAGTACAACCTGGGCGTCCGCATCCACTACTACGCCCGGGTCGACTTTCCCGCCTTCCGCCGGATCGTCGACACGCTCGGCGGCATCCACGTCGACGTGCCGGTGACCCTGGTCGACAACGAGTATCCCACCGACGACTACGGGTTCCAGCGAGTCTACATCCCGGCGGGCTGCCAGCAACTGAACGGCGACCTCGCCTTGAAGTACGCCCGCTCCCGGCACATGGACTCGGACTTCGGCCGAATGAAGCGGCAGCAGGCCGTCCTGCTCGCCATCCGGAAACGGGCGCTCCGCCTGGATGTGATCCCGAAGGTGCCGCAGCTCGCGCTGGAGTTCGCCGGCGCCATCAAGACCGACATCCCGCTGCCGGAAGTGGTCAACCTCGCCCGGATCGGGAAGGAGATCGACCCCTCGGCTATCGTGGCGCGCTCGATCGAGGGGCCGGCCGTCCAGGGGTTCTATACCAGCGGCGGCGCGGACGCCCTGCTGCCCATCCGCCCGGAGATCCAGAAGATCGTGCTCCAGGTCTTCTCGAACGGGCCGACCAACGGACAGGCGGCTTCTGCCGCCTCTGCGGCCCCGACTGGCGGCACGGTCGCCGCCGTGGCGCCCGCGGCGACGCCCACGCCGCCAACGCCGACCCCCGCCCGCAACTGCGGTTGATCCGTAATGGGTGCTACTCGGCGATAGGCTCGAGCACCCGCGTCTCGACGCGTTCGAGGTAGCCGGTGTAGCGCCGGGCCAGATCGGCCCACGCCGGCTCCCGGCCGAGCCGCTTGAGCAGCTCCAGATCTTGCTGGAGCTCGCCGAGATTGGCGTACTCCTCCCAGGTTTCCATCTGCGGCGCGCCGACGGCCGTCAGGTAATGGCGAATCGAGCGCGCCCGCCAGCCCCGGCCCCGCAGGTACTGGTCGTACTCCTGCTGGAATCGGACAAACTCCGGCATCGCCGAGCGAGCCACCTCGGTCAATCGTTCGGTCGTGACGACGTAGTACATGGTTCCTCCAACGTCATGCGTCATACGTCATGCGTCACTTGGCATCCGTCATCCACCGCGCCTGACGTCCGAGGTATGACGTATGACGCATGACTCATCACTCATCACCCGGCCCTCGCCCGGCGACGTAGCGCGGCAGGAAGCTTGCCTCCAGGGCGGCGAAGGTGCCGGCGTCGATGGCTTCTCGGATGCGGTGGACGAGCTGGACGACGAAGGAGAGGTTGTGAATGGTCGCCAGCCGGTAGCCGAGCAGCTCTGCGGCGATGAACAGGTGCCGCAGGTAGCCTCGCGAGAAGCGGCGACAGGTGAAGCAGCGGCAGTCCTCCTCGATGGGACGCCGGTCCTCGCGGAATCGGGCGTTGCGAATGCTGATCTTGCCGTCGTGAGTGTAGAGGACGCCGTGCCGGGCGAGGCGTGTGGGCGCGACGCAGTCGAAGGTGTCGCAGCCGCGGGCGATGCAGGGGAAGAGGTCCTCCGGCTCACCGATACCGAGCAGGTGGCGCGGCTTGTCCTCCGGCAGCACCGCAACCGTCCATTCGATAACGCGGTGCATGTCCTCTTTCGACTTGCCGAGCGAGCCGCCGATGCCAAATCCCTCGAAGGGCAGTGAGCCGATGAAGCAAGCGCTGGCCTCCCGCAGGTCCGGGTATTCGCCGCCCTGGACGATGCCGAAGAGTGCCTGGCTCGGCGACCGCCTGCCCTCCAGGCAGCGCAGCGCCCAGCGATGGGTCCGCTCCATCGCCAGACGGGTGTAGTCGTAGCCCGAGAGCGGCGAGGTGCATTCGTCGAAGGCCATGATGACGTCGGCGCCGAGCTGCTCCTGGATGGCGATGCTCTTCTCGGGCGTCAGGCGGTGGGTCGAGCCGTCGATGTGGGAGACGAAGGTGACGCCCTCCTCGTCGACCCGGGCGAGCTTCGGCCGGTTCTGGAGCTTCTCGACAGGCTCGACCTCGCCGCCTGGGAACATCTTGGCGATCTTGCCGACGCCGTGCTCGATGGCAAAGCCGAGGCTGAAGACCTGGAAGCCCCCGCTGTCGGTCAGGAGCGGGCCTTCCCAGCCCATGAACCGATGGAGGCCGCCAAAATGGGCGACGAGGTCGGCGCCGGGCCGGAGGTAGAGGTGGTACGTGTTGGCCAGGATCATCTGGCCGCCGAGGTCGAACACCTCCTCCGGGGTGAGGCTCTTGACGGTCGCCTGGGTGCCGACCGGCAGGAAGGCAGGGGTCCGAACGGCGCCGTGGGGGGTGGTCAGGACGCCGGTTCGGGCCTGCAGGCCGGCGGCTCGGGTTGTGACGGCGAAGCTGGTCGCGGGCATCAGTAGAAGATCGTCCGGGTGCGGTGGTACGGGCGCTCGTCGGCGGGCGCCGTCTGGCCGAGCTGCCAGAGGTACCAGTCGAGCTCATAGGCGGCGATGGGCCGGCCGCGCGCGGCAAGCGCCTGCCGGAGCAGCTCGACCCCCCAGATCGTCGCGGCGCGGATCTCGACCTCCTCGGGTGAGCCGGCCGGCAGCTCGACACGGCGGTCGACGCGGTCGGCCAGGTCCGGGGCGTAGAGGAGAACGCCGAAGCGCCGGAGCACCTGGGGCACCTTGTAGTCGGCGAAGGCTGTGAGGCAGTCGAGGCGGGCCAGGTTGCCCCAGTCTCGCCCCTGGAAGGCGCCGAACAGGTCGGCGGCGCAGATCTGGGCGCGCTTGTAGAAGCGGACCGTCTGGCCGGCGTAGGTGGCGACGTCGTCGAAAGAAGGGAATCGCTGGGCGAGGAGGGCGGTAAGGCTCGGGGCGTCGAAGCCGGCCTCCTCGACGGCCACGGTGAAGCGGCCGCCGTAGCGCGCATTCAGCACGGCGCCCGCCTCGTGCAGGTTCGCGAGCCGTTCGTCGAGCATCGGGATCTCGCCGTCTCCACGCAAGATGTCCGCCAGGCCGGCCCGGGTGAGCGCCCCGAGGAAGTCGGCGTCCCAGATCGGGACGCCGGCGACGACGGCCCGCTTGACCGCCACCGCCAGCGCCCAGTAGCCGTTCAGCCGGCGGCCGTCGAGCACCACGGTCCACCTGGGCTCGCCCCAGAAGCAGAAGTTCAGGGCGTCCAGCGCCACGACGTAGTTGGCCGTCCGCCAGGTGCCGTCGTCGAAATGGATCTCCTGATCCCAGGCCGGCGGGCGCAACTCCTCCCGCACGAACCGGGCCGCCAGCGATTCGACGGCTGCGGGGTCGATGCGGACGGTGCGCGCCCGCTCGACGACGGGGCGGGTGGTCTGGAGGACGCCAAGCGGGTCGGGCATTAGCGCGGCTCCGACGGAGAACGAACCGCAGGGGCGCAGAGAACGCAGAGGGGATCGCAGAGAATACAGCGGTCTTGTTCGTCTGTTCTTTGCGTCGTCTCTGCGTCCTCTGCGCCTCTGCGGTTCGTTGTGTTCGGTGTTGTTCGTCGTACAGTTCCCCGGTGACGCAGGGTCATTGGCTCGCCTCCTTTCGGGCTGCGCGCGCCTGGGTGGTCGCCGCCTGGTCGATTTCGAGGGAGTCGTCGAGGACGACGCCGTAGTCCTGGCGGGCGCGCTCGACCGAGACGAGCTCGTTCAGGACGTCGGCGCGGACGAGCTCGGGGTCGCGCTCCAGCGGGTCGTAGAAGCCGCCGCCGCCGGGCAGGCCCAGCACGATCTCGGTCCCGGGGTCGACCCAGATCGTCGCCTTGGGATTGGGCCGCTGGCCGTGGCTCAGGGAGTAGACGCCGGGGGCGCCCGGCAGGCCGCCGCCGAGGCCGCGCGCCGGGTTGTTCGTCCGATCGCAGAAGGGCGAGAAACGGTAGGGCTTGCCTGCGCGGATGCCGCGGATGACGAGCCAGTGGCCGAGACCGCCGCGGAAGCGGCCGGGGCCGCCCGAATCGATCCGGAACTCGCGCTTGACGATCATGAGGGGCGACCGCGCTTCGACGATCTCGGCCGGCACGCCCTGGACGCCCGAGGGGAAGGCCGTGCTGGAGAGGCCGTCCTTGGTGGGTCGGGCGCCTGTGCCGCCGGAGTTGAAGAAGAGCATCGTAAAGCGGCTGCCCTGGTCGTCGTAGCCGTTGAACTGGACGTTCCAGAGGTTCGAGGATCCCTCGGCGAGGACCTGGCCGGGGATGGCCCGGACGAGCGCGCCGTGGACGACGAGGGGCAGCCACTGGCCGACGATGTGGCGGGCGGCGACCGGTGCAGGCGGCCGGCAGTTGAGGATGCTGCCCGGGGGAGCCGTGATTGTGAGCGGCCGGAAGCTGCCCTCGTTGTTGGGCACCTCGGGTGCCAGGGCGCACTTGACGCCGAAAGTCGTGTACGCCTCGGTGTAGTTCATGACGACGTTGATACCGTGGTCGCTCTGAGGCGAGGTGCCGGTGTAGTCGACATGCATCTCGTCACCGCGAACGGTGATGGTCGCAGCGAGCGTCACCGGCTCGTCGTAGCCGTCCATCGTCACGCTGTTGCAGTAGACGCCGTCGGGGACGCGGGCGATGGCCTCGCGCATCGCCCGCTCCGAGCGGGCGATGACCTCGTCGGCCAGCGGGATGATGCTGGTCAGGCCGAACTCGTCCATGAACTCGAGGAGCCGCTCGCCGCCGACGTCGTTGGCCGCGGTCATGGCGTAGAGGTCGCCGACGACGGCGTCGGGCGCGCGGACGTTGGCGCGGATGATCTTGAAGAGCTCCTCGTTGGGCTTGCCGGCGGCGAAGAGCTTCGTCATGGGGATGTGGAGCCCCTCCTCGAAGAGCTCGACGGCGTCGGCGGAGAACTGGCGGCCGCCGATGTCGGCCAGATGGCAGATGTTGCCGAAGAAGGCGATGAGCTCGCGGCCGCGGTAGATGGGCGTGACGACCGTCACGTCGTGAAAGTGGCCGGAGGTCTGCCAGGGGTTGTTGGTGATGAGGACGTCGCCGGGCTCCAGCGTGTGGGCCGGGTAGGCGTCCAGACAGTGCTGGATACAGCGGGCCATCGAGTTGATGTGCCCCGGCGTGCCGGTGACGGCCTGGGCGATCATATAGCCGCGGGTGTCGAAGGCACAGGCCGAGATGTCGCCGGCCTCGGCGACGGTGGGGCTGAAGGCGCTCCGGATGAGGGAGGCGGCCTGCTCGTTGACGACGGCGATCAGCCGGCTCCAGAAGACTTCAAGGGTCAGGGGATCGATGGACGACGAAACCACGGTCACCTCCCGGGGCGGGTTTGGGGTCCAGGGTCCAGGGTCTGGGGTTCGGAATCCACGGTTCTCAATCATTGAGCTGGACCAGCAGGTTGAGATAGTCGTCGATGGTTGCGGTGGCGCGGGGGCCGAGGACGACGGTGGATTCGCGCTCTTCGACGATGGCCGGGCCGCTCAGCCGGGCGCCGGGACGCAGGCGGTAACGGTCGTAGACCGGGATCGGCCGGAAGCCGCCGAGCTCGGGGAAGTAGGCGGGGCGCTCGCCCTTGCGAGCGTCACCTGTCGAGGCGGCGGCGTCGTCCCCGGAGGGCGACCACGGGGGGTCGCCCCTGCGGAGATCGCCGGGGTCGTTCCTGCGGAGAGCGCGGTGGGCGCCTGTGAGCGCCGCGTCCGCTGGCGCAACGGCGCCGGTGGGCGCGGCGCCATTGCGCCGCAGGGCGAGCTGGGGCGGCGGTCCCGAGACGAGGACGCGCCAGCTCATGGCTTCGACGGCGACGCCGGGGCAGGTTCGCTTGTACAGGGCGCGGTAGACGTCCTCGAAGCCGGCGAGCACCTGCTCGTAGCGCTCCAGACCAAGCGGGCCGGGCGGGATGGGTACGTTGATCTGGTGCGCCTGGCCGAACAGGCGCATGTCGGCGGTCCGCTCAACCGTGATCTGGTCCGATGGCACACCGGAGTCGGCGAGCAGTTGGCGGCCCTCGGCCTCCATCTCGGCGTAGAGCGCACCGACGGCGGGCCAGTCGAGGCGGTCGAGGAGGCCGTAGGAGGAGCGGACGAAGTCGAAGGCGAGCGGGGCCGCGAGGAAACCGACGGTGGAGCCGACGCCGGCGGCAAACGGGCAGAGGATCTCCTTCAGCCCCAGGATCTCGGCGACCCGATACGCGTGGACGGGTCCGGCGCCGCCGAAGGCGAAGAGCGGGAAGCTGCGCGCGTCCTTGCCCCGCTCGACGGCGTGGATGCGGGCGGCGCCGGCCATGTTCTCGTTGACGAGCTGGTGGATGGCCCAGGCCGCCTCGACGACGCCCAGGCCGAGCGGCGCGGCGACGTGCTCGGCGATGGCGCGCTCGGCGGCGGCGACGTCCAGGCGCATCTGGCCGCCGAGGAAGAAGGTCGGGTCCAGGTAGCCGAGGACGAGGTCGGCGTCGGTGACCGTGGGCTGCCGGCCGCCCTGGCCGTAGCAGGCCGGGCCGGGCTGGGCGCCGGCGCTCTGGGGGCCGACCTTGACGAGGCCGAACTGGTCCACGCGGGCGATGGAGCCGCCGCCGGCGCCGATCTCGATCATGTCGATGGCCGACGCCTTGATGGGCAGGCCGCTGCCCTTCTTGAACCGATAGACGCGGTCGATCTCGAATTCGGTGGTGACGAACGGGCGGCCCTGCTCGATGAGACAGGCTTTGGCGGTGGTGCCGCCCATGTCGAAGGAGAGCAGGTTTGGCCGGCCGACGAGGCGGCCCAAGTGGGCGGCGGCGAGGGCGCCGGCCGCGGGGCCGGACTCGATGAGGCGGACGGGGAACCGGCGAGCCGTGTCGACGGTGCAGACGCCGCCGGACGAGAGCATGATGAGCAGCCTGGCGGGCGAGCCGAGCGCGAGCAGCTCGCCCGCGATCCGGTCGAGGTACTGGGCCATCACTCGCTGGACGTAGACGTTGGCGAGAGTTGTGGAGGTCCGCTCGTACTCGCGGATCTCGCCGACGACGTCGCAGGAGAGCGACAGGCGGACGCCCGGGAGAAGCTCGGCGAGGAGCGCGCCGACCTGGCGCTCGTGGGCGGGGTTCTGGAAGGAGTGGAGGAAGCAGACGGCGACGGCCTCGACGCCGGCGGCGCGGAGCCGATGGGCCAGGGCGCGCACCTCGGTCGGGTCGACGGGACGGTACACGGTGCCATCGGCGAGCAGCCGCTCGTCCAGCTCGAAGCGGAGGTGGCGGGGCGCGATGGGCCGGGGCCGGTCGAGGAAGATGTCGTACATGTCGAAGCGGTGCTCGCGGGCGATCTCGACGGCGTCCCGGAAGCCTTTCGTCGTGACGAGGGCCGTCCGGTCGCCCTTCCGCTCGATGATCGCGTTGGTGGCGAGCGTCGTGCCGTGGATCGCCGTCTGGAGCCGGTCGGCCGGCTGCCCGGCCAGCTCGAGGACCTGGCGCAGGCC
>JACQGW010000232.1 GCA_016199325.1 Chloroflexota bacterium
ACCATCTCGCGGCCCAAGCCGAGCACCCGACTGGCGACAAACGAGGTCATCAGGATAGCCGTCGCCAGCGCCAGCCGTCGATGTTGTGCCTGGGCCATTCTCCCCCAATGGAGCGCCAACTACGGGCATTCTATCATGCCGGCTGCTTCTGGACAAACGAGCCGGTCATGGGATAGAATGGGGCTTGTGCTCGTCGATCTCTTGATCGCTCGGAAGTTCCCTCAACAGGAGGACCGGATCCCTTGGCGAATACGAAATCTGCACTGAAGCAATGGCGTGCCTCGGAGCGCCGCCGGCAGCGCAACAAGCCCGTTCGCAGCGCGCTGAAGACCTACATCAAGAAGGCCGAGACGCTCATCGCGGCCGGCAACGTCGAAGCTGCCCAGCAAGCGACGATCATGGCGATGAGCAGGCTCGACAAGGCCGCCGGTAAGCGCGTGATCCACGCCAACACCGCCGACCGCAAGAAGTCCCGCCTCCAGCGGCGCCTGAACGCCACAGCCGCCGCCTAGGCGGCCAGGTAAGAGCCCCGAGCCGTGCAGGAGACCGAACCGCCAGGACGCCAGGACCGTCAAGAAGGCTCTGCTCTTGCGTGGTCAATCCTTTGGGAAGCTGCTCCGGCCTGCTTCTCCCGCACCTGGAGCGACCTGCGCAGGGTTTGACCAAACGACCAACCGATATTCTTGGCGTCTTCCTTGGCGATCTTGGCGTCCTGGCGGTTCGTTGTCTCTCGGAACCGCTAGGACACCACGTCACCCAGCTTCGCGGCAATCCGATCCGCGGCCTTCAGGCCGGAGCCGGAGAGGAACAGCACGACGCGCTCGCCGGGCTGGACCGCGCCGGCTGCGGCCAGACGGCTGAGACCCGCCGCCGCCACCGCGCTCGTCGGCTCGACGAAGAAGCCGCCGGCCGCCAGTCCGGCGACCGCCGACCAGATCTCGTCCTCCGGCACGGCCAGGAAGGCGCCGCCGCTGGCCCGGACGGCGGCCAGCAGCTCCCGATCCCGGAACGGCCGGGCGATCCTGATCCCTTCCGCCGCCGTCTCGCGCTGCTCGACCGGCGCGGCTTCCACCAGCCCCTGGGTGTACGCCTGAGCCATCGGCATGCAGCCTTCGGACTGGATTCCGTAGATTCGGGGGAGCCGGTCGACCTCGCCGGCGCCCAGAAGGTCGCCGAAGCCGATGGCGGCGCCCAGGACGACGCTGCCCGCGCCGGCCGGAACGACGACGGCGTCCGGCGCTTGCCAGCCGAGCTGCTCCCAGACCTCGAACGCCCACGTCCTGGCCCCTTCCAGGAAGAACGCCAGGCGGTTATGGCTGGCGTAGAAGGTCTCGCGCGCCGCCGCTTCGACGGCGCGCGTGGTGTCGTCCCGACTGCCGGGAACGGCGACGAGCCGGGCGCCGTGCGCCCGAATCTGGACGAGCTTGGCCCGAGCCGCCGTCGCCGGCGCATAGACGTCGCACCGGATGCCAGCGCGAGCGCAGTAGCCCGCCAGCGACACGCCGGCGTTGCCCGAGGAGTCCTCGACGACATGCTGAATCCCCTGGCCCGAAAGCCAGCTCGCGACGACGGCCGAGCCGCGGTCCTTGAACGACCCGGTGGGAAAGAGATAGTCCAGCTTCAGGTACACGTCCAGATTGGCCCAGCGGCCGGGGACCAGCGGCGTCATTCCCTCGCCGAAGCTGACGATGGGGCTTTCCGCCGGCAGAGCGATGGCCTCCCGGTAGCGCCAGAGGCTCGGCGGGCGGCCGGCAATCGCCCTCCGCGGGAAGATCCGCTGTGCGCTCACCTGGAGCGGTCCGCCGCAGATGCACTGGACGCGCCGTTCGTCCACGGGATAGGTGCGGCCGCAGCGCGTGCAGCGCAGTCGGGCATCACCCATGAGCCGCCCGCCGCTCGCCGGCTCCTGCCACCGAGGCGATGATCGCCCGGCAGAACGCAGGGAGATCTGCCGGCGTCCGCGAGGTGATCAGGTTGCCGTCGACGACGACCTCCTGATCGACGTAGGTGGCGCCGGCGTTGATGACGTCGTCCTTGATGGCGCTGACACAAGTGGCGGTCCGCCCTCGCATGATGCCGGCCGAGATTGGCACCCAGGCGGCGTGACAGATGGCCGCGACAGGCTTCCCCTGGCCGTACGCCTCCCGAACGAGCTGGAGCACCGCCGGATACCGGCGGAGCCGGTCGGGCGCATAGCCGCCCGGGACGATCACGGCGTCGAAATCCCGCGCGCTCACCTGGCTGGCCGCCACCTCCGGCTTGCACGGCAGGCCGTGCTTGCCCTGATAGCTCTCGGCCGAGCCGGTTCCTACGAGGACGACGTCGGCGCCCTCCTCCCGCATCCGGATGGTCGGATACCAGAGCTCCAGGTCCTCGTACTCGTTCTCGACGAGCACCGCAATCCGCTTGTTCCGCAACTGCATGGCGTTCTCCCTTCGAGATCAGTTTTCTGCCATCTCAGGCCCCGGCCCCTCGCCTCTCCCTATGATACCATACGGACCGCCAGCGACATCGAGCGCCGCATCGAGCGCCCGCATGACCTCCGCCACCTCCGCCTGATCTGCGGTCTGGCGGCCGGCCGGCTCGCCCGGCAACGCGAATCGGAGGACCCGGACCCGCCGGCCGCGCGGCGCCCAGATCGCCGGATCGGTGGGGCCGAAGATGGCGACGGTCGGCGTGCCGGCGGCCGCGGCGAGGTGGCTGACGCCGGAATCGTTGCCGAGGTAGGCGTCGGCCTGCTCCAGCGTGGCGGCGAGGACGGGGAGCGGCAGGAGGGGGATCTGTGCGAGTTGATCCGAACGCCGCCACTGCCAGAGCCGACGCTCAACCTGGCCGACCGCTTCCCCGTCGGCCGGGCCGGCGACGATCAGCACCGACTCGCCCCGCCGCAACAGCGCGTCGGCGACCGCTGCAAACCGCTCGGCCGGCCAGTTCTTCCGCGCGCCGCCGCTGCCCGGATGGATGGCAATCAGCCGACGACCGCTGACGCCCGGCGCCAGGCCGAGCCGATTCAGGACACCCCGCGCCTCGACACGCTCGGCGTGGGTCGGGAAGAAGCGCGGTATCGCCGCCGGCGTGACCGATGGAGCGGGGCCGGCCTCGGCCGGCTGAGCCGGCGCCGGCGACCGATCCATCGCTCCGATTGATGCCAGCAGCCGGTCGGCGGCGTGGAGCGGCCCACCCGCCGCCTGTCCCAGCGGGTCGCAGACGACGGCGTGGCGCCAGCGCAGCTCGGCCAGCCTGCCGAGGAGCGCCGCCCGCGGATCGCCGACCCACAGAACGGCAAGGTCGTAGTGATCGGCCTGACAAGAGCCGGCGCCCGCCCTGTTCCCGCCGGCGCATTGCTCGTTCGGACTCCTGCCGGAGTCGATGCCCGCAGCCACCGCCACATCGTACGGCGCAAACCGGTCGACCAACCCGCGGCCGACGACGAAGCTGGCCGGGATCGGATTGGCGACGAGGTCGATCCAGGCATCAGAGAACGAGCGTCGGAGCGCCTGGAGGGCCGGCAGCGTGATTACCATGTCGCCGATGGCGCCCAGACGGATGACCAGGATGCGGCGGATGGTCGCCGGCACCAGGAGAGGTTCTGTCATGCCGGTAGTAAACCGCGATCCCGCGCCGGTTTCAAGCCGCCCGCCGGCACGACGTCGCTCTGTCTGCCGGCCGGCCGCTTTCCTCAGCCAGCCCTCAGGCGCCGTTCAGGGCGCGCTCAGGACGAGCCGGTATGTTCACTATGGGTGCCTGGAAACTCGCGCAACCTACCGAAACACCACAGTGGTATTGATGGGCAGCGCCCGCCGAAAGCTGACGGAATGACGCCTGACGCCTGACACCGGCAAGCCGCATCCATCAGAATCAGTGTGGCAGGCTACTACGGTACGTGTCGGTGCATCCACCTGGGAGGCACAGAATGGTTTCAAGAGAATACGGTGGTCGCAAGGCCGGCTGGCTCCCCCGCACGGTGGCTGCCGTCGGGCTGACGGCGGTCCTGGCGCTGGCAGGGTGCGGTGCGGCGCCGCGCCCCGATGCGACGGCCGGCCAGACCAGCGCTGCGACGCCAGAGGGCAAGGGTAGTGCGGCTGCCGCGATGAAGTCCGAGGGCGACCGGTCGGCTGCCCTGACCCAGACGAGCGAGGCCGGCCAGGTTACGATCCAGGCGACGTGGGCGGGGCCAGACGCAGGGCCGGTCTTTGTGGTCGTGATGGATACCCACGCGGTCGACCTGGACGGGTACGACCTCCGACAGCTCTCCGTCCTCCGGACCGGCCAGGGGCGCGATGTGTCGCCGACCGGCTGGGATGCACCGAAGGACGGCCACCACCGCAGCGGGAATCTCACGTTCCCGGCGACGGCCGACGACGGCTCGCCGGTGCTGGGACCCGGGCCGCAAACAGTCGAGCTCATCATCCGCAACGTGGCCGGCGTGCCGGAAAGGACGTTCCGATGGAAGCTCTGACGGCCGGCTCCGTCGACGTCGTCGAGCGGTTCGCCGTTCGCGGGATGACCTGCGACTCCTGCGTCCGACACGTCCGGACCGCCATCGCCGCTGTGCCGGGCGTCCGCTCGGCCGAGGTCGATCTGGGGAGCGCCTCGGCGACGGTCCGACTCGATCCCTCAGCGGGGATGGTCGAAGCCATCAAGCACGCTGTAGCCGAAGCCGGCTACGCGCTCGAACAGCCCGGAGCTGCTGTCGGGATTCGCCTGCCGTGGCGGCCGATCGTGCTCGGCCTCGCCGCCGTCGCCGGTCTGCTCGCCTTTTACCTTGGGATCATCACTCTTGCCCAGGGCTGGGACCATGCCCTCCAGCAGCTCGCCGAAGACCGCTGGTTCGTCGCCGCCATCGCGGCAGGATTCGGCACGCAGGTGGGGCTTTTTACGTACCTCCGGACGCGTCATGCCCACGCAGGAATGGGCGGTGTGGCGACCAGCACCGGCACCAGCACCACCGCGATGCTCGCCTGCTGTGCTCATCACCTGACGGAGGTGCTGCCGATTCTCGGGCTCTCTGGCGCTGCAATCTTCCTGAACGCCTACAAGACGCCGTTGCTGTGGCTGGGTATCGCCATGAACCTGGTCGGCGCCGCCTACCTGCTGCGCCAGGTGGTCGGCGGGGTTCGAGGCTCACAGTTGAGGGTTCACGGTTGAGGGGACGGGGTTCACGGTGGAGCGACCGGGGAGCGCCTCGGAACCTTGAACCTTGAGCCTTTGGCGTCGCGCCTATGGTAAACTACAGCGGGCGATCTGTTGACCTCGGCCATTCTCACTTGGGGAGGCATGCATGAAACGACGTCGTCAACCCGCACCGCCGCCACCGCGGCCGACGGGACGTCTGGCGCTGGTGCTGGGCCTCGGCGCTCTGGCGATCGTGGCGGTGGCGGCCTTTGCGCTCTGGCCGCGGGCAGACCTGCCGCCTGCCGGCGCCGACCGAGCCGCGCCGGCCACCGGCCAGCAGACGGTAGCTACCGGCCAACCGGCGGTCGATGCCAACACGCCCGGACGGCTGGTGGCCAGCACGGAGGTGGTCGACCTGGGCCGCGTCCCATTCGACCGGGAAGTCCAGGCCCGCTACGAGCTCGTCAACGCCGGTGGTCGCCCGATCAAGCTGATCGCCGCGCCAGAGGTCAAGACGCTGGAGGGCTGCTGACCGGCCAGGCCAACCGTCGGTTCGACGGTGATCAAGCCTGGCGAGAAGACCTGGATGACCTATCCCTTTATCATGCACGCCGGCATGGGTGGCCCCCATCGCTTCGAGATCGTGCTCCAGACCGATAGTCCCGAGACGCCGACGCTGACGCTGACACTGCTGGCGGTCGCCGGATGATATTGAGCATGCTTCGTCTCCTTGTCGTCCTTGCCGTCGTCGGGGCGCTCGTCGCGCTGAGCAGCGGCCTGAAGCTCGACGGTGCGGTCCTGGCCGTCGACCTCGACCCGGTGCTGGTCCACCTGGGGCCGCTGGCGGTCTCCTGGTACGGCCTTGCCGTGGCTGCCGGTCTGCTCGTCGGGTTCGGGCTGACGCTGCGGGAGGCCCGGCGCCGGGGCCTGCCGACCGAGCCGGTTTCCGACCTTGCGCCGTGGGTCGTCGTCGGCGGGCTGGCCGGCGCTCGCTTGCTCCACGTGATCGATCGCTGGGAGTTCTACGCGGCGAACCCGGGACAGATCCTCGCATTTCAGAACGGCGGCCTGGCCATTCTCGGCGCCATCCTTGGCGGGGCGGTGGGGGGCGGTCTGGCTGCCCGGCGGCAGCGGCTGCCCATTCGCCGTCTCTTTGACGCCATCGCGCCGGGGCTGGTGCTCGGACAGGCCATCGGCCGCTTTGGGTGCCTCGTGACGGGCGATGCGCTGGGCGGCCCGACCGGCGGCACCTGGGGGATCATGTACCTGAACCCTATGGCGATGGCGCCCGAGCGCGGCGTGGCTTACCAGCCGGTCTTCCTCTACGAGCAGATCTGGGATCTGGCCATCTTTGCCGTGCTCTGGTCGCTTCGCCGTCGCCTGGTCGCCGATGGTCAGCTCTTTGCGCTCTATCTCGGCCTGTACGCGGCCGGCAAGTTCGCCGTGAGCTTCTTCCGGACCGAGACGGTCTGGCTCTGGGGCCTGCAGGAGGCGCAGCTCGTCGCCGTCGGAATGCTCGTCGCGGCTCTTGCCCTGGCAGCCTGGCCTGCCCGCAGGTCGATCTGGAGCGTCGGCGGCTGAGCAATCCGGCATGAGGGGCGACCGGTAGGCCGATGCAGCGCATTCTGGTCGTCGACGACGATCCGGCCGTGCTCAGCGTCCTCAAGCGCGGCCTGGCGTACGAGGGCTTTGCGGTGGACACAGCGGGCTCAGGGAGCGAGGGGCTTGCCATCGCACGCGACCGCCCCCCGGACCTGGTGATTCTCGACGTCATGATGCCCGGCCTGGACGGCCTCCAGGTGCTCGACCGGCTCCGCGCGGCCGACGTCCAGCTCCCAATTCTCTTGCTGACGGCGCGAGATGCGCCCGCCGATCAGGTTCAGGGGCTCGAGCGCGGAGCCGACGACTACGTCGTCAAGCCCTTCACCTTCGAAGTGCTCCTGGCGCGGGTGCGGGCGCTGCTCCGGCGGCGCGAGGCCGACCGCCCGCCCGTGCTCCGCTTCGCCGACCTCAGCCTGGATACCGGCACGCGTCGCGCCCGGCGGGGAGACCGCGAGATCGACCTGACCAGCACCGAATACGATTTGCTCCGCCAGTTCCTGGAGCATCCCCGGCGGGTGCTGCCGAAGGACTTCCTGATGGACCGGGTCTGGGGCTATGACTTCGGCGGCAACACCAACGTGCTGGAGGTGTACGTCAAGCAGCTCCGGCAGAAGCTCGAAGCGGCAGATGAGCCGCGCCTGATCCACACGCTGCGCGGAGCCGGCTACGTCCTCCGGGAATCCTGAATGGCCCAGCGATCCTGTCGCCGTGTCCGATGGACGCTTCTATCGATGTCTCTTCGCCTACGACTGGCGCTCTGGTACGGCAGCCTGACGGGTCTCGTCATCATGGCGGTGAGCCTGCTGGCCTATGCTGCCCACAGCCGGGCGCTCTACGATCAGGTGGATCGGTCGCTCGTGGGAGCCGTCGAGCACGTCGTCGGGGCATACACCGTGCAGCAGACGTCCCACGAGCTGACGGCAATGCTCTCGACGCCGATCTTGCCGAACGTGGCCGTGCGAGTCCACGGACCCAACGGCGACGTGCTGGCCGCCTCGCCGAATGCCGGCCTGCTGCCCGCCGTCGACCCCCGCGAGGTGCTGGCCCGCCCGTCCGGCCCGGCCTTCGACGCGATCGTCGGGCTGGCACCGCCGTTCGCGACCGTGGACTCGGGCCGCGGTGCCTTCGGCCTGATCCCCGGCTCGGACCGCAGTCGATGGCGGCTCTACGCCGTGCCGGTCGACGGAATGGCCGGCTATCTCCTGGCGGCGACGCCGCTCGGCGGGACCGACGCCGCGGTCGAGACCTTTCGCCGGCTGGTGCCGGTGCTCACCCTGATCGGCGCCGTCATCACCCTGGTCGGCGGCGGGCTGATCGCCGGCCGCGCGCTGCGGCCGGTCGCGTTGCTGACCCAGACGGCCGGCGCCATTGCGCGGTCCCGCAGCTTTGCCCAGCGGGTTCCCGTGGGAACCCGCGGCGATGAGCTGGGACGGCTGGCGGCGACGTTCAACGAGATGTTGTCCAGCCTGGAGCAGGCGTACCATGCCCAGCAGCGCTTTGTCGCCGACGCCAGCCACGAGCTGCGGGCGCCGCTCACCGCCATCCAGGCCAACCTCGAGCTCCTCGAGCGCCGACCGGAGATGGCACCCGCCGAGCAGCGAGAGGCCATCGATGAAGCCTGCCGGGAGGCCCGTCGCCTGGCGCACCTGGTGGCGGATCTGCTCGCGCTGGCTCGGGCCGACGCCGGCGTGCCGCTGCGCCGCCGGCGGGTCGAGCTGGACCGGGTGCTGCTCGACGCGCTCGGCGACGCCCGCCATCTGGCGCGGGGCCAGCAGATTCAGCTCGACCGGATCGATCCCACTCTGGTCGAGGGCGACCCGGACCGGCTGAAGCAACTGCTCCTCATCCTGCTCGACAATGCGCTCAAGTACACGCCGGCGGGTGGGCAGGTCACGCTTGGCCTTCAGCAGCACAGCCCGGTCGCGATCGTCGTCGTCCAGGACACCGGGATCGGGATCTCGCCTGAAGACCTGCCCCACGTCTTCGAGCGTTTCTACCGCGCCGATCCGGCCCGAGCGCCCGATCCTGGTGGAACGGGACTGGGCCTGCCGATCGCCGAATGGATTGCCCAGCAGCACGGCGGCAGCATCAGCCTCACCAGCGAGCGGGGGAAGGGGACAACGGCGACGGTGCGGTTGCCGATGCTGCAATGACGGGTTTGTGGTTTGTGGTTTGTGGTTCCTGGTTTGGGGTTGGGGGCGAGCTTACTCCAGTCCCACCGTCAGTGCAAGTGCGATGGCGGCGGCCGAAGCGAGCAGGGCGATTTCGCCCCGATGGATCGCCTGCCCGAACTGCCTGGGGTCCAGCAGCTCGACCTGGACGATCTCGGTGTCGTCGTCCTGGTTGCCGGCAGTCACCGGCCTCGCCTGTCTGGCGAGGAAGATGTGGGCGGTGCCGCCCTGGCGATTGCTGTCGACGACGAAGCGCCCGAGGGAGGTCCAGTCGGTTGCAGCGTAGCCGGTCTCTTCCAGCAGCTCGCGCTGAGCGGCTGCCAGCGGCGTCTCGCCCGGCTCGACCAGACCCGCCGGCGCGCTGAGGACAATCCGTCGCGGTCCGTGGCGGTAGCCGCGCACCATTACCAACTGGCCGTCGGGCGTCACCGCCGCGACCACCGCGAACTCCGGCATGACGACCCGGTAGAAATCGTCCAGGACGCGGCCCCCGGGGAGCTGAACCTGCTCTCGGTACACCTCCAGCCAGGGCGGCGCCGAAAGCAGGTGCTCGGCGTCCAGCACCGTCCAGGGCCGCAGCTCCACCGGACCTTCGTCGGGAGCGGGCTTCACTGTCGGACCTCGAAAAGCCCCATCACCGTTCTCCTTTCGTCTGTTGCGCTCGATCTCCTGCTAGTCGGCCCAGGCGGGAGCTCAGCCGGCCGATGGCGGACCCGTAGAGGCGCGGATCGCGCAGGATCGCGGGAGCCGTGCCGATGGCCGTTCTGAGCAGACGTGCGGAATGGCGGGGGCTGCGGCGAAGGGCGAGCTTCGCCATGACCAGGAGGGCTGCCGCTTCCACCCGCGCCAGCGTCTCATCGGCCGCCGGCGCCTCGCCGGACCGCAGGGCCGCAATGGTGTCCCGCAGACGGCGAAGCCGCCGATCCGCCAGATCATCCGAGACGGCCGACGGCAACGGCGACCAGTGGGCGTAGCGCGCCGCCAGGTCGAACGGATCGACCTCGCGTCGTGCCAGGGCCAGCGCCTCCCGGAGATGATCGGCGGCTTTCTCCTCGTTCCCGGCCGCCTCGTAGCGCAGGCTGGCCAGGAGGTGCTGCTCTCGAACGCTGGCAAGCTTCAGCGCCTCGCCGAGGACGCCCGCCGCAGGGTGCGCAAACGCCCGATCCAGTGTGGCGAACGAATCGGCGGTCATCCGCTGCGGGTTCGAGGACATGTTGGCCGCGTGGATCCGGTAGAGGGCGAGGGGCTCGGCCGCGGCGGCGAACGGGCAGCCTGCCAGAGCAAGCCGGATCCAGAGGTCCCAGTCGGCGCTGGGCGAGAGCCCCGGCTCGAACAGGCCGACCCGATCGAGCCAGACGGCGCGCACCATCACGGTCAGCACGCCGATCTCGTTTCTGGGCAGCACACACCGGATGGAGCCGGGCGTGGGAGCTCGTAGAAACTCGTAGGAGCTCGTGGGAGCTCGTAGAAACTCGTAGGAGCTCGTGGGAGCTCGTGGGAGCTCTGTCGTGCTGCGATCTGTCATGCTGAGCCGCAGCGAAGCATCTCCCGGGCTCGCTACAGCCTGGCGGTCGGCGCCTGTGCCCGGGAGCCGTCGCGGTCGCGGGGGGAAGAGTCCTGTCACCCGCGCTTGGCCCACTATGCACAGATCGGCATCGACCAGGTAGTACCCGGCATAGACGAGCCCGGCGTCCGGCATCGCCCGCAGGACGGCCATCTGCGCTGCCAGCTTCCCCGGCAGCCACACGTCGTCGGAATCGAGAAAGGCGATGTACTCGCCCCGCGCCCGGCGGATGCCGCTGTTCCTGGCGGCGGCCAGGCCAGCATTCGATTGGACCAACTGGCAAACCCGCTCGCCGTACCGCGCCACGACGTCGAAGGCCTCGTCGGTCGACCCGTCGTTGACGACGATGATCTCCGTGTTGCCGTACGTCTGGCCCAGCGCGCTCTCGATGGCCTGGCCAACGTACTGCGCCTGGTTGTAGGTAGGAATGATCACGCTGACCAGCCCCGGGATCACCGATCTCTCGTCTCCTGGTCCCCCCACGGATCCCCCCTACACCAGCCGTGCCCAGCGCGCCCATCGCTCCGTGGTCCGCATGGCCTGGTCGAAGCTCGCCATCGGGCCAAAGCCGAGCAGTTGCTTCGCCTTGTCGTTGGCGAACGCCGTCCGACCGGCATAGATCTCCAGGAGCCCCGCCGGCGGGAACCGACGCTCGTCTCGTGGCGGATAGTCCGCCGGGTCTGTTCCCGCGGTCGACGACCGGAACAGCCGTTGCTTCACTCGGCTGCGCACAGCCCTGGGGGTCCGCAACCGGATCGCGTCGACCAGCGGCCACAGGGAATCCGTCTTCAAGACCCGTTGCCAGGCGAACGCCGCCGATGGCAAGACAATACTCGACCAGGTATCCTGGCCGACTGCGCGCGCCTTTTCGAGCAGCGAAGGACGGAGCATCGCCGCCAGCTCCGGCGAGCTCGCCGAATGGAGCGGCGTCCCGCCCAACCAGGCGGCATAGTGTTCGTACCAGGTCCGCCAGCTCACCTGGTCGTCGGTCACGAAGAACGCTTCGCCGACCGCTGCCTCCTCTCGAATCGCACGCAGGATCGCCTCGACGGCGTTGTCGACGAACACGGCGTTCGACGCGTGATGCCCGCCGTCGACCAGTGTGACGTAGTCGTCCCGAATGTGGGAGAGCGGGGTGACCGTCCACGGCGCCGAGAAGGGGCCATAGATGTGGCCCATCCGCAAGACGGTTGCCGGCAGATTCCGTTGCCGAATCAGCCTCCAGATGCTCTCCTCTGCATCGATTTTGTCATCGCAGTAGGTATCGCCAGAGCGGACAAAGGGGGTCCGTTCATCGACCTGTCCGGGCGGTGAGTACGAGTAGACCACGATGGTGCTCACATGCACGAATCGCTGGACGCCCCCGGCCAGGGCGGCTTCGGCGAGCAGCCGCGTGCCGTCGACCGTTATCTGTCGTCTGGTCGTCCGACCGCCGGCTGTGCCGTACGCACAGTGGACGACCACGTCACACCCCGCGATGGCCCGCTCGACGTCGGCCGCGTCGGCGATGTCCGCCCAGACGATCTCGACCGGCAAGCGCGCCAGCCGAACGGCACCGCCGGGTCGATGAGCCATCGCCCTGACCGGGATGCCCTCCCCCAACACCAGCCGCTCGACCAGTCGGCAGCCAAGGAAGCCGCCTGCCCCGCTGACGAGGATGCGCCGAGGCCTCATGTCACCGTCTCTTCCTGGAAGAGTATCCTCTGGTCCAGGCCGAAGTCCACCCAGGGCTCCGGCAGAGGCTGCCGCGCGTCGTAGCAGGACGCAATCAAGCGAATGACCGGGATGGCGGTTGCTCCAGCATTCAACGGATCGGCGCCCATGCTGATCGCCGTGCAGAAGTCGGAGAGCTGCGCCTCGAAGAACGACTGTACCCCCCGGTCCTCGGCGTCTGATCGGGTGCCGAAGGCGAGCCGTATCGGCTCCGGGCCGAGTCGCCGATCGGTGAACCAGAGCTGGTCAGGCGCGTTGACCGGCGACTCCATCGTGCCGAAGGACGTGATCACCTGGAACGTGTTTCGCAGCCTCCGGGTTCGGCTCAGCTCCACTCGGACGGGGATCTGGTGATTGCGCCACGGAACCGAGAAGCGGACCTCACAGTCCGTTTCGACTCCACTCGCCGAGTTGTCCCGGTACGACTCCAGACTCACGTCGGGGCTACCAAACCACCACAGGACCCGGTCGAGGGTGTGGCTACCGGTGTCGACGAGCACCCCGCCGCCGGCCCTGCAGCGCTCCAGCATGAAGCGTGACTGCGCATCCCAGTCGTGCGGCCAGCCCTCCTCGGCGTCGATCCGCTCCACGGCGCCCAACCATTCGCTCTGGATGGCCCTTCGGACAAAGGCCGCGTTCGGGTAGTAGCGGCGAAAGACGCCCGCGGCCAGGACCAGCCTTCGTTCCTTTGCCATCCCCACCAGCCGCTCGGCATCGGCCACCGCGATCGCGAGTGGTTTCTCACAGAGGACGTGGATTCCTCGCATCAAGAAGAACTCAGCCATCGGTGCGTGCAGATAGTGCGGCGTCGCGATCAGCACGGCGTCGACGTCGGCCACCTGCGCGTACTCGGCGGTGACGTTCGAGATGCCATGCTCAGCGGCCAGCGCCTTCACGCGATCGACCTGAACGTCGACAAGCCACGTCGCCCTTGCCCCGGCCAGACGGCGAATTGCCGGAAGATGCAGGCTCTGGACGACGGCGCCACAGCCGACGAAGCCGATGCGGATCATGACGATCTCTCGGTCAGCATCTCGAACACCTGAACGTGTCGGTCGAGCCAGCGGCGCAGATCGAAACGCTCGACGGCCCGCTCTCTGGCGGCCTGGGAATAGCGGGGCAACGCATCGGCCACCGTCAAGACGCACTCCGCCAGCTCAGCAGGATCGGGTGGGATGTCCCAGATCCAATCCAGCTCGGCCGGCACACCGGCGCCGGACTCGTCGTCGATCAGCTCGGCAGTCCCGCCGGTCTTCGAGCAAACGACCGGCAGGCCACAGGCCATCGCCTCGATCACCACGGTTGGACAGACGTCATAGTACTGGGTGTGCAGAAGGATGTGCGCCCGTCGGAAGACCGCCGGCGCCATCTGCTGGGTATAGGGTCCCGTGAATTCGACTCGATCCTCGACGCCAAGGCGTGACGCCAGACCGGCCACCTCGGCCATCATCGAAGGAGCGACCCGGCCGGCGACGATGAGCCGAGCCCTCACCCGCCGCCTGCCGATCGCCGCCAGCGTCTGGACCGCCGTCGGCAACCGGTTCCGATGATCGTGTGAGCCGGCAGCCAGCAAGACGAGATCCTCCCGGGATACGGCGTCTCCCGGCGAGAAGATGGTCGTATCGACGGCATTGTAGAGGATCTCCGATGGCCCCTGCCGCTTGCCCAGGAAATGGTCGGCCTCCAGACGGGCAAACGCGCTCTGGTAGAGCACGTAGTCGGCCCGGTGGAGCAGGGGAGCCATCGCAGCGTTGCCCGCCCGTGCGCGTTCGACGCCGTAGAAGAACGGGATGTAGGCTCCGTTCTGATTCCAGACCATCTTGATCCCCCGAGCCCGGGTAGCCGGCAGGAGCGCCGCCAGATCGGCGTAGTGGCTGCTGCTCACCGCATAGAGGACGTCGCACTGCCAGCCGGCATGCGGCAGGCACCGATGGAGGTACTGGTACTTGACCGCGCCGCCGCTCACGACCGCCTCCGGTCCCGGCACCGCGTGTGGGAAGCCGGCGTGCGCGTAGGAAACACGCATCGGCTCTCCGGCCGGCCGTGGCGCGCGGCGCGCCCGGTCCAGCTCTCCGGCTATATTCTGTGCCTGTCGAGCCAGGCGAGCCCGATCGATCACCCGGCGCACCGGCCGGCTCAGGGGCCGGAGCAGGCTCTTGATCGCGGCGTTCATGAGACGGACCCGGCGCTCGGAAGCCGGGGGGCGCATTCCGCCCAGATGTCGCCCCAGCGGACCTCCAGATGGCGGATCTCCAATCCGGCCTGATCCATCTCGTCGGCAAACGACTCGGGCGAGTATTCGAGCAGGTGGGTCGGATCGGTGTACGGGAAGAGCCCCAGATCGCGCTTCAAGGCGGCATAGTAGTGGCGTTCAAACGTCGGAACGCGAATCAGGAACAGAGACGGCCCGAATCTGCGCACGAGCGTCCTGAGCAGCTCAATACGGGCCGACAGATGCTCCAGCACGCTCGAAAGAACCACAACGTCCGCGCCCTCGACGGCCAGATCCTTCGTCACGTCTCCCACCTCGAACCGCAGGCCCGGGTGCTTGAAGTGCGCACGCGCGAAGGCGATGCTCTGTTCGTTCAGGTCAACGCCGACGACGTGCGCCTTTGCGTGGGTTGCGATAGCATAGGCGACCGCGCCATGGCCACAGCCTACGTCCAGTACATGGGCGCCGGCCGGGATCCGTTCGTAGAAGAACGAATGGATCCCGGTCATCAGCTCGTGCTTGATGTGAATGCCGTCTCCCCAGCGAAGGCACTGGTGGTCAATGGCCAGGTCGACCGCGTCGTGGATGCCCAGAAGCCAGCGGACGGCGTCGCGCGGCGGCGCGTCGCGCTCGGCCCACACCAGGAACTCGATGGCGCGCCGCCGAACCTGTCGCGCCCGCGGCCGTTGGAGGAGCTTGCGGAGCAGACGGGCCAGCAGCCGTTTCATTCGTCCCACTCGACGAACCCGCGCAGCAAGCTCCGCCAGAGCGGGATCTGGGCTTCGTAGGCGTTCTCCTCGGCGGTCTGGCGAGCGAGGCGGATTACTCCTTCCAGGCTCTCTCGATGGCGTACGGCGTGCTCGGCCCAGTGCGCGAGCCCCTCGGCGTCTTCGACGTCGACCATCCAGCCGTTCTCGCCGTGCCGGACCAGGTCCATCGCCTGCCCGACGCGCGTCGTCACCAGCGGCACGCCGCTGGCCATCGACTCGAGCACCGCTTTCGGCCCGCCCTCCTGCCGCGAGGCCACGACGTACACGTCCAGTGTCTGGAAGAGCTGTCCCACCTCAGGATAGTTTTCCAGGAAGGAGTGGCGGTACGGGATCCCCAGACGCTCCAGCCCCGCCTTGACGTAGCCCCGCGCCGGGCCCGATAACACGACGAACAGCTCGGGCAGGCGCGGCTTCAGGATCTCCAGTGTTTTCAGGAAGATGTCCGGCCCCTTGATCAGCTTTGGCTCGAGCCCTCCACCCCAGCCGACCCCATCTTTCTGAAACGAGCCGACCACCACCGCCGATTCCGGAATACCGTACCGTGCCCGCTGCCGCCGGCGGGACTCCGGCGTTGCCATCTGAAAGAACGCCAGGTTGACCCCGATGGGGATCTGGAAGACTTTCTCCGGTGCGATGCCCGAGCTCAGCACCACGTCCCGCATCTCCCGATGGGAGACCTGGATGCGATCGATGCGATGGTGATCCTTGCAGAGCTGGCAATAGGTTTCGTCGAACTCCGGAACGCCGGTGCCGGGGCGGCCATGGAAGTAGGCCATGCCCACGCGGTGCACCTGCTCGTATCGCTCCTGGCCGAAGTCGAACTGGCTGCCATAGAAGACCGCCTGGCGCTGAGCACTTCTCAGCCAGCCCGGGTCCGCCACTTGCACGCCCAGCTTTCGGGCGATTGTCGCCAGCTCGCGCAGCTCCCACGAAATCACCCAGATGGGAGAGTCGCTTACGAGAAACAGCCGCGAGTATGGCTTCCAGCGACTCACCACCTGTCGAGCTCCCGTTCGCAGGATGCCCCCGCCGATCCGGCGCGCGATCGCTCGCAATGGCGCCGGCGCCGCTCTCCAAGCCTGCTGCATCACGGCATCACCTCGTGCTGCTGGATCCCCAGCACGGCCAGATACCGGTCGGCTACCTCGCTCAAGGTCGGCAGGGCGATTCGCGTCCGTCGCTCTTCATACTCGTCGACAAGCCGGTCGAGCAGGCCCGGGATCTCTTGCTCGTCGGCGAAGCCAAAGCCGGCCTCGCCGACGATCTCCGGGTGTCCGCCGCTCCCCAGGTAGAGCGCCGGCAGGCCACAGGAGAGCGCCTCGATCAGTGCGTTAGAGCACGGGTCGTTCCGGCTGGCCGTGATGTACACGTCGTGCCGGCGGAGCAGCCCGGCCAGCTCCTCAGACGGGACGGGAGCCAGCATGCGGATCCGCTTGAACGGGATCTGCGAGCGTCCCACGAACGTGTACTCGAATCGATCCCAATCCAGGTGCGCGTCGAGCCACTGATAGACCGCCGCGCCCTTGTTCGGGTTGTCGGACCAGCTCGCCGAGATCAGCCGGATCTTGCGCCGACGGTCGAGGGCAACTCGCCCGTGCGGATGAAAGACGTGTGGGTCGGCCGCGTTCATGATCACATGGGGCGACTTGAGCACGTATCCCAGCTCGACGTGCTTGTACAGGCTGTAGCTCGACTGGAAGATCGTCGCATCGGCCAGATCCTGGTTGATCTGCCAGATGCGCCGGTCGCTGCCGTCGTCCCAGCCCCGGTAGGCGCCGATGGGGCCATCGACCCGATGGACCATTCGGCAGCCGGCTCGCCGAAAGCGCCGCAGGCGGTCGAAGTCGAAATTGAACGAGTTGTACAGGCAGGCGCGCGTCGTCCCCGATATCGTGTTGTTTTCGACGCGGAGGCCGCGTCGCTCGAGCTCTCCCCACAATGCCCGCAGGAATTGATGGCCCCCCCCATCCGGCGGTGGGCGAAACTCGTGAAAAAGAGACACGTCGGCCTGCCTGAACCTGGCTGCCACCACCTCGAAGGTCAGATCTACCGCCGCGCGAGAGCGAGCCAGCCGATTGCGTGCGGCCTGCCGGTAGCGCGCCAATTGCGATTTCACAGGAATTGCCATCGCTTCAGCCTGCTCTCTTCTCTTGGCTGACCCGCTTCACTGCCCGAAGCCCGAAACCGGTGGTATAGCTGCGAAACCAATCGGCGAGTGGGGTCTGATGGGTTGCAAGAGCGCCATCCCACTTCAACGCGCTGCGGCGTCCCCAGCCGATGGCTGCACGGACCAGACGCTGCGCCAATCGCGACGGGAGCCGTCCATGCCGCATCGCCTCGTCGGCCAGGTCGCGGAGCATGTCGACGAGCACGCTCCAGAAGTGTCCCTGCCGCTCGATCTGGACGTCGGCAAAGCCGATTGCGGCCAGGCGCTCTTGCCAGTAGTGGTCGGTGTAGCGGCCATAGTCGTCGGGGTCGCCATGAATTCGATAGAGAAAAGGCACACACCCCAGCAGGACCCCGCCCGGTCGGAGCACCCGATAGGCTTCACGCAGCACGGCGGGCGGATCGGGCACGTGCTCAAGCAGCTCGGCGCAAATGACCGCGTCGAAGCAGCCGTCTCGGAATGCAGTCTGCATGGCATCAGTCTGGACGTCTGGCCGCTTCACGGCCGAGAGGTTGGCATAGACGACGCGCAGGTCCAGCGACTCGACATCGAAGTACCCTCGCTTGGCGATCCGGTTCCCGCCCAGATCGAGCACCCGACTGCCGGGTGGTAGAGTCGGAACGTGGCGAAAGTGGAACTCATCCACAAAGTATCGCCGCATGGAGTAGTCCAACGCGTAGCGCCCGACGGGCAAGCACTTGGCTGCGGATCGATTCCTGCGGCTCTGTCTGGAACGGCGGGCACCATCGAGCCCGGTGCCATGCTCCCGCTCAGGAACGGACGACATCGTCTGCGACCCGCCGGTCCAGTTGGAGGTACGCGCAGACTCGCTCCAGCCACATCCGCGACACCGGATCCTGGTTGAAACCGCGAGGCGCTGCCCGTCCCTGATGCGTCACGATCGGGACGCCGCGCCAGTGGAACTCATCACCACGCGCGTCGGGGGCCAGCACGACCGATTGAGCGTCGTGGCACTTGTAGAAATCGAAGCAAACTGCCTGGTGGCCTGCTCTCCCGAACCGCTCGGGAAGCTGCCAGCCAACATCACGGTCCAGGCCGCTGACAGCCGGCAGGCAATGTCGAAGGCGTCGTTTGAGGTTCCGAATCCAGAAGGGCTCCGGTCGAAAGTCGATTCCCAGTTGCCGGACCGACTCGACGGCGAAGAAGAGAAAGATCACGTTTGGGAATCCCTGGTAGCGAAAGGTCGCCGACGGATGATACGGACTCCCAATCGCGAGCCGGCGTTCGTCAAGAGCGGAGCGACACACCGTATCCCATCCCTGGGTCAAGACCGCCGTATCCGGGTCGGCAATCACCGCGTATTCTGTCTCGATACGCGGGAGTATATGATTGAGCGCCGCGCCATGGCTTTCACTCCCGACGAGCCCCTTGAGGTCGACGTGGAACACGGTGGTGTTCGGCAGACGAGCGAGGCGATCCGCCTCGTCGTTTCCTGGCGTCACGTTGCAGATCAGGCGCTTGAAGCCCGGATCGGCGGCCAGCCGACGGAACGTAAAGTCCTGGAAGTAGAGGTACTCCCACGTCCTGAAGTTGACGGTGCAGACGGTGAGCGACATGCTCCCTCGACTAGCGGCGAAGCCGAATGATGGTATCGGCGATGTAGGATCGCTGATCCTCCGTCAGCCACCAACCGACCGGTATCGACACCTGCTTCTCCGTGAAGACGTCGACGCCTGGTAGATTGCAGACGAAGTCCCGCACCATCGTATGCTTGTCATTTCGTGCATGCACCTGCGATACAGTGATGCCGGCCTGCGTCATCTGACTCATGAAATCCAGCCGGTCCTCCACCAGGATCGTGTAGAGCCAGTACGCCGATCTGCGGTCAGGCTTGTAGTCCAGGCGCGTGACACCGGACAGACCCGTCAGGCGCTGGTCGTAGTACGCCGCGTTTGCCTGATCCCGAGCGACGATGTCGGCGACATACTTGAGCTGCTCCAGACCGATCGTGGCGCAGACATCATTCATGTGAAACTTGTACCCAAACTCCCTGATGTCTTCCTCGCAGCGGAAGTCTTTCCGCTCCGTCTCACGATCAATGCCGTACCAGCGCAGCAGCTTGCCTCGCCGGTAGTCGTCCGTCGTCCGACAGGTCAACGCGCCGCCGTCTACCGTCGTGAGATGCTTGATCGCCTGAAAGGAGAAACAGGCAAAATCGGAATGGCTGCCGATGCGGCGCCCCTTGTAGGTCGCGCCCAGTGCATGGGCCGCATCCTCGATCAGTTTCACTCCATACTTGTGCGCGACCCGATTCAGCTCGTCCAGATCACAGGGGTAGCCACCCCAGTGGACGGCGACGATGGCTCTGGTGCGCGGCGTGATCTTCCGCTCCACGTCCAGCGGGTCGATATTGCCGGTCAGTGGATTGATGTCGGCCCAGACGATGCGCGCCCCTCGCTCGAGAATCGGCTCGTTCGTCGCGCTACAGGTCATCGGCGTGGAGATGACCTCATCGCCATGGCCGACGCCGGCCAATCGCAACGCCAGATGCAGCGCGGAGGTGCCGGAGTTCAGCGTGAGGACGTTCTGATTGCCGAACAAGGGCACCAGCGCTTTCTCGAACTGGTCCACCCGGGGGCCCTGTCCGATGTACCCGCTCATCAGCGTGCGTGCCAGTGGCTCGAGGACGCTCTCCGGCATGTGAACTTTGAAGAGCGGAATGGCGCGCCCGCCGCCCGAGAGCAGGCGGGAGACGTCGATCTCCTGCGCGACTGCTTTCGACGCGCGGTCGTCATGTTCCGGTGTGTCGCTGATTGCCACGGTACTCCTCCTCCAGGATAGACATGATGAGGTAGTCATGGTAGCGTCCATCGCGGAAGATGGCCGCGCGGTACCGTCCCTCGACGCGGAATCCTTGTCGCTCATACAGGCGACGAGCCACCTGGTTGTACTCGAGGACGGCCAGCCAGACGCGATGCATGTTGAGGAAGTCGAAACAGTACTTCAGGATGGCCGTGAAGGCTTTTGTGCCGTATCCTCGACCGCGAAGCGTCGGGACGATATCGCAGCCAACCCGAATGCTTCGGTTGAGCCGATCGATTTCGTCCATCCGAACGATGCCCAGGAACGGGTGATCGTCGTCGCACACGACGAAGTATTTTCGATCTCGTCGCTCCGCGAGGCCCCGAAACCAGCGCCGCTGCGATTCCGCGTCGATGAGGTCGATGTCCGTCAGGTTGATCCACGTACTCGGATCATTCCTGAGTTGGCGCATCAGCTCCAGATCGTTCTCCTCGACGACCCGGAGGCAGATGGAGTCACACTGGAACATGTCGTTCCCTTTCCAGCAATGTCTCAGTCATCGCGCGCATCTCGCGATCAGTTTGAAGTAGTATCGGCTCCGGAAACTCTTGAGAAATGGATTCCATCCGAGTATGGCGAGGAGGTTGACGAGTATGGGGATCAAGGGTTTGCTTGGCGGGATCATCGGGGAATAGAGCTCCACAAGCCAGGCCGGAATCACGGGCTGAACCTGGACCTCGCGAAAATAGCGCTCCAGCAGCCTCCGCAATTCATCCGGAAAGAACTCCTGGTAATGCGTCGGGTCCGGTTGCTCTGCCAGCCGGCACGGCGTGCTGAGCAGCAGGATGCCATTGGCTGCCAAAACCCGGGTAACCTCTGCCAGGACCCTCGTCGGGTCTTCGACGTGTTCGATCACCTCACACATGACGACGGTGTCGAACGACCGGTCCGCGAAGGGGAGCTGATCGGCGCGAGCAGCGGTGAAGATGGACGTGGCTCGGCCACGCCGGGCAAACTCGCGGCGACCGAGCTGCAGCCCGATCGTCGAGAGGTCGACTCCGATGGCCCGGGCGCCTTCCGCTGCCAGCAGCCAGGTTAGCGCCCCATCACCGGAGCCCAGATCGAGAACGCGCTTTCCTTGCCAGGGGAGACCCTGTCGGAGAAGCAACTGGTAGGCACCGGTCGCGTGCGCATACCAGCCGTGGAGGCCAGGCCTGAGCGCTTGCCAGTGGTAGGCGCCGTCCTTGACGTATTTCTCGAACTCCCCCGCCTGCGCCTGTGGCATGGACCCCCGTCACCTCGCACCAGAATCTATTGGAACAGACGCAGGCGGGAGAGTCTGTTGTTCCCACGTGCAACGACAGGCGAGCACCCCGCGCGCCGGGCTGCCACCGAGGACCTGGAACCCCGTGAGACCGAAGACGCGGTCGAGAGTTTCGTAGCTGTCGACGATCCTGGCGGCGAAGTTCACATGGTAGGCGCCGCTCTCCAGGTTCGCGCCCTCGAACCAGGCGACAATCCGTTGGAGCCCGTTCATCGATTCCGTCTGGAACCCGTCCTCAGCCGAGATATGCCAGATGCACGGGATCCCCGCATGGTTGTGGATCACAATAGTGAACATCGGCCTCCGCAACGGCCTGAGACACTCGATCACCAGCTCGACGCCAAACCGCTCCCCGCTCTGAATCTGGTCCGTCGGGGTCATGTCCGGTCGAACGATCCGAGCGCTCTTGATGACGATGTCTTCGCTGCTGATGCGGCTCCGGCCACCCAGGCCGAGCGTTTCTTTCACGGTCGTCCGGAAAAGGCTTGTCTCATAGTGCTTGATGGAGGTGCCTGCATCGGCGCAGATGACTGCTTTGCCCTGGTCGAGAACCAGGATTCGGCTCGCCAGGAACTGGAGGATGTCCAGGCTGTGTGAGACGAAGAGAATCGTCCGGCCTTCGGTCAAGGACTGCCGCATCCTGGCCAGACACTTGTTCTGGAACTTGAGGTCGCCAACGGAAAAGACCTCGTCGACCAGCATCAGGTCGCTATCAATATGGATGGCGACCGCAAAGCCCAATCGGGCCAGCATCCCGCTCGAGTAGGTCCGGACAGGCTTCTCGAAGTACTCGCCCAGTTGGCAGAACTCCTCGATAGCTGGGAGCAGGTTACGCGTCTGCATCGACGACAATCCCATGATCGCCCCGAGCAAGCGCACGTTCTCCCGCCCGGTCAGCTCCATGTGCAGCCCGGCGTTTAGCTCGATCATCGGGAAGACCCGCCCGCGCACATCCACCCGGCCGCGGCTCGGCGGCGTTACCCCGGCCAGCACCTTGAGCAGCGTGCTCTTGCCGGCGCCGTTGCGGCCGATGATGCCCAGCGTCTCGCCCCGCTTCACCTCCAGGTTGACGTCCCGCAAGGCCCAGGGGCCGTCGGCCTCGGGATCGGGCGCCCGACCGTTCCGCAACGGTCGGACCAGCCGGCGCAGGGCGGGGCCGATCGGGAGGCCATAGCGCTTCCAGAGCCCTTCGACGTGAATGACTGTGTCGCCGCTCATGACCTATAACACATCGGCGAAATACTGGGATACCGCCCGGAACAGGGGCCAGGCCACCGCCCAGACGACGGCGATGCCGACCAGCGACCAGGCCAGGAGCCCGAGATCGGGCGCTATCCCTTTCACCAGCACGGCTCGGTAGGCTTCGATGATGCCGACCATCGGATTCAGCACGTAGAACGGGCGCCATCGCTCCGGGACGCTGCTCAGCGGATAGATGATCGGCGTGGCGTAGAGCCAGAACTGCATCAGGAACGGGCTGGCCATGATGAAATCGCGCTTGAACGTGCCCAGGGCGGCGATGCCCATGCCGACCCCCAGCGCCAGCAGGCCGGTGAGCAGCACCAGCACGGGCAGCCAGAGCACGGACCAGCCGATCGGAACCTGGAACCACAGCATCATCGCCGCCAGCACCAGGCCGGACATCGCGAGGTCGAACAGCGCCGTCACCACGGCGGCGGCCGGGAACACCTCACGCTCGACGGCGATCTTCTTGACGATCCCGGCGTTGCTGAAGATGCTCGGGCCACAGAACATGACCGCATTGCCGAAGAACGTCCACGGCACGAGCGCGCTGAAGCTGAAGATGATGTAGGGGACGCCGTCGCTCGGAATGTCGACGAAGCCCCGGATCATGTTGAACAGGACCATCAGGACCAGCGGCTGGAGGATCGCCCAGGCCGGACCGAGCGCCGAGCGCCGATAGCGCGCGCGAATATCCCGGGCAACCAGCGCGCCGAGCAGGTTCCAGAACCGCTCGATCCGCTGCCGACGGGCAAGGCCGTTCGACTCCACGACCACGGCCGCGCTACTCATGCCGGCGAATCCGCCGCGGTAGAGGGATCAGCGAGAGCGAACCGCAGGGGCACGGAGAACAGGACTTGCGCTGTATCGATCATGGTTTGTGGTCTCTGGTTTCTTCTCTGGCGCATGAGCATTCCGTATTCTATCACCCCGCGACCTGTTCAGCCAGTCGCAACCTGTCCGAGTGTGACCGGACGCGGCGGGGCTCGTGGGAACTCGTGGGGGCCGACGGGAACCCCGACCATCCGAGCCGTGACCGGAAGCGGAGGGACTCGTGGGGCTCGGGGGGGCCGACGGAGGCTCTGACCATCCGAGCCGCGACCGTGAGGGAGCGGTTCCCCCGGGCTCAGTCGCCGGACTGAGCCCGGACCGGTTCAGCGTTGGTGGGAAAGCGTCGGTCGTGCAGTCCGCGCCGTCTGCCATGCCGACCCCGTTTGTCAGGAGTCCCTTGAAAAACCCGTCATGCTGAGTCGCAGCGAACCATCTCCCGGGCGGTACCCGTTCACGCCGGGGGAGATGCTTCGCCTCGGCTCAGCATGACGGGGTTCCCACGAGTTCCTATGACCGCTGACCGCTTCCTCGCGCGCCTACTGTACCAGCCTGCAGGGAGGCATTCCCCGATACTGCGGCTCGAAGTACCGGTGGAGCCGGCGCGAGAGGTCGACGATGAAGCCGCGGGCGGCCGGGGTCGTCGGCGTGTTCTCGGCCATGGCGACGACCAGGTACGGGCCGCTGTCCAGATAGACGATGCCGGCGTCGTGTCGCAGCTTAGGCAGCTCGCCCGTCTTGTGCGCCACCGGAACCAGCGGCGGCAGCGGCTTCGGCAGGCGATCGTTCACCTGCTGTCGCATGAGCAGGTCGAGCATCGCCTGGCTTGCCGCCCGGTCGACGGCCTCGCCGGAGGCGATCCACCGGAGGATCTGGGCGATCTCTGCCGGCGAGGTGTACGCCCGTTCCGACCAGATGGCGGTCTGCTGGAGGTCGAGCCGGCGCATCTCGTAGGTGATCCGTCCCTCGCCGCCGAGCCAGTCGATCAGCATCGCGGTCGCCGCATTGTGGCTCACCGTCACCATCTTTTCGACCGCCTCGCCCAGCGTTGCCTGCGTTCCAACCTTCCATTCGGCGTACGGCTCGCGGTCGCGGATCGCCTTCGTCAGGACGAGCTCGTCACTCCACTTTACGTGGCCGGTCGTCAGATCGTGGAAGACGGTCAGGAGCACGGGCAGCTTGTAGAGGCTGGCCGAGCGGAAGGTGTCGTCGGCGTTGAGGGCGGCGCTCTCGCCGGTGACGAGGTGCTGGACGACGACGCCGAAGTGCCCCGTGCGGCCGGCGGCGGCGCTTTCCACCAGCCGTTGGAGCGCCGGCGAGGAGCGGGGTGTTGCCGGCCGGACAAGGAGAAGCGGCGCCCGCGGCGCCGGCCAGGCAGAGGCGGCGGTGCTGAGTGCGCCGGGAGCGGCGCCGGTCTGACCCGTGGCCGATTGCGCGGCGTGGCCGACGAGGTCCTGGATCGCCGGCGGCAGACCGGCTACCGGCCCGCCAGGGCCGGCCGCGCCTCGGACGCTTCGGCTACCGACGAACTGCTGGACGATCGCCGGCTCGGAAATGGCGGCTGTACCGCTCGCCCGCCCGGCGACCGGCCCGCCGGCCAGCGATCTCTCCATCACCCCTGCCAGACCGATGAGGGCAAGCGGCAGGACGGCTGTCACCAGAGCGGCTCGCAGAGAGACCGCACGGCCAACACGGCGGGAATCGGGTTTCTGGTTCGGAAAGAGAGAACCAGAAACCAGAAACCAGAAACCAGAAACCCGATTCTCGAAACCAGAAACCCCGTCCCAGCGGTTCGGCCTGTCTTCAGACCGCATGTCACGCCGCCGGCTGGAAATAGGCGATGATGGCCTTGAGGTAGGCGTTCGCCAGCACGTCGATCATCTCGGGCTCGATCATCCAGGTCGATTCGAGATCGCTGCTGAGGAAGAGGGCTTCGCTCAGCGCCGCTGGCATGGCGCCGGCCTGGCCTTGCGGCGGCCGGCCGGGACCGAGGACGACGAGGTGGCCCGGACCGCTCCCGGCCAGTTGGTCGTCCTTGACGCCGAGATCCTTCGGCTCTTTTCCGGCCGCCCGCAGCGCGTCGACGACGTGCTGCTGAACCAGGCCGGCGAACCGCAGGCTCTGGGCTGCAAAGGGCCGATCCTCACAGTAGTAGGTCTCGGTGCCGCGCATCTGCCGGTTCAGGTTGCCGTTGAAGTGGATCGAGAGGAAGAGGTCCGCCCGGGCGGCGTTCGCCAGGTCGACGCGCGCCTGGAGCTCGTCGGCGTTGTCGACCCGGCCGTCGCCGTTCAGATCGTCCTCTTTGGCGTTCACCGGGGCGTTCGCCGTCCGCGTCAGGACGGCCTTGTACCCTTCGGCGTCCAGCAGCTTCGCCAACCGGAGGCTGATCTTGAGTGCCAGATCGCGCTCCTCCAGGCTGACGCCTTTGCCGAAGTTGTAGACGGCGCCGTAGTTGAACCGCGAGCCGTGGCCGGCGTCGACGACCACGACAAACGGGCCCTTCTTCGTCCCCGCCTTTGGCGATGGCACGTTGCCGGATGCCCGCGGTCCGGGATCGGGGGCTGTGCCGTTGCCTGCAGCCTCCTGTTGGCCGGCAGCAGTTGCGCCAACCCCTTGACCGATGGGCGACGGAAGCGGCAACGGCAGCAGCGCCGGCGCCATTTCCAGCGCCTCGCCGGGCGCCGACACCGTTTTCGACTGAACCATCGCCGGCCGGCCGGCCGGCACCGGTCCCACGCTCGTTCCGACGACGAACGCGGCGGTCACCAGCGCCAGCCCCAGCGGCGCAGCCAGGACGTAGTACTTCATGAGGTTCTCCCTGGTCGCGTCGGCCAGCGGCGAGCCGCCAACGCGACGCCGGCCCCGGTTGATGCCAACGGGCGAGCGATGGATCGCCCCCGATGGCTCGACGTCTTCACAGAGCAGTGAAGAGGCCGGACGGTGTATCAGATGCGAACCATACCACGTCGGGGCGGGCACGCGAAATAGGAGATTGGTCATGCCGCTCGGCTGCTTTAGCCGACGATGCTCGTTATCAGCCCGAAGCGACCTGTCCGACCTTCCTCAGCCCGGTGGGAGTAAAACAGGTCGGTGCGGCATGCGGTGCAGAGGCCGGAGTCCTGGATGTTGCTCTCGTTCAGACCCGCGTCGCGGAGCTGCCGGCGGACGGTCGCCGGGATGTCCAGGTGGGTGCCGCGGGGGCCGGGCCGGACGAGCGCAGGCCACTCCGGGAAGCTCGCCCGCAGCGGTGCCAGGACGGGCTCGTCCACCTCGTAGCAGCAGGGGCCGATGCAGGGCCCGATGCCGGCGCGCAGGTCTCCGGGCCGGCTGCCGATCTGGACGGCCATCGCCTCGACGGTCCGCTGGGCGACCCGTGCAACGGCACCGCGCCAGCCGGCATGGGCGATGCCGAGCGCCTGGCGGACGGGGTCCCAGAGCACAACCGGCGCGCAGTCGGCGACGAGGAGCGCCAGCGCCGGTCCCACCGCGTCGGTGATCAACGCGTCGCTCGCCGGCAGCGCCGTCGCGGGGTCCAGGGCGCCCCGCCCGGCGTCGCTCCGATGCACGCGCGTCACCGTCGTCCCGTGGACCTGCTGGGCGATGACGATCTGTTCTACGGCGAGGCCGAGCGCCGCTGCCGCGCGCCGCCGGTTCTCCTGAACGGCCGCCGAGTCGCGGTCGGCCCGAAAGGAGAGGTTCAGCCAGTGCTGGGGTGCCGCCGAGACGCCACCCAACCGCGTGAACACCGCGCAGCGCAGCCCCGGAAAGGACGCCAGGTGATCGAACTGGAAGGCGACGACGCCCTCGGAGAACGCCGTCAGCACGGCTGCTCCATCGCCCGCACCATCGCCGCGGCGGCCGCTCGGACGTCGGGCGCCGAGACGACGGCGCTGATGACGGCGGCGGCGTCGGCGCCGGCCTCGACGACGAGCCGAACGTTCTCCGGCGTGATGCCGCCGATGGCGACGATCGGCACGCCGACGGCGGCGCGGATCTCGCGGATCGTCTCCGGTCCGGCGGGGCGGGTATTCACCTTCGATGCGGTCCGGAAGACCGCTCCCACGCCCAGGTAGTCGGCGCCGTGCTCGACGGCGCGGCGGGCCTCCTCGACCGTTGCCGCCGAACAGCCGATGAGCATGCTGGGGGGGAGGAGGCGCCGGAGGACGGCGACCGGCAGGTCGGTCTGCCCGACGTGCACGCCGTCGGCCGCCAGCGCCAGCGCCAGGTCGGCGTGGTCGTTCACGATGAACAGCGCGCCGGCCGTCGTGCAGAGCTGTCGAACGGTCGCTGCTTCGCCCAGTTGGTTCCCCTTGTCACGGCCTTTGTCCCGCCACTGGATGACCCGCGCCCCGCCCATCAGCGCAGCGGCCGCCACGTCGACGAGCGGCTGGCCGAAGACGAACGCCGGGTCGAGGATGACGTAGAGGCCGCGAATGCCGCGCGCCCGGTCACTCATCGTCGGCTTCAGCAGCGTTCGTGCCAACGCCCGCCGCCTCGCCGCCGATACCGTCCTCGCCCATCAGCTCCTCCGGCATCTCCCCCGCCTCCATCCGATCGACCATCTCATCGAACTCGGGGCCGAGGTCTTCGCCCACTTCCCTGCCGAGCTTCTTGGCCCAGCGGGCGATCGATCGGGGGTTGCTCTCGTCGACGTCCCCCAGCATGTCGGAATCGGCCAGGCTCTCCAGCCGGCTCTCCTCGGATCGAACGAAGTTGACCTTCGAGACGAGCCGAGCCAGGTCGGTGCCGCCGCAGTGCTCACAGACGGCACTGAGCGGCGACGAGAAGCTGCGCAGGAAGACGGTCGTCCGTTTCTTGCAGGCGTTGCAGCGATACTCGTAGATCGGCATTGCAATTCCTCTTATTCTGCCTCGACCGCGTGCTCGACGATCTCCAGCCGGAGCAGCCGGCCGTCGGGTGTCAGCTCGACGGCGGCAACGTCGATGCGCCAGTCGAGCGGCGCCTCGGGGTGCGCCTCCAGGTAGGTGGCCGCCAGGTCGCGCAGCTTTCGGGCCTTCGCCGCCGTGATCGATTCCTCCGGCGTGCCGAAGCTGCCTCCCCGCCGTGTCCGCACCTCGACGAAGACGAGCCAGCCGCCACGCCGGGCGACGATGTCGATCTCGCCAATCGAGCACCGGAAGTTCGTCTCGACGATCTCATACCCCTGTCGTCTCAAGTGCTCGGCCACCAGCCGCTCGCCCATTGCGCCCAGCCCCTGTCGGGGGGTCGGGGGTCGGG
>JACQGW010000233.1 GCA_016199325.1 Chloroflexota bacterium
ATGACAACGCAGGGCTGCCCAGCGTGTCTCTACAATCCTTCGCACGCTACCGCGGCGCCGTATGACTGTGGGGCGGCCGGGTCCATCAGCCGGACCTGGTCTCACATGATCCAAACGAGCGGATAGGTCGTTGGCGCGCGGCGGATCGCCTGCATCACCAGCGGAAGCCGCGGCAGCAGGTCGCCGGCAAGGACGCCGGCCGGGCCGAGCTCGCGCTCCAGCTCCAGACCGGCGCGGGCGTGGACATAGGCGGCGACCAGCGCCGCGTCGGCGGGCGCCAATCCCTGAGCCAGGAGGCCGACGATGGCCCCTGCCAGGACGTCGCCCGAGCCGGCCGTGGCCAGAGCCGGCGTGGCGATGGGGATGATCGTGGCGCGGCCGTCGGGCGTCGCGACGATGCTGTGTGGCCCTTTCAGCAGCACCACCTTCCGCCGGCCAACGGCAAGCGCACACGCGCAGCCGAGCCGATCGGCCTCGACCTCGGCGACGCTCCGCCCGACCAATCGGGCCATCTCGCCGGGGTGTGGCGTCAGGACGACGCGCTCGCCAACCTTCTGCCACCAGTCGGGGATGTCGGCGAGCAGGTTGAGCGCGTCGGCGTCCAGGACCAACGGCGGTCGGCAGTCGGCGGTCGGCAGTCGGCGGTCGGCGGTCGGCAGTCGGCGGTCGGCGGTCGGCGGTCGGCGGTCGGCGGTCGAGGGTCCGGGGGACGAAACGCGGGGTTCGACACGTCCAGCCTCATCCCCAGTCCCTTGCGCACCGGGCGCCCCGCCGCCCGCAGTCGGCCCTCCCGACTGCTGACTGCCGACCGCCGACTGCTGACTGCTGACTGCTGACTGCCGCCCCCCGCCCCCCGACCGGGCGGCGAGGAGGTCCAGCAGACTGCGCAGGAAGTCGGCGGTGGCCCGATGGCGGCCGAGGCCGGGGCCGACGAGGAGCGCGTCGTAGTCGTCGAGCGCGCGGGCGACGGCCGGCGCTGCGTCCGGGTAGAAGACGCCGTGCTCGCCTTCGCTGAGCGGCAGAAAGGTCGGTTCCGCCAGCCGTGCGGCGAGCGACGGATAGATCTGCTCCGGACAGGCGAGCGTGACGAGGCCGGCCCCGGCCCGTCCGGCACCGGCCGCCGCCAGCGCGGCGGCGCCGACGTAGTGGCGCGAGCCGGCGACGACCAGCGCTTTGCCGAAGGTGCCCTTGTGCGACCAGCGCGGCCGGGTCGGCAGCGACGGCGCGATGTCGGCGTCGGTGGCCAGGGCGATCTGCACGTCGTCCGCCAGATGGTCGGGAATGCCGATGTCGGCGACGACGAGGCGCCCGACGGCTTCGGCGCCCGGCAGGGTGACCAGCCCCACTTTGGGATAGCCCAGCGTGACGGTCACGTCGGCGCGGACGCAGACGGGGTCGACGGCGCCCGTGTCGGCGTTCAGGCCGGTCGGCAGGTCGACGGCGACGACGAGGGGCGCGGGCCGCTGGAGGCCCGCCTGGGCTGCCGCCAATCGCTGGATCACGTCCCGCAGGCTTCCCGCGATCGGACGCGCCCTGCCCGTCCCGAGCAGCGCGTCCAGCACGACGCTGCACTCGTTCAGGAGCGCGGTGAGCCTGCCGCGATCGGCGTCGTCGGCCTCGGAAGTGGTCGGGATACCGCGCCGCTCGGTTTGGGCGAAGTTGGCGTCGGCCTCGATTCGCCGGTTCCAGAGGTAGAGGTGGACGCGTGCTCCCCAATCGTGGAGGTGGCGCGCGGCGACCAGGCCATCGCCGCCGTTGTTGCCGGGCCCCACCAGCACGAGCACCGACCGGTTGGCGATGCCGCCCGCGGCGGCGGCGGTCGCTGCCGCCACGCGCAGCCCGGCGGTCTCCATCAGGACCGGCGACGGCAGGCCAGCCTCGGCGGCCCGCCCCTCGATGGCACGCATCTGGTCGGCGGTGACAAGCTTCATCGTCCACTCCAGTATACGGCCGACCAGATTGATCGGCAACCGCGATGTGGTAAGATGACGGTCGGCAGTCGGCGGTCGGCAGTCGGCGGTCGGCAGTCGGCAGTCGAGAGTCGGCAGTCGAGAGTCGGCAGTCGGCGGTCGGGATCGGCAGTTCACTTCCCGACCCTCGACGGCTGACGGCTGGCGGCCGACTGCCGACCCGTAGTAAGGAGGACAACGTGGCAACATTCGACCGCACGACGGCGATGGGCATCGTCGACCAGTTGGTGAAGACGCCCGGGATTCGCGGTCATCTGATCGCGAACGAGGCGTTCATGCGCGCGCTGGCACGTCGGTTCGGCGAGGACGAAGAGGAATGGGGCCTGGTCGGCCTGCTCCACGACGCCGACTACGAGGCCACGGAGAAGGATCTGGAGCGGCACACCGAGCTGATCTGCGAGATGATCGCACCGCTCGGCGCCGGTGAGAGGATCATGCACGGGATCAAGGCCCACGGCCTGAAGGTGCCGCTGGAGAGCCGGCTGGACAAGGCGATGTACGCCTGTGACGGCCTCTGCGGGCTGATCACCGCCTGCGCGCTCGTCCATCCGGAAAAGAAGATCGCGCCGCTCACGGTCCCGTTCGTTCGCAAGCGCTTCAGGGAGAAGGCGTTCGCTCGCTCTGTCAACCGCGCCGAGATCCTGACGTGTGAAGAGAACCTCGGGATTCCGCTGGACGATTTCATCGAGATCGGCCTCGAATCGCTGCGCGGGGTCAGCGCCGAGCTCGGATTATGATGGGGGTCAGGGGGCAGGGGCCGGGGGGCGGGGAGGTCGGTGCGATGGCGGCACCCACCTCAGCGCGCATCACAGACGGGGAGTCGCCGGAATCACCAGGTATGGGAAGCAGGGCGGATCTCGAAGGCCCGACCCCCAACCCTGACCCCTGACCCCTGACCCCCACGGGGAGCGTCTATGGCTTCTGTTCGGACTCACGTCGTCGTGTCGGCTGTCCTGGGCGTAGTGGCCGGCCTGACGAGCAGGTCGATGCGGCCGCTCCTCGGCGTGGTCGCCGCGGGCGTGCTGATCGACGTCGATCACATCGTCGACTACGCCTGGTGCCGGCGGCGCGCCCGCCGGGATCGCGTCGTCCTGCCGCTGCACGGGTGGGAGCTCGCCGCCGGTCTGGCCTGCTGGGCGGCGCGCCGGCCGGATCCCCTTCGGCTGGCCATCGCGGTCAGCTATGCCGTTCACCTGGTGCTCGACCTGCTGGCGAACAGTCCGGCGAGCGGGCTCAGCTACTCGCTTCTCTACCGCGCTGCCGGCGTCTTCAGCCACCGGCGCTTCTGCCGCCCGGGCAACGAGCCCCATCAGTGGATGAAGACGGGCTTGCTCCGTTTCGACGCCCCATCCGGGAGCGCAGGCGTCTCGCCTGCCCGGTTCTCCAACGGATAAACGGATAAGGGCGGGCTTGCTTCGTTTCGGCCCGGGGTAGTACACTGGCGGCGGCCGAACCGACAACGTGAGGAGGGATGATGGAGGTTGCGCCGGGCATCCACCGGATCGAGACTGTCGTGTGGGATCGTCTCCTCTGCGTCCACGCGCTCCGTGGCGACGACACCGTGCTCGTCGACCCCGGCACCAATCGGACGCCATACGATGTGACCTTCCCATATCTGACCGAGATTGGGGCCGCTCCGGCCGGCGTGCGGATGGTCGTCGACACGCACTGTCATGCCGACCACGCGGGGGGGAACGCCACGGCTCTGTCGCAGGCGCCGAACGCCGTCGTCGTCGCCCACAGCCGCGACGCCCGCTGGATCGCCTCGCCGTCGATCCAGTTGCGCGAGAGCTACGTCGAGGCGATGAAGCCATACGGCTGGACGTCGCCGCCCGACTACGTCGCCCGGGTCGCCTCGATGATGGGGCCGGACGCGCCGGTCCACCGGTCCGTCGACACGGCGATCGAGGTCTCTGTCGGCGGGGATTGGTCCGTCCAGGTGATCCCTGCCCCCGGCCACACGCGGGGCAGCCTGGTCGTCTTCGATCCCCGCAGTGGCACGCTGATCGCCGGCGACGCCGTGACGGGAACCGGCGACCGGTTCGTCGACGGGCGTCCCCGAGGAGCGGCCCACTACGTCGACGCCGCCTATCGCTCCAGCCTGGAGCAGATCCGGTCGCTCGGCGCGGCAGTGCTGCTGACGACGCATTTCCCGGTCGTGCGCGGCGCGGCGGTGCGCGCCTTCGTCGAGGAGAGTCTGATGCACTTCACCCGCTGTGAGGAGGCGACGGCGGCTGCCGTTCGCGCAGCCGGACGGCCGGTTTCGCTGCTGCCGGTCGCGGCGGCCGTCCGCGAGCGGCTTGGCGGCTACGGCACGCCGATGAGCTGGTATCCGCCGATCCGCGCCCACCTGGAGGACCTGACCGCCCGCGGTCTGCTCCGCCGCACCACGGTCGAGAACGTCTACGCGTGGGAGCCCGCTTAGCACACAGGGGGAACAGCAAATGGACGTCATTGCAAACGGCGTGCGCCTGCACTACGTCGAAGCGGGCAGCGGACCGACCGTCGTCTGCGCTCAGGGACAGGGCCTGAATACCGACCTGTGGCGACATCTGTTGCCCGCGCTGAGCCGGCAGTACCGCGCCATCGCCTATGACCTCCGTGGGATGGGCAAGTCGGAAGCGCCCGGCCGGCGCGGCGGGACGCACACGGTCGAGCTCAACGCGGACGACCTGGCAGCTTTCCTCGACGCCCTCCAGATCGAGCGGACGGCGATCGTCGCCCACACCTTCGGCGCCTCGGTCGCGATGGTGCTCGCCGCGACGCAGCCGGAGCGGGTCGGCGCCATGGTGCTCGTCAACACGACGGCGATGATGGGGGAGCCGGGCATCTCCCAGGCCCTCTACCGGGCGGCGACGGCGGAGCTGGATGGGATGGCGCCGCTGCTGGACGTCGGGATGGCGCGCTGGTTCGTCGAGTCGGTGCATCGAGAGCGCCCCGAGGTCATCAAGTTCTACCGCGAGATGCTCGGCTCGACGGCCCCGCTGGGCTTTGCGGCGGGCGCCCGAGCGATGGCGAAGATGGACCTGCGTCCCCTGCTGGGCCAGATTCGCTGCCCAACGCTCGTCATCACCGGTGAGCAGGACTGGTCGACGCCGCCCGCGCACCTGGAAGTCATCGCCCGTGGCATCCCCGACGCCCGGCTTGTCGCCGTCGGGAACGCCTCGCATACCGTGCCCGAGGAGCAGCCGGAGGAGTTCAACCGGCTGACGATCGAGTTCCTGATGCATCACTATCACGCATAAACGAGAGGGAGAGCACATGGATACCATCGCCAACGGCGTGCGCCTGCACTACGTCGAAGCGGGGAGCGGACCGGCCGTCGTCTGCATCCACGGGCTGGGCTTGAACACCGGTGTCTGGCGGCACCTGATGCCGGAGCTGAGCCGGCGCTACCGCGCCATCGCCTACGACCTCCGCGGGATGGGCAAGTCCGAGGCGCCGGGCCGGCGCGGGGTGACCAACACCGCCGAGATCCACGCCGACGACCTGGCCGGCTTCCTCGACGCTCTGGGCATCCAGCAGGCGGCCATCGTCGCCCACGCCTTCGGCGCCTTTGGCGCCATGGTGTTCGCCGCGGCGCGGCCGGAGCGGATCAGCGCGCTGGCCGTCGTCAACACGTCGGCGCAGATGGGTGAGCCGGGCAGCTCACAGGGCCTCTACCGGGCGGCGACGGCGGAGCTCGACGGCATGGCGCCGCTGCTGGACGTCGGCATGGCGCGCTGGTTCGTCGAGCGGGTCCACCGGGAGCAGCCCGAGGTCATCCGGTTCTATCGGGAGATGCTCGGCTCGACGCCGCCGATGGGCTACGCGGCGAGCGCCCGAGCGCTGCCGAAGCTGGACCTGCGTCCCCTGTTGGGCCAGGTTCGCTGCCCGACGCTCGTCGTCGCGGGCGAGCAGGACTGGTCAACGCCGCCCTCCCACCACGAAGTGATCGCCCGGGCCATCCCCGGTGCTCAGTTCGTCGTCGTCCAGAGCGCCTCACACACCGTGCCCGAGGAGCAGCCCGAGGAGTTCAACCGGCTCACCATCGGATTCCTCGACCGGGTTCTCGCGCCGGCCGGGAAGCCGACTTAGACAATGTAACGAAACCAACCGCTGAGGCGCAGAGGGCGCAGAGAGAAACGGGTTCTACGCAGGGATGATCGGCAGCACGATGTGGGACGGACATTGACCGTCGTGCCGGATGGTCTGATGGGCTACCACCATCCGGCTGCCGGCGGCGAGGTCCTCGCCGGTGTTCAAGTTTCGGTTCCAGTGCGGGAAGTTGCTGCTCGAGATCTCGACGCGCAGCCGGTGGCCCGCCTTGAAACAGTTGCTTGTCTCCCAGAGGATGATCCGATAGCGGTAGACCCGGCCGGGCTCGATCAGCGCCGGCTGCTCCAGCGACTCGCGATAGCGCGCCCGGGCGACGCCGTGGCAGAGGACAATCGCCTGCCCGTTCGGGTGGACGTCGACCAGCATCGCCGTGAAGTCGGTGTCGACGGCGCTCGACGCGGCGTAGAGGATCATCTCGACCGGGCCGGTCACCTCCAGGTCCGCGTCGAGCGGTGGCGTCGAGTAGACGAGGACGTCGTCGCGGCGCTCGACCGGGCGCCGGTCCCGCGGGCCCATGTTGTCGGCCATCTGTGATTGGCCGCCGAGCGACGGCACCGGATTGGCGGGATCGTAGTCGTAGGTGTCCGCGGGCTCGTCGCCGGGCGGGGTCGCGCTGAGCGCACCGTCGCCGAAGCGCGAGCTCGCGAGGCCGTTGCTGTGCAGGTAGTAGTTCGTGAATTGCGTCCGGGCGAGCGGCCACTCGTGCTCGCCGCGCCAGACGTTGGCGCCCATGACGAAGAGGTGGAGCGGCGGCTCGCCGTCGATCCCGGTGTCGACCCGCTTGAGTCGCTGCCCGTACCAGCGGAGGTGCACGTCGATCAGGTCCATCGCCGCCTGTGGGCCGAACTGGACGTCGCCGTACGACTCCGGGCTGCCCAGGAACGCGTGGACCCACGGTCCGACGATCATTTTGGTAAGGCGGCGCGCTTCGTCGGTCCGGGCATGGTTCTTCCACCCGACGAACTGCCTGAACATCTCGTGAACCAGATTGTCGTACCAGCCGGTGATAAAGAGAGCCGGCGTCTCGATCTCCTGGTATTTGCCCTTGAGGCTGTAGGACTTCCAGTAGTCGTCGAAGGTGGGGTGCGACAGGAACAACTGATAGGCCGGACGGGGATTGAAGTCGTCGAGCGCGGAGATGAGCGGGAGCCGCCAGTACAGCGGCTCCGGATTGAAGTTTGCCCGCGCATAGCTCTGCACGGTCCGAGAGCCGATCCACCAGCCGAAGTTGATGGCGTTCTGGAGGTGCAGGACGCCGTACGTATAGAGGTGGCCGTAGTTGTCCTCCTGGTTGCCCTGGGGCACCAGGCACTTGAGATACGGGCTGCGGAGCGGCGCGGTCTGGACCTGGGTGAAGCCGACGTAGGAGAGGCCAAAGGTGCCGATGTTGCCGTCGCACCAGGGTTGCCGGCCGATCCACTGCTGGGTATCATAGCCGTCGGGGGCCTCGCAGACGTACGGGTCCCAGACGCCGTCTGAATCGTAGCGGCCGCGGCAGTCCTGGATGACGACGGCGTAGCCGTGGCTGACAAACGGCTCCACCATATCGGCGTATCTCGGCTGCTGGTTGTCATAGATCGTCCGGCAGAGCAGGACCGGGAAGGGACCATCGCCGAGCGGCAGGTAGACGTCGGCCGAAAGCAGGACGCCGTCCCGCATCGGCACCCTGGTGTCGAGGTGAATACGCAGGTTCTGGCTGAGCATGGCGTCTCCCTCCACCGAGTACGCAGGGGAACTCATTGGAACTCGTAGGAACTTGCGGGGGAATCTCCGTCATGCTGAGCCGCAGCGAAGCATCTCCTCGGGCCGAACGGGCAGCCTCCGGGGAGATGCTTCGCTGCGGCTCAGCATGACGGAGGGGGGGCGCCGCTCGTTCAGATCGGGGAGATGCTTCGCCGCGGCTCGGCATACCCGAGTTCCTACGAGTTCCTATTCTAGTGCCGACCTGCTCGGCTGTCAATGCAATGTGTCCAGCGGATGAACGTCTTCAGAGGAGGAAACAGTAGACATGGAACCGCGGATCAGCATCATCACCCTGGGCGTGTCCGATCTGGCGCGGTCGGTGCGCTTCTATCGGGACGGGCTTGGTTTTCCGCTATCGGGCTCCAGCGCCAATACCATCGCCTTTTTCCGCACCCGAGGCACCGTGCTGGCGCTCTACCCGCGTGACTTGCTGGCCGACGACGCCCACCTGCCGCCGGGCGGATCGGGGTTCGGCGGGATCACGCTCGCCCACAACGCCGCGTCGAAAGAGCAGGTGGACGCCGTGCTGGCCGAAGCGGCCGCGGCCGGCGCGACCATCCTGAAGCCGGCCCAGGACGTATTCTGGGGCGGCTATTCGGGCTACTTCGCCGACCCGGACGGCTACCCCTGGGAGGTCGCCTGGAACCCCTTCTCGCCGCTGGCGCCCGACGGCAGCATTCAACCAACCTCGGAGTGAGCCGAGAGTGACCACTCGATGAGGGAGCGGGTGGCACCGGACTACGCCGTGCCGCTGGAAGCCGTCGAAGCCGCGCTTGCCTACTATCAGCGCCATAAGCAGGCCATCGACGAACGGATCCGGATGAACAATGGCACTCCGTCGGCCTGATGATGGGCAGCGCCCACCGCCGACGGCTGGAGAAATGGCCGGCGCCGTCGCAGATCTGCTCGCGCAGCAACCCGTGTTCACGAAGAGCACCCGGCGGTTGATGAAGCTTTCCGAAATGATCAGGTAGACGGTGCAAC
>JACQGW010000222.1 GCA_016199325.1 Chloroflexota bacterium
ACGTTGAAGATGCCGAACTTGCAGAAGGGCGCGCTCGTGCAGGCGACGACGGCACGCTCGAACGGGTCGGGGTCCGGCCGCAGGCGGTGGAGGATCGGCTCCTGCCGGAGGGCCGGCACCCGCGCCGGGGCGACGCCGCTGAGAATCAGGTTCTGCCGCTGGGTCAGCCGGACCTCGCCATCGCCGTAGTCGCGAGCCAGCCGGCCGACCTCGACCAGCTCCTCGCCGGTGAGGCGGCCGACCGGCACGCACAGGCCGACGTAGACCCGGTCCGCCTCGACCTGCGGCTGGACGCCCAGGTGATCACACGGCTGCCGTGTGGAGAGATCCTCCCCGCCGGCGGACAACGGCGACGGCAGCCGGTCGAGCAGCTCTTGCCGGATGCGGTCGACCCCCAGCTCGCCGACGAGCGCACGGAAGCGGTTGACCGCTTTGTGTACGGGGTCGCCCAGCTCGCGAAAGAGCCGCAAGGTGGCCGTGACGACGTCGACGACGTCCCCCGGGCGGGCGAAGAGGTCGAGGGAGGACGCCAGCCGAGGGTAATCGCTGAGGCCGCCGCCGGCCCACACGTGAAAGCCGAGCTCGTCCGCACGCCGCGCCGGCGTGAAGGCCAGATCGTTGATGCCGGCGACGATGCAGTCGGTGGGGCAGCCGGTGATGGCGATCTTGAACTTCCGCGGCAGGAAGGCGCTCAGGGCCGGGTTCTCCAGCAGGTGTCGGTTGACCTGCTGGATCAGCGGCGACGTATCGATCACCTGATGCCGATCGATGCCGGCAACGGGACAGGTTGTCACGTTCCGGGCCGTGTCGCCGCAGGCCTGGAGCGAGGTCAGGCCGACGGCGTCCAGACGCTGCCAGATAGCCGGCAGCGTCTCGAACCGCATCCAGTGCACCTGGATGTCCTGGCGCGTCGTCACCTCGACGAAGCCGTCGGGCTCGGCGATGGCCGGCGATGGTTTGCGTGCGAGCTCCGTCGCCACCCGGCCGATGGCCTGGGCCTGTTGCCAGGTGAGGCGACCGCCGGGAATGCGGATCCGGAGCATGAAGAAGCCGTCCTGCCGGTCGTCGTACACGCCGACCAGGCGGAGCTTGGCGATGGCCAGCGTGCCGTTTTCGCCAAACACCTGCGCCCAGCCGTCTTCCGCGGTCTCATTGACGCGCGCGAGCACGTCACGCGGCGCGTCGCTCGATTGAAAGCGTCCCATCCCCGACCTCATCAATTCGCCAAGCAATTCGCCAAGCTCGATCAGCCTCTCGCCGGTGTGCCAGATGCCGCCGGCGCACCCGCCGCCTCGGGCTCCTGAAACAGCGACGTGCTCAGATAGCGTTCGCCGGTGTCCGGCAGCACGACGACGATCAGCTTGCCCGCGTTCTCGGGTCGGCCGGCCACGGCGATGGCTGCATGGGCGGCGGCGCCGCTGCTGATCCCGACGAGGATGCCCTCCTCGCGAGCCAGTCGGCGGGCCATGACGGAGGCCTGGTCATTGGTGACCCGGAAGATCTCGTCGACCAGTTCCAGCCGGAGTACGGCGGGGACGAAGCCGGCGCCGATGCCCTGGATGCGGTGCGGACCGCGCTTGCCGCCGCTCAGGACCGGCGAATCGGTCGGCTCGACGGCAACGATGCGGAACTCGGGCTTGCGCGGCTTGATCGCCTCGCCAACGCCCGTGATCGTGCCGCCGGTGCCGACGCCACCGACCAGGATGTCGACGGCGCCGTCGGTGTCGGCCCAGATCTCCTCGGCCGTCGTCTCCCGATGGATCTTCGGGTTGGCCGGGTTCTCGAACTGTTGGGGCATCAGCGCCCCGGGGGTGCTGCCGACGATCTCCTCCGCCTTCCTGATGGCTCCCGGCATGCCTTCGGCGGCCGGGGTGAGAATCAACTCGGCGCCCAGTGCCCGGAGCAAGGTGCGCCGCTCGACGCTCATGCTCTCAGGCATCGTCAGAATGAGCCGGTAGCCGCGGGCGGCGGCGACGAAGGCCAGGGCGATGCCGGTGTTGCCGCTGGTGGGCTCAACCAGGACGGTACTGGGGCCGATCTGGCCGGCGCGCTCGGCTTCGTCGATCATCGAGACGCCGATGCGGTCCTTGACGCTGGAGAGCGGGTTGAAGCTCTCCAGCTTGGCGAGAACCGTCGCCCCGGCGCCGTCGGTCACCCGACGCAGGCGCACCAGCGGCGTCCGCCCGATGGTTTGCGTGATGTCGTCGTAGATCCTCGCCATGAACAGTGTGCTCCTCACGTTCTTGATGGCCACGCGGCCGCGCCGCCGTCACAGACCCGAACGGATCGATCCGCCGGAACTACCGGCCGCGCCGGACCGCCCAGCCCCGTCAATGGTAATATTGCCTATCCGCTTAGTCAACATTCGGTGGACACTATACCAGCCGTCGGAGCGATTGTCAAGGGGGATGATCAACCTGCCGGCCAGCCTCTTGACATGCTACTCAATACCCGGTACGCTGTGCCCGTAGCCGGCAACCCAGGGTTCGATATCTCACGTGTTGGAGGTCGAGATCACGGTGCAGATCCTGGCAGGGCAGCTCAAGGACGCGCGCATCGTCGTGGTCGGCGCGGGCGCCATCGGCTCGGTCGTGTCGTACCGGCTCGCTCAGGCGGGCGCCAGGGTGACGGTGATCGACCGGCGCTCTCCCGGCTCCGGCACCACCGGGAACTCCTTCGCCTGGCTCAATTCCTTCGAGAAGATGCCGCGTGACTACCACCGGCTCAACGTCCGGTCGACACGAGAGCATCTCGAGCTGGCCGACGAGATCGGCGGCGACTACCTGCACGTCGACGGCGGGCTGCACTGGTCCCACCGCGGGGACGCCCAGCGCAACGAGCGGATCCACAGCGCCGTGCGCCGGCTCCGGGCCTGGGGCTACCGCGTCGAGCGCGCGACGCCCGAGCAGGTCATGCGCGATCTCGAACCCGACCTGTTCGTCGATCCCGAGAGGGTCGAAGAGGTTTTCGTCCTCCCCGGCGAGGGCTGGGTGAGTGGCGTTGGGCTTTGCCACGGCGCCGTGAGCGCCGCCGTTCGGCGGTACGGTGCGCAGTACGTGCAGGATCACGTGACCGGGCTGAGCGGTCCGAAGACCGGCGCCATCGACCGGGTCGCGCTCGCGGGCGGCCAGACGCTCTCCGCCGACGTCGTGATCAACGCCGCCGGCCCCGACGCCGCCCGGCTTGCCGCGCTTGCCGGCGTCAAGCTCCCGATCCGGCGGCAGCTCGGCGTCCTCGTCGCTACGGAGCCGGCTCCGGTGAACCTCAGGATGGTGGTCCATGCCCCCGAGATGCATGTCCACCCCGACGGGGGTTACCGCCTGCTGCTCCACCGCGAGAGCTACGACCACGTCATCGAGGAAGGGCAGACGCTCACGATTGACCACCCGCTCTGCGCGCAGGCGATCGTCGACGCCCTCCCGATCCTCCCGGGCCTTCGCGACGTGCGCGCCGAGGGTGTTCGCGTCGGCATCCGCCCGATGCCGCTCGACGGCCTTCCCATCGTCGGCTTCGATCCGGACGTGTCCGGTCTCTATCACGTTGTCATGCACAGCGGCGTCACGCTCTCGGCGCTCGTCGGCCTCCTCGTGACCGAAGAGCTCTCCGGCTCCGAGCTGCCGGAGCTGGCGCCATACCGCCTGAGCCGTTTCGCCGGCGTCCTGCAGGCCACGACGGCCGGCGAGTAACGCAATTGCGGGGAGGCGGAGCGCAGGAGGAGCGAAGCATGAGCACGGCCAGTTCCGTGAAGGTTCCCTCGAATGACGCGCTGGCCGAGTACCTCGCATTCCGCGAGGCGATCGACGCCGGCATTCAGCGCGTCATTGCCGAGGGGCAGTTCACACTTGGGCGAGAGGTTGGCGCGCTGGAGCGCGAGGTTGCGGCGATGCTCGGCGCCGGCCACGCCGTCGCGGTCGCGTCGGGCACCGCGTCGCTCCATCTCACTTTGCGCGCCCTCGGCGTCGGCCCCGGCGACGAGGTGCTCACCGTCGCCAACACCGATGCCCCAACGGTCTCGACTGCCCTGCTCGTCGGCGCCAGCGTGCGCTGGGTCGACATCCACCCGATCCGGCTGACGATGGACGCCGCGTCGCTCACCGCCGCCATCACCCCGCGCTCACGCGTCGTCATCCCCGTCCATTTGCACGGACTGCCGGCCGACCTGACGCCGATCCTCGACGTTGCCCGCCGCCACGGACTCCTGGTCGTCGAGGACGCTGCGCTCGCCTTCGGGACGCGTTACGGTGGCAAGCCGGTCGGCACATTCGGCGATGCCGGCTGTTTCAGCTTCTCTCCGTCCAAGATCGTCACGGCGTTTGGCGACGCCGGGATGGTTCTGACGGCGGACGCCGGCGTCGCCGAGCGGGTCCGCTCCCTCCGCTCATACGGCCAGGGGCCGGCGACGCAGCAGCGGAGCCGGACCGATCCGACGCCGGCTCCCTGGGAGATCGCCGAGGTGGGGCTGAACGAACGGATGGACGAGATCCAGGCCGTCGTCGTCCGGGCGAAGCTCGCCCACTTTGAGGAGCTTCGATCGGCGCGACAGCGGGTCGCCGCCCGATACCGGTCCGGGCTCGCCGGCCTGTCCGTCACCGTGCCGGAGCCCCCGCCGGGTGCCGACGTCGTCTATCGGACCTTCCCGATCCTCGTCGAGGACCGCGACCGCATCCAGCGCGCCCTCGTCGGCCGGGGCATCGCCGCCCGCACCTACTACGGCCCGCCGCTCCACGTCCAGCCCGCTTTCAAAGCGCTCGGCTCCGGTCCCGGCGATCTCCCAGGGACCGAGGCCGTCGCACGGCGCCTGCTCTGTCTCCCCGTCTACCCCCAGATGACGGACGCCCAGATCGACTTCGTGCTGGAGTCCCTTCGAGCGGCGATCGGCGGGTGATCAGCGGTCCTCGTGAGCAGTTCACGGGGCCACGGGCTCAAGGTTCAAGGTTAGTGGTGCATCCGGCGAGTCGCTCGCGACAAGAGTCCCCGTCTGTCAACCCGAGCCGCTGCGAGTCGCTCGCGGCCGGACGCCCCTGTCCGTCATGCTGAGCCGCAGCGAAGCATCTCCCGGACGTTGCTGGCCCGAGCCGGGGAGATGCTTCGCTGCGGCTCAGCATGACGGTGGAGGGGCCAGCCAATCTCCGGCGAACTTGCCGGATGCGCCAGTTCCTCAACGCTCTCTCACCCTTGAACCTTCAACCAGGTCTCGATGGTTCACGGTCTCTTGCACCGGATCGGGAAGCCGGCGTCGTCGCCGTCTTGCGGCGAACCGTGCCGTCTTCACAGACGAGCTCGCCGTCGACGAAGACGAGCTCGACCTGGTCCAACCGGTCGCGGCAGACGGCGAGGTCGGCGAACTGCCCGGGCGCGATTTCGCCGCGGTCCGGTGCCAGCTTCGGGATCGCCACCGTCACCTTCTTCGTCGCCAGCGCGACAGCCCTCGCCAGGCTGACGGCGCCGTCGGCAACGGCGTGCGCCAGGCCGACGTAGATCTCATCCCAGTTGCCGGCCGCGTAGTCGGTTGAGACGAAGTCGACGAGATCCTCGCGCAGGAGCGCGTACAGATGCTCCGGCGTCGCGACGAGCCGCTTGAGGCCGAACGCGTCGAGCGTGCAGGCTTCGATCCAGGCCCCCTTCTCCCGGAGTCGGCGGGCGCAGATGATGGATTCCGCCACCGTGAACGTGGAGTGGTTCGTGTGGCCGGAGATCAGTAGCGAGCCGCAGATATCGGCGGCGGCATAGGCCACCTCCTCGGATGGCGCCGAGGTGTGGATCGTGGCTGGAACGCCGTGCTGCACTGCCAGCCGGGCGGATTCGACGACGCCGTCGAGCGCCGTCTGAAACGAGCTGAGGACGCATTTGTGGATGATCTCGCGCGCCCGCTCCGGCGCGAGCTTCCCGGCCAGGCCGACCCGGGCGAGCGCCGCTTCGAGCCCGGCCCGATCGAACTCCTCGACCCGCACCCGCCGGCCAAGACAGGCGTACTTCAGCGCCGCCGACTGGCGCGGCTCCAGCCGGACGCCGGTCTCGCGCTCGACCGCGGCCGGGATGAACATGTAGTCGGCCCCGCCGCCGCCCAGCGTCTGGCCGGCACCGACTTCACCGATCGCCGGTGCGCCGTAGGCCAGCATCTGGCCGACCGTCATCGCCTCGTGGGCCGGCGTCAGGCCCGTGCCATCAACCAGCCTGGCGGCCTGGAAGCTGAGCGGGAAGTGGATCGTCCCCGTCCGCAGATGGATCGGGTGGAGCGCGGCGGTCGCGTCGACCTCCGCCGGCAGGTTGAAGCCGTCGAGGTTGAGGACCGTCGTCGTGCCGTGCCGGAGGTGGGTGTCGAGGTTGGCGAGCACCCGCTCCATCGAGAGCGCCGGCGATCCGCTCGCGAAGGCTGGGCCGGCGACACCGCCGTGCGCATGCGTGCTGATCGCGCCGGGGATCAGCAGCCGTCCGCCGAGGTCCATCGTCTGGTCCCCCGGCCCGCCCGAGAGCGACCCCGCCCGGACGTCGACGATGCGCGCTCCGTCGACGACCACCGTGCCCCCCTGGATGACCGTCTGCCCGTCGCCGGTGATGACGGTTGCGTTGGCCAGAATCAGCATCGGACTACCTCCGCCGGCGGCGCTGCTGGAACCCGATCCCGTGGAGACCTGTCATGGCGTTGCCTCCACGGCAATCTGGCGGAGAAGCGGGGCCTCGGCCATCCGGCCCAGGGCCTCCGCGATCCGGTCGACGGGGACGGCAAGGCTTGCCCGGCCGAACCCTTCGCCGCCGGGGCCAAAGTGGGTGCCGGGGTAGATCAGGACGTGCGCTTCGTGCAGCAGCCGCTGGGCGGCCTCCAGGGATGAGAGGCCGAGTGCGAGGCTAAGAGGGCGGAAGTCGACGAAGACGTAGAACGTCCCTCTGGGCACGAACGCGTCGAGGCCAATGGCGCGGAGCCCGTCGACGAAGAACCGCTGGCGCTCGTCGTACGTCCGGACGATCTCGGCGACGCAGTCCTGCGGCCCGGTCAGCGCGGCGGCTGCCGCCTTCTGGGCGAAGGCCGGCGCGCAGATCGACAGGGTATGGCGGAGGGCGCCGATGGCCGCCACGAACTCGGCAGGTGCGACGATGTAGCCGACCCGCCACCCGGTCATCGCATAGCCCTTCGAGAACCCGTTGATCGTAACCGTCCGGTCTCGCATACCGGGCAGCGTCGCGACGCTCACGTGGCGATAGCCGGGGAAGGTCAGCAGCTCGTAGATCTCGTCGGAGATGACGATCAGGTTCCGCCGCAGCGCCAGCTCGGCGAGCTGCGCGAGCGTCTCCGGCGGGTAGACGGTGCCCGTCGGATTGTTGGGCGACACGATCACCAGCGCCTTCGTCCGCGCCGTGATCCGGCGCTCCACCTCGTCGGGCCGGACGACGAAGCCGTCTTCGGCGTGCGCCGGCACCGGGACGACCCGACCGCGGGCGGCGCCGACGGCCAGGTCGTAGCTCGTATAGTTGGGGTCCGGGATGAGGATCTCGTCGCCGGGGTTGAGCAGCGCCTGGCAGACCACGAACACTGCTTCCTCGGCGCCGGTCGTCACCATGATCTCGTGCTCGGGATCGACCTGGAGCCCGTTCCGGCGCGCCAGCTCGTCGGCGAGTGCGACCCGGAGCTCGGGCAGGCCGTGCAGGTGGGTATAGTGGGTATAGCCTTCGTCCAACGCCCGCTTGCCGGCTTCGACGATGTGCGCGGGCGTAGGCAGGTCCGGGTCGCCGCGACCCAGGCTGATGACGTCGGGATAGGCACGGGCCATTTCCAGGAGCAGGTTGGGCGGCCGCGACGCCGACCGGCGGATGGCGGTCGAGAGCCGGGCGGCGATGGGACTCGGACGCGACCTCGGCGTTTTCAAGTTCTCCCTCCCCGTCGGTTGTCATGCTGAGCCGCAGCGAAGCATCTCCCGGCCGAC
>JACQGW010000240.1 GCA_016199325.1 Chloroflexota bacterium
CGCCGGATCCGAGCCGCGACCGTCAGGGAGCGCCCGGATCCGGCGCCCGCCGGATCCGAGCCGCGACCGTCAGGGAGCGCCCGGATCCGGCGCCCGCCGGATCCGGGTGGTCCGCTCCAATCCGCTCGATCCGCTCCCCGAATCCGCTGACAGCTTCCCCTTGGCGTCTTGGCGGTTCGTTTCGTGAGGTGCTCTTACGTCTCCAGCTCGATCAATCCCTTGCGGATCGCGTACTTGATCAGCTCCGCCCGGTTGCGGAGGCCGAGCTTGCCCATGATGTTCTGCCGATGGCGCTCGACCGTGTGGAAGCTCAACGAGAGCACGTCGGCGATCTCCCTGGCCGTCCTGCCGCCGGCGAGGAGGCGCAGGACTTCGCGCTCGCGATCGGTGAGGTCCTCGTGGGGCTCGCGGCCCTCCCTGGCCAGGCTCACATACTCCAGCAAGAGTTTCTTGGCAAGGGAGGGATAGAGGTAGGCCTGGCCCTGGTCGACCGAGCGGATGGCCGCCAGGAGGTCGCTCGGCGGAGCCCCCTTGACGACGTAGCCGGCGGCGCCGGCCCGGAGCATTTCGAAGAAGTATCGCTCGTCCTCGTGGATGGTCAGAGCCAGGATCTGGGCCTGGGGATACTCCTCCCGGATCCGGCGAGTTGCCTCCAGCCCGTTCATCTCGGGCATCGAGATGTCCATTACCACGACGTCGGGACTGAGCTCGCGCACTTTCTGGATGGTCTCCCGACCGTCTGCCGCCTCCCCCACCACCGCCATGTCCGGCTGGGATTCGAGGAGCAGCCGCAGCCCGACACGCAGGATGGCGTGGTCGTCGGCCAGCAGAATGCGAATCGTCTTCATCGGCCACCTCCGGGTATGCAGCCATGCGTCATACGTCATACGTCATACGTCATTGCGTCACCGATCCCGACGAGTGACGTATGACGCATGACGCATGAAACTGATAGCCCGCTCGTCAGAATCACTGTGGCCTGCCGCTAGTCTGGCAGATGGATCTCGATGGATATGCGCGTGCCCTGGCCCGGCGCCGAGTCGATCCGAAACGTGCCGCCCAGGAGCGTGACCCGCTCGGTCATGCCGAGGAGGCCAAGGCTGCGCCGGCCGTTCGGCTCCTGCGGGCGGAACCCTTTGCCGTCGTCCTCGATCCGGGCGGCAACGGCCGACTCCTTGAACTCCAGCCGGATCCAGACCCGTTTCGCCTCGGCGTGCTTCACGATGTTGCTGATCGCTTCCTGGATCACGCGGAACAGCGCCGTCTCGACCAGAGGCGGCAGCCGCCGCCTGGAGCCGACGACCTCGACGCCGGCCTCAACGCCGGCCTCTTTGAGATGGGTTTTGGCGTACCAGTGGATGGCCGGGACGAGGCCCAGGTCGTCCAGGAGGCTTGGCCGCAAGTCTACCATGAGCCGCCGGGTTTCTTCCAGCACCTTCGCCGTCAGGTCACGGATCTGCGCCAACTGGTCGGTCACCGGCTGGAGCTCCGGCGGAAGCGATTCCTCGGCCCTGCCCAGGCCGATAATCAGGGCAGTCAGGCTCTGGCTCACCTCGTCGTGCAGGTCGCGCGCCACCCGCTTCCGCTCCTCTTCCTGGGCCAGGATCAGCTTCTCGATCAGCTCGCGCCGCGCCTGCTCCTTCTGCTGGACCTCTTCGTAGAGGCGCGCGTTCTCGATGGCGATCCCGATCTGGTGGCCGAACGAATGCAGCAGCCTCAGCTCATCCTCGGTAAAGCGGCGATCGTCGTGCCGGGCCACGTTGATGGCCCCGAGCACCTGGTCCTTGGCCGTGAGCGGGACACTGGCGTGGGTTCGCAGCCCCTCCCGCTCGAGGACCTGCCGGGGCAAACGGAGACACTGGAGCATGTCGTCGATGATCCTGGCCTCCCCCGAGTCCATGACCTCCCGACAGATGCACGCGCCCATCTCCCGTTCGGCCTCCTCCCGCACAAAATCGGCGGAAAGTCCCTGCTGGGCGGCCAGCACCAGACGGCCGCCCTGGTCATCCTGGAGGAAGATCCAGCCGGCCCGCAGTTGCATGACCTCCAGCACCTTTGCCAGCGCCCCGTTCAGGATATCCTCCAGCCTGAGGGAACGGCTCACCGTCAGGGCAACGGCGTAGAGAGCGGAAAGTTCCTGGTTGCGCCAGACGAGCTGGCGATTGTACTCCTCGATCTCCGCGCGCGACCGGCCCAGGGCCGCCGTCATCGCGTTGAACGCCACGCTCAGCCGTCCGATCTCGTCCGTTGCCCAGACCGGCGCCTGCCGGGAGAAATCGCCTTTGCCGACCGCCCTCGTCACCTCGACGAGCTGAAGGATCGGCTTCGTCAGCACGAGTGTCAAGAGGTAGGCGCCGGCGACGCCGACCAGAGAGACGAAGACCGTGACGATCAGGAGGAGCCAGGTCGTGTCCCGGACGATGGCTTCGAGCCGCTTCTCCGACAGGCCGACTCGCGCAATTCCCGCCTTCCCCTCCAGGATGGGGGCGGCCGCGTCGTGGATGAGCCCTTCCTCCGTCTCCAGAAGCTCTGCACGGAACCGCTCCTCCGGCCCGACCGTGTTGGCGTTCAGCAGGTCCGGGGGAACGTGATCGGAGAAGGTGTAGACGAGGGGCTGTCCATTGCGGCCGAGGACAAAGGCGTAGCGCAGATCCTCGTTGTTCGCCACGGTGCTTCTGACCAGATCGTTGAGGGCCAGGAGGTTGTCGGTGAGGATCAGATCGGTGGCGTGGCCGGCAACGTCTCTGGCGACCGCACCCCCGCGCCAGGTCATCTCCTCGCGGAGCCGCTCGACGAGGGTTGCCCGAATCTGGAGGGTCACCGCCAGGCCGAGGAGGAAGATCAC
>JACQGW010000244.1 GCA_016199325.1 Chloroflexota bacterium
CCTTGGCGATCTTGGCGTCTTGGCGGTTCGTTGTCTCTCGGAGCCGCTCTAGGAGCCGCCGAACATCCGCCGAACCGTCGGACGCAGGCGGTCCATGGCGGGCAGAAGCACTTCGGCGCCACCCTCTGTGACGTACGGGGAGATCAGCGACCGATCGATGACCTTCGTCACGATCTGATCCCGTGGGATATTCCTCAGGTAGAGCGCGAAGCGCATCAGCTCGACCGTCGAGAGATCCGTCTTGAGCCCGAGACAGGCGCTCTCGGCCAGCTTGGGAATCTGGATGATCTCGTCGGGGGTGAGCTTCTTGTCGAAGATCGCCAGCAACACCGCTTGCTGGCGCGTGATGCGGCCGAAGTCGCTGTCGGCATGCCGGGTGCGAACGTACTCCAGCGCGCGCTTGCCATCCATGAGCTGGCTGCCTGCGTCGAAATGAAGGACGCGCGGCCGGCCTTCCTGGTCCTCTCCAAAATGGGTGTCCGTGATTGGCTGCGGCACGTCGATCGTCACGCCGCCAATCACGTCGACGACCTGCGCGAAGCACCGGAAGTCGGTCGCCACGTAATGGTCGATCTGGACCTGGAAGTTCTGCTCGATCGTCTTGATCGTCAGCTTGGCGCCCCCATTGGCCGGCCCCTGGGCGCTGCCGAACGCGTAGGCCGCGTTAATGCGGTCGGTCCCATGGCCGGGGATCGGCACCCAGAGATCGCGCGGAATCGAGAGGAGCACGGCGCGCTTGGTGAGGGGGTCGATGCTCGCAAGCATGATGACGTCGGCGCGCGCAACCTGATTCCCGCGCTGGTCGAGGCCGAGGATGACAAAGGTCACCCGGCGATTGCCGGTCCACGGCGCAATCAGTCGGCCCGCCAGACTCTCCGGTGGACCCGGCGTGGCCTCCGCGCCGGACTGACCACCTGGCGTGGGAGCGACCTTCGGACGAGGCGTAGCCGCGACCGGCACGCCGCCGGCGCCGGGCGGCGCACTCGATAGCCTGGGAGGCTGTTGCACGCTGGGCGAAGCCATCGCGCCGTTGGTCAGCAGCCAGACGACGACCAACCCGAGCACCAGCCCGGCGATGATTACCGCTCCGGTCAGGGCAGCCTGGCCAATCCTACGGAGTACTCGCACACCCAATGGGAACCCCCCCGCCTCACCACCGAACGTTCATTCTGCTCAGGGGAGAGCTGATCGCACACGGCGGGAAAAGGGCAAGATGCATGCCTGTCGCCGGCCCCGGGCGCGCTTCCTGACAGTCTTGACAGCGTTGAGGGTTCTTATCGCTCGGCGTAGACGCCCATCGCCCGGTACTTCTCATGCCGGGCTGCCAGAAGCTCCTCCACCGATAGGCGGCTGAGCTCGTCGAGCGCTCGATCCAGCGCGCACTTCGTCGAGGCGGCCGCCGCCGGGGGGTCCGTGTGGGCGCCGCCGGGTGGCTCGGGGATAACGTCGTCGACGACGCCGAGAGAGAGCAAGTGTGGAGTCGTGATCCGCATGGCCTCGGCGGCTTCGGGCGCGCGGGCGGCGTCGCGCCAGAGGATCGACGCGCAGCCCTCCGGTGAGACGACCGAGAAGTAGCTGTGCTCCAGGATCAGGACCCGGTCGGCAACCCCGATCGCGAGTGCGCCGCCGCTGTTGCCCTCGCCGATGATGATCGCGACGATCGGCACGCGCAGCGTGGCCATGATCAGCAGGTTCTCCGCAATCGCCTGGGCCTGGCCCCGCTGCTCCGCCTCCAGATCCGGGCTGGCCCCCGGCGTGTCGATGAAGGAGACGACCGGGAAGCCGAATCGCTCGGCGTGGCGCATGAGGCGCGCCGCTTTCCGAAATCCCTCCGGATGAGGCATGCCGAAGTTGCGCGCGACTTTCTCCCGGGTATCCCGGCCCTTCTGATGGCCGACGATCATGACCGTCCGACCGTCGAGCTCCGCCAGCCCGCCGACGAGCGCCGGGTCGTCCCGAAACCGCCGGTCGCCATGCAGCTCGACGAAGTTGGCGAAGATCGAGCGGACGTAGTCCAGCGTATACGGCCGCTGCGGATGCCGGGCCAGTTGAACCCGCTCCCAGGCCGTCAGTTGCGGCTGATCGAGGATCGTCACAGCTCCCTCCCGTGGGCATATGGTACGGCCCGGCCTCTGCCGCTGTCAACGTGTAGGCACATATCGTGCGGAGCGTGAACCGGTACTGGCGCCGCCATCCCCGCGCGGCTCGCCGGAGAGCCCCCGGCCGCGGACGGCGGCGAGTGACGGGAACGCCTCGACGATTCTGAGGAGGAGTGTATGACCACTGGTTTCCCGACCATGGGCTCCATGCCTGGCTTTGGCCCCACCCCGACGATGGGCGGCTGGCCCGGCTACGGCCCGACGATGGGCGGCTGGCCCGGCTACGGCCCGACGATGGGTGGGACGATGACGGTGCCCTACGGCACGATGCACTGCCCCGTCTGCGGGTACAGCGGCTCGGTCTGGCACGGCGGGGTTTCGCCTTCGCTCGCCTTGGGCGGCTACACACCGTACGCCTTCGGCGGTCTGGGTGGCCTTCGCCGGTTCGGCGGCAGCTTCAGCCCGCAGTTCATGACGACCGGACTGCCGACCGATGAAGAGATCGAGGAGATGGTGTACGACACCTTCGACGTCGACACGCTCATTCCCTGGGACACCGAGATCGACGTCGAGAGCAGCGCCGGCGTCGTGACGCTGCGCGGCGAGGTGCCGAACAAGACGGTCAAGCACGCCGCCGGCGATGACGTCTGGTGGGTGCCGGGGGTCGACGATGTTCGGAACGAGTTGATCGTGACCGGCCGGCGCCGTGTCCGCGGGGCCAGGGCGCCGATGGCCGTCGGAGCGGCTGCGCCAACGCTTTCGGCACCGCCCACCCGCCGGCCAACGCCGACGCGTGCGGCGGTACCGGCCGCGGCACGTGGCCGCCCCGGCGTGACTCCGACGCGTCCGACCCGGACGCGTGGTGGCACGACGACAACCGGCGGCACCTCCCAGACAACCTGACGGTCCATGGGGTGATCGCGCCGACGCGGCCGAGCCCTGCCGGCGGGGCTCGGCCGCGTCGGCCCTTCGCTGCCCTGCGGCGCCACGCCCTCGACTTCCTGCGCGCAGAAAGCCGAGCAGATTGACGAGCGCCTTCACGAACAGATGTCCCCGCGTGCTATCCTAATCACAGGGCTGTGCCGGACGCAGCCGGAGGCAACCAGTGCGCTATGTCCCCGCCAACTCGATGGAATCACCGCGCTTCGTCGGCGTCCGCACCTTCATGCGCTTGCCGGCCGTGCGGACCACGGCCGACGTCGATTTCGCCATCGTCGGGATTCCCTTTGACACCGGCTCCAGTTTCCGGATAGGCCAGCGCTTTGCGCCCGAGGCGATCCGGAGCGCTTCCGTCATGCTCCGTCCCTACGTCGCCGAGCTCGACGTCGACATCTTCGAGCACTGCTCCGGCGTCGACTATGGGGATGCACCGGTCGTCCCCGGCTACATCGAGGACTCCTACTCCCGCATCGAGTCCTTCTTGCAGCCCCTCCTTGACGCCGGCGTCGTTCCCCTGGCCATGGGGGGCGACCACTCGATCACGCTCCCGGAGCTTCGGGCCGTCGCCCGCCGGTACGGCCCCGTCGCCCTGGTGCATTTCGACGCGCACACCGATACCTGGGATGAGTTCTACGGCCACAAGTATCACCACGGAACCCCGTTTCGACGGGCCGTCGAGGAAGGGCTCCTGGTGCCGGAGCGATCGATCCAGCTCGGCATGCGCGGTTCCTACTTCTCCGCCGACGATCTGGAGACGTCGCGGCGGCTGGGTTTCCAGGTCGTCACGATGCCCGAGCTACGCCGGCTTGGCACTCCGGCAGCCGTCGAGCTGATCCGCCGGCGAGTCGACGGGCACCCGGCTTTCCTGTCGTTTGACGTCGACTTCGTCGACCCCGCGTTCGCCCCCGGAACCGGGACGCCGGAGGTGGCCGGCGCGACGAGCCCCGAGGCCATCGACCTCGTGACCGGGTTGACCGACATCCCCTTCGTCGGGTTCGACCTGGTGGAGGTCCTGCCGGCGTACGACCCCGCGCAGATCACCGCGTTCCTGGCGGCCAACCTGCTGCATCGCTGCCTGGCGCTCCACACCCGATGCCGCAAGCGGGGGTCGGGGGTCGGGGGTC
>JACQGW010000224.1 GCA_016199325.1 Chloroflexota bacterium
CCTCATCGTCGCGCTCGTCCTGGCCGCGCTCGTCGAGGCGCTCTTTCTGCGCTTCTTCCTTCGGCTCGGGCCGCTCCTCCCGTCGACGGCGCAGTGGATCGGGCTCTACCGGGGCATCGAGCTCGTCGGGCTCATCGCCATGAACCTGGCGCTGTTGCTCGGCGCCATCACGCTCGTGCAACTCGGCTTGAAACGTCTCGGCCACCGGCAGGGCCCGCGCCCGCCGGACGTCGAAGCCACCGCCCTTCCGAACCAGAAACCCGAAACCCGAAACCCGAAACCAGAGACCCCAAACCCCCAGCCGCCGGCTCGGAGCGTGGTGGTCGTCGGCGTCCTAACGCTGGCAAGCGCCGGCCAGCTCACGCTCGGACCGCTGATGGGGAACACCACGGCGGGGATGCTGGCTGCGACGAGCGCGCTGGTGGCCGCCACGCTGGTGGCCGCCCTGGTGGCCGGGTGCCGGCAGCAAACGCGCCGGCTCGTCCTGGCAGTGGCGTTAGGCGCCGCCCTGCTCGCGCACTTCCATTACGCCAGCCAGGCGATGGCGTCGTTCGGTCTGCTGTTGCCGGGCGGCATCGAGGCGATTCTCGGCGCCGAGCTGCTCGCTCTGGCCGCCGCGTTCCTCTCGCCGCTGCTGCTGGCCGATACGGATCAAGCACAGTCCGCAATAGAAGCGGGGAAGGCTCGTAGTTGGCGCTTCAGCGCCCGGTCCTCGCTCCTGGCACTCCCCTGGCCGGCGGAACCCGGCGCTGAAGCGCCAACTACGAGCCAGGTTGTCCTTCGTTCGGGCGCACTCGACCCGATAGGCGTTCTGAGCTCGCCTCACGCCCTTGCGGCGGGCGGGGCATCTGCGCTACTCTTTCTGGGATTCTGGATCGCCCGTCCCTGGCTCGCCGCGACGGCGGCCATGTGGAACGGCGGTTTCACGCTCGCCCTGCCCGGCCCGCTCTATGCGCTGGCGCTTGGCGTGGTCGTCGCCACGGTCGTCGCGGGCTGGCGGAGTGGCGGTGCCGGCCGCCGTCGGGCGATCGGGCTGCTGCTCCTGACATGGGGCGGCCTGAAGGTCGACTATTCATACTTCGCGTTGCTCGGCCTCCTCGGCTTCCTGCTGCTGGCCGAGCACGACGGCGAGGGGTGAGCCGGCGTTCACCTCTCATCCTGTCTGACGAGAGGTGAACGATGGCTGAGGAATCGAGCGTCGAACGGGAGATCCGCCGCAAGCTGGAGATGTTCCGGCGGTTCACCACCGTCTGCTCGTCGTGCCAGAGCGAGGTTCCCAGCGGTTGGCGCTTCTGCGCCGACTGCGGCACCCGCCTGGAGACGGCCTGCCCGAGCTGCGGTGAGCCGTTGCCGCCCCTCGGCGCCCGCTACTGTCCCCACTGCGGGCTTGCCATTCCCCGGACCGGGTAATCGGGGTTCAAGGTTCATAGTTCAAGGTTCAGCGTTCGCGGTTGGGGAACGACCCTGGAACGCTGAACCTTGAACCTCAAGCGAACAAAACAGCGACAGCTATTGCCACTCGGAGCCGTAGAAACCGATCCATTCGTCCGGACGGGGCGCCCACTTCAGGTTCTTCCGCGAGACGTAGGGCTGCCCTTCGTCGTAGGCGAAGATGGCCATCGCCTCCTCCTGGATCGCCTTCTGCAGCGTGTTGAACTTCCCGGCCCGCTTTGCCGGGTCGAGCTCCTTCGCCTGATCGTCCAGCAGCGCGTCCATCCTCGGCGTGTTGTAGTAGATGCCGCGCACCTTGCTGTGCAGGTGCAACTGGACGCACATCTCGCCGTCGCCGATCAGGTTGCCGCACGACATGTAGTAAAGGCCCTCGAATCGCTTGTTGAGGAACTTCTCCCAGTAGCCGCCCCAGTCCTGGATGAACATCTGGAACTTCAGACCGAGGTTCTTCTCGAGCTGGCTGGTGACCGCCTGTGCCACTTCCTTGTCCATGAACAGCCGCCCCGCCGAGCCGTCGAACGTCGTCTCGAAGCCGTTGGCGTAGCCGGCCGCGGCCATCAGCTCCTTGGCCTTGGCTACGTCGTAGGGATAGGGCTTCAAGCTCGTGTCGTAGCCGGCGTGTCGCCCGCCGACGAGGCTGGACAGCCGGAACGCGTTGCCACGCAGCACGTTCTTGATGATGCTGTCCCAGTCCACCGCGTAGTTCAGCGCCTGGCGCACCCGGATGTCCCGGTAGGGGTTCGGATCGGGCTTGAGGTAGTTCATCCCGATGAACACCTCGCGCGTCGTGCGGACGACCTGGACGGTGTAGTTCGGGTCGCTCTGGAACGGGCCCAGGTACTGCGGCGGCACGTTGTCGATGACGTCGGCTTCGCCGCTCTGGAGCATTGCCACCCGCGTCGCCGCCTCTTTGACGTTCCGGAAGATCAGCCGCTTGATCTTCGGGGCGCCCAGGTAGTAGTCCGGGAAGGCCTCGAGGGTGACCTTATCGCCCTTGATCCATTCGATCAGCTTGTACGGCCCGGCGCCAACAGGCTGGGTGCTGAACCGCTCTCGGCCAACTTCCTGGTAGTACTTCTCCGGGATGATGGTCAGAAACGTCAGACGAAAGATCGCAGCGGCGTGGGGCTCGATGGTTGTGAAGACCACCGTGCTGTCGTCGACCGCTTTTGCCTCCTTGAAGTACTGGAGGTAGGTCAACGCCTTCAGCTTGTTCTCTTTGTCCAGGATCCGGTTCAACGAGAAGGCGACGTCTTTGGTCGTGACCGTCTCGCCGTTCTGGAACTTGACGCCCTTGCGGATCCTGAATTCGTACGTGGTATCGTTGACGACCTTCCACGACTCGGCGATGCCGGGCTTCGTCAGCACTTGCTCGCCCTCGAAGACGAGCTTGACGAGCGGCTCATGGATGTTGAACGGCTCGTTGAGCCAGGCGGTATAGTCGCCCATATCCATCGTCGTGCCGAACGAGCCGGTGCCCGACTGGGCGATGACGACCGTATCCTTCTTGGCCGCCGCCGGCGCCTTCGTCGGCTGGGCGGCCGGTGCCGCTTGCGTCGGCTGCGCGGCCGGCGCCGCCGGCGGCGCGGCCGGGCCGGCACAGGCAGTGACGACGAGCGCGACGATCAGGGCCAACGCGACGCTGAACGCCATTCGCCGATGAGTCCGTACCATCTCTTCCTCCCTTTCACTCCCGACCTCCACGGCCGGTGGCAGTATTCACTCGCCCGCTGAGACACCCCGTGATCACGCACCAACTGATACGTTCCCCTGTCACCACCTCCTTTCGGTCTGGACCCAGGGCCCAACGACCCGGATTGTTCAGACGACCGTTGCCAGGCTCAGCCGCCCAGCAATTGCCGCTCAGCCAGGCCGATGCACTCGTCCAGGATAGTGCAGATCTCGTCGATGTCGGGCTCCGTCACGATGAGCGGTGGCGCCACCACGACGAAATCTTGCGTCGCCCGCAGGATCAGCCCGCGTTCCTGGGACAGCCGATGGATCAGCTTGCCCGGCTTCGTCTGCGGACCGAAGGATTCCCGCGCCGCGCGATCCTTCACCAATTGCAGCCCCTGGAGAAGCCCGGCGCCGCGCACCCCGCCGATGAGGCGATAGCGCTCAGCCATAGCCTCCAGGCGTTTGCGGAGATAGCCACCCATTGCCCGGGCGTTCTCGACCAATCCGCGTTCCTGGATCTGCCGGATCGTGGCGATGCCCGCGGCGCAGGCGACCGGGTTGCCGCCGAGGGTATGCCCATCCTGGAACGCTCGTTGCTCGTCGGAATCCGACAAGAACGCGTCATGCACACGCTCAGAGAAGAAGATCGCCGCCAGCGGCGCGTACCCGCTGGAGATTCCCTTGCCACAGGCCAGGATGTCGGGGGTTACCCCGTAGTAGTCGGCGCCGAACATGCACCCCAACCGGCCGAAGCCGGTGACGATTTCATCGAAGATGAGGAGGACGTTGTGCCGGTCGCAGGCTTCCCGAATGATGGGAAAATACTCGGGAGGCGGCACGGCAAAGATCGCCGACACCGACATGGGCTCCATGATGACGGCGGACACGGTCTCGGGGTCTTCGGCCTCGATGGTTCTTTCCACCAGCCTGGCGCAGGTCAGACCGCAGGAGGGGTAGGTCTTGTCGAACGGACATCGGTAACAGGCCGGGGGATGGACGTGGAGGTAGCCCACACCCAACGGCTCAAAGAGCGATTTTCGTTCGGCACCCCCGCTCGCGGCGACGGCCCCCGTAGTCGAGCCGTGATACGCCCCGTATCTGGCAATCACCTTGAACTTGCGTGGATGGCCCGTCTGCTGGTGATACTGGCGGGCGAGCTTCATCGCTGCCTCGGTCGCCTCCGTACCCGAGTTCATGAGCTTGAGGGGCCCGAGGCCCGGAGGAGCGATCGCCCGCAACAGGGCGGCCAGTTCCAGTGCCCTGGTGTTGGTGCCGTGGAGAGGCGGATTGAAGGTGAACGTCCGGAGCTGCGCGACCATCGCATCGATCACGGCGCGGTTATTGTGGCCGACAGATACCACGAAGGCCCCGGAGAGTGCATCGATGAAGGTCCTGCCGTCGGTGCTGGTGACGCGAATGCCGTCCCCGCCCTCGAAGACGACGGGATTCCTGGCAAACTCCCGCATCTGCGTGAAATCCAGCACCAGGCTTTGGGAAAGGTCTCGATCGTCGACGACCCGAGCATCCTGAACCACGACGTGACCTCCTCTCGAATCAGCCGCTGCCGCCATTGATCCGATCGAGGGATGCGCCATACGCTGGGATCACTTTTCGCCAATATACAGGAAGGGTATCCACTCGTCAACAGCGCGACGCGGCTCAGGAACCGCCCGATCCGCTGGCGTTCCAGGCCGGCCTCTGCTATAGTGGCCGGCAACGCACAGGGAGTCCGTGGGAGCGGACGGAAGGAGTTGGACATTGCAGGAGTTGCGCGGGGTGCTGCCCATCGTCGCCACGCCATTCGACGGGGATGAGGCCGTCGACGAAGCGAGCTTGCGGAATCTGGTCGAGTTCCACATCGGGGCCGGCGCCCACGGCCTCACGTTGCTCGGCGTGGCCGGCGAGATCCACAAGCTGACGGATGCCGAGCGCCAGCAGGTCGTCGAGATCAGCCTTGATCAGGCCCGCGGCCGCGTTCCGGTCGTCGTCGGCACGGGCCACCCGAGCACGCGCGTTGCCGTCCAGTTCTCGCAGCAGGCCGAGCGGGCCGGCGCCGCCGCCGTCATGGTCATCGCGCCCTACGTGGGCGTCCGGCCGGATCAGCCGGGGCTCTACGAGTACTACCGGGCCGTCGCCGAGTCGGTCGGCATCCCCATCGTCGTCCAGGACGAGCCGGTGACCTCCGGCGTCATCCTGCCGGCGCCGTTCATCGCCCGGCTGGCCGAGATTCCCAACGTTAAGTACGCCAAGGTCGAGCAGGTGCCGACGCCGCCCAAGTTCGCCGAGATTCGCCGGCTGACGGGCGGCAGGCTGGGCCTGTTCGGCGGCGTGGGCGGTATGTACTTCCTGGAGGAGCTGGAGCGGGGCGCCGCCGGCATCATGACCGGCTTCGGCTACACCGAGGTGCTCGTCGAGATCTTCAACGCGCACGCCCGCGGCGACGCCAGACGAGCCCAGGAGCTCTTCTACCGGTACAGCGCCCTGCTCTCCTACGAGACGCAGCAGGGTATTGGCCTCCAGTTGCGCAAGCAGGTGCTCCAGTGGCGCGGCCTGATCCGGGACGCCCGCGTCCGCGGGCCGGCGCCACGGATCGACGACGAGACGCGCGCCGAGCTGCGAGCGCTGATCGAGCGGCTGGGCCTGCCGTTGGCGCCGAAGGTCGCGGTGCCCGGATAACACGGAGGCGGGTAGTCGTGGGTCGAGTGGCCGTGGGCCAGGAGGGATGAGCGAAGCAATGGTTGGGTCCTCGACTGCCGGTTTCCGGCGGCCGGCGGCCGGCGGATCAGGGCTGCTGCGCCTGCGGGTCGGCAGGCTGGTCGACGGAGCCGGCGCAGCGCCGATCGCGGACGGCGCCCTGCTCGTCGCAGGGGAGCGGATCGCGGCGGTCGGGCCGGCCGCGGCGGTGCCAACGCCGGATGGTGCAACGTGCCTGGAGTTCCCCGATCTCACGCTCGTGCCCGGCCTGGTAGATTGCCACAGCCACCTGAACTGCCCGGGCGACGGCACCGACATCGACGTCGCAGCGGAAGGCGACGACCTCCTCCTGCTCCGCGCGGCCGAGAACGCCCGGCTGGCGCTTCAGACCGGCGTCACCACGTTGCGGGACAACGGCGCTTCCGGCCGCACCGCCTTCTCCCTGAAAGAGGCGGTCCGACGGGGAATCGTCCCGGCGCCGCGCCTGTCGGTCTGCGGCCGAGCGCTGACGATCACCGGCGGCCACTGGTGGCCGTTCGGCGGCGAAGCCGATGGCGTCGAGGGGGTCCGCCTGGCGGTCCGCCAACTGATCAAGGAGGGCGCCGACTGGATCAAGGTCATGACCACCGGCGGGTCGACCCGCAATACCAACTGGTACCGGCCCTCCTATTCGCCGGCCGAGCTGCGCGCGGCGGTCGAGGAAGCGTCCGGCGCCGGACGGCTGGCTGCGGCGCACGCGCTGGGCACCGCCGGCATCCGAAATGCCCTGGACGCCGGCTTCGATATGATCGTTCACGGCTACTTCCACGATGCCGACGGCCGCTATGCCTTCAACGCCGATCTCGCTCGGCGCGTCGCCGACCAGGGGGTCTGGGTCAATCCGACGATGCACGTCGTCCGCACCCGGATCCGGCGCTGGGAGCGGCTTGCCGAAGATCGTCCGCTGAACGCGGCAGAGATGGCTGCACTGCAGCGGGAGCGGCGGACGTTCGCCGAGCGGTGCGACAACCTTCAGCGCCTACTGGCAGCGGGTGCCAGGCTGGTCGCCGGCTCGGACGCCGGGAGCTCCTACGCCCCCTTCGGCGCGTTTCACGACGAAGTCGAGGCGATGGCGGCTGCCGGCATGGGCGCGGCGGCGGCGCTCCGCGCCGCCACGCTGGATTCGGCGCTCGCCATGGGCGTCGGGGGAGACGTTGGCAGCCTGGAACCGGGGAAGCTGGCCGATCTGCTGCTGGTGGAGGGGGATCCGACGGTGGACGTGAACGCACTCGGGCGGGTGGCAGCCATATTTCTTGGAGGTGTTCGAATTCGATGAGCAGAACCATTCGGATTGCGGCGGCGCAGCTCGGGCCCGCCGGCACGAAGAGAGAGAATACCGAGCGGATGGCGGCGCTGCTGGATCAGGCGAGCGCCGAGCGGGTCGATCTGCTCAGCTTCCCGGAGCTGAGCCTGACGCCGTACTTCTGCGTCCGCAACACGCGCGACTACGAGCACTACTTCGAGCCGCCGGATAACCCGTACGCGCAGCACGTCGTCGACCGCGCCCGGGATCTCGGCATCGCCGTCGTTCTGCCGTTCGGCGAACGGGACGGCATCCACTACTTCAACACCGCCTTCGTCGCCGACCGGGAGGGCAGGGTTGTCGGGAAGTACCGGAAGGTCCACATCCCCGGCGGCTTCCCCCTGCCCGGCAAGGGCGCCTTCGCGTTCGAGAAGCTCTACTTCACGCCGGGCAATCTGGGTTACCCGGTCATGGACCTCGGCTTCGTCAAGGTCGGCGTTCAGATCTGCTACGACCGGAACTTCCCCGAGGGCTACCGGATCCTGGCGCTCAAGGGCGCCGAGGTCATCTTCACGCCGACGGCGCTGATGCGGATCGGCAGCATCTGGCACGCCGGGCCGTGGGAGCTGATGATCCAGGCGCGGGCGTACGAGAACGGCTGCTTCGTCGTCGGCATCAACCGGGCCGGCAACGAGGACGGCGTGGACTACGTCGGCGACTCCCTGATCGCGGCGCCCAAGGACGGGTCGGTCATCATCCGCAGCGAGGCCCAGGCGGACGACCTGATCGTCGCCGAGATCGACCTGGACGACGTGACCGAAGCGCGCAAGCGGCTGCCGTTCATGCGGGACCGGCGGCCGGAGACGTACCGGGCCATTGTCGAGAGGTGACGCGATTGAGCATGGATCTCCCAACCGTCGTCTCGGCGGTCATTTACTGGGGCGTGCTGCCGACGATTCTCATCGGGCTGTTCTTCTTCTCGACCACCATCTGCTCTCGTGTTCCAGACGGCGAACCCAAGACTTCGGCGAACGCGGGGTTCTGGGCGGGCTTGGTCCTCTTCGTTATCTTTGCGGTGGCGCAGCTGCCGTATGTCCAGGAGCCACAGTTTCGGCCAGGAACGAGGCTCTCTCTGGATTGGGGACCGACTTTCCTCGGTGTCGTGCTCGGATTCGGGCTGATGTGGGTGATGCGGTACGTGGTACCCACCCGCTTCGTCGGCGTGTTAGTCCTGTTGCTCACGGCAGCCAGCCCGAGCGCCCTCTACGGCTTCGTGTTTATCGAAAGTCTTAGGCGACTCGTGTTGTTCGTTTCCCTGGGGCTCGCTTTTGGGACGTTGCTGCACCTGGTCATCTTCCCAGGAGCAGCAAAGGAGATATGGGCAGGAAAACTGGCCTGAGCGTAAACCCTTGACATCACGAGGAAGCAAGAGATCCGCCGACCATTTGCGAAGCCATTGGTCAAAGAAGCTGAGAGGCTGAAAGGTGCGCCCGTTCAAGTCGTTGTGGACCAGGTTAGGGCCACCTAGCAGCCTGTCGGAGAGAACCAGTTCGGGCGAGCAACAGGCCCCGGGATGGCCGTTTTGCGGCGGAAGGAGCGAGCAATTGCCCCGCTTTCGTGCCCAAAACCGCCCGAAATAGGGCTAGGGACG
>JACQGW010000225.1 GCA_016199325.1 Chloroflexota bacterium
CCCAACGGGACCTACATGCGGCCCGACCACGGCGACCTGACCATCTTCGGCCTGGCCCGGTACGAAGAGGTCGTCGACCCCGATCGCTACAACGAGGGCGCCGATCCCGTCGAGATCGAGCGCGACGCCGAGCTGATCGCTCGCCGGATCCCGGTCATGGAGAACGGGCTCGCTCGAGGCGGCTACTCGGGCGTCTACGACGTGACCCCCGACCACCAGCCGATCCTCGGCGCGATCCCCGAATACGCAGGACTGTTCGCCTGCTTCGGATGGAGCGGCCATGGCTTCAAGCACTCGCCCATCATCGGCGACATCATCTCCGAGGTCGTCCTGCACGGCCGCCACCCGGACTACGACGTGACGCCGTTCCGCTGGTCGCGCTTCCGCGAGGGCGACCCGCTGCCGTCCTATTCGCCGACCGACCCGCTGGCGAGGAATATCCCGTAGCAGACCTATCGTAGACGAGCGTTGTCGAAACGCAAGAAACAGGCAAACAGGAGGCGTTCCATGGCCGACATCCCAACGACCGCCGACGTCGTCGTGATCGGCGGCGGCATCCACGGCGCAAGCATCGCCTACCACCTGGCGAACAAGAAAGCCGGAAGGGTTGTCCTTCTCGAGAAGAAGTTCCTGGCGTCCGGTCCCACTGGCCGCTCGACGGCGCTCGTTCGCCGGATGTATCCGGTGGACTTCCACACCCGATCATGCAGCAAGGCGGCAGACATCTACCAGAGCTGGGGTCAGATCATCGGCGGCGATCCGGGCTTCCGCCAGGTCGGGATCATCTCGCTGGCGAGCGCCGAGAGCGCCCCGTATCTGAAGCAGAGCGTCGAGCGCGCCCGGAAGGTGGGCGCACGCGTCCAGCTCATCTCGCCGGACGACGTCAGGCAGATCGTGCCCCACGCCCAGGTCGACGACGTCGCCGCCGCGTCCTGGGAGCCCGAGTCCGGCTACGCCGACCCTGCCTCGACGGTGAACGCTCTGGGCAACCGGGCGCGTGAGCTCGGCGCGACCATCGTCCAGTATACCGCCGTCTCAGAGATCACGACCGCGAGCGGCCGGGTCACGGGCGTCCGGACGTCGAAGGGCGACATCGGCGCCCCGATCGTCGTCAACTGCGCGGGCCTCTGGGCGAACCGGCTCCTGGCGCCGCTGGGCATCGACATCGAGATCAAGCCGACGCGCCATCAGATGTGCTTTTTCCGCCGCCCGCCCGAGTTCGGCGTCCATCCGTCGTTCGGCGACACGCCCAACGGCACCTACATGCGGCCCGACCACGGCGACCTCACCATTTTCGGCGTGGGCCGGTACAGCGAGGTCGTCGACCCCGATCGCTACAACGAGGGCGCCGACCCGGAGACGATCGCCCGGGACGCCGAGCTGATCGCCCGTCGGTTCCCGGTCATGGAAAACGGCCTTGCCCGTGGTGGCTACTCGGGCGTCTACGACGTGACCCCCGACCACGACCCGGTGCTGGGAGCGGTGCAGGAGTACGCCGGCCTGTACCTCGACTTCGGCTGGAGCGGCCACGGCTTCAAGCACGGCATCGTGACCGGCGACATCATCTCGGACGTCATCCTCCACGGCAAACACCGGGAGTTCGACATCACGCCGTTCCGTTGGACGCGGTTCCGGGAGGGCGATCTGTTGCCGGCCCATTCGTCGACCGCGCCGGTGACGCGGAACATTCCGTAGGCACGGGTGACAAGCAGCAGGAGGGATTGAGAGATGACAGACTTCCCGACGACCGCCGACGTCGTCATCGTCGGCGGCGGTATCCACGGCATCAGCATCGCCTACCACCTGGCGCGCAAGAAGGCGGGGCGCGTCGTGCTCCTCGAAAAGAGGTTCATCGCCTCGGGCCCGACCGGCCGCTCGACGGCGCTCGTCCGGCGGATGTATCCGGTCGACTTTCACACCCGCTCTGCCAACAGCGCCGCAGACATCTTCCAGAATTGGGGCCAGATCATCGGCGGCGGCGATCCGGGCTATCGGCAGGTTGGCTACATCATCCTGACGAACGCCGAGACAGCGCCGAACCTCAAGCGGACCATCCTGCGCGCCCAGCAGCTCGGCTCTCGGGTCCAGCTCATCTCGCCGGCTGACGTCAAGGCGCTCGTCCCGGAGATCGTCGCCGACGACGTCGTGCTCGCTTCGTATGAGGCGGAATCGGGCTTCGCCGATCCGGCCTCGACGGCCAACGCCTTCGCCAACCGAGCGCGGGAGCTGGGGGCGACGATCGTCCAGTACACGCCGGTGAGCGAGATCCTGACGGCTGCAGGCAAGGTCGCCGGCGTCCGAACCACCAAAGGTGACATCAGCGCGCCCGTCGTCGTCAACTGCGCCGGTTTGTGGGCGAATCGGCTGCTGGCGCCGCTCGGCATCGAGATCGACATCAAGCCGAAGCGCCACCAGATGTGCTTCTTCCGCCGGCCGCCCGGCTTCGGCGTTCATCCGGCGATCGGCGACACGCCCAACAAGACGTATATGCGGCCGGACCACGGCGACCTGACCATCCACGGGTTGACCTCATACGACGAGGTGGTCGATCCGGACCTCTTCAACGAGGGCGCCGACCCACAGGAGATCGCCCGAGACGCCGAGCTGATCGCCCGCCGGTTCCCGGTCATGGAAAATGGCCTCGCCCGTGGCGGCTACTCAGGTGTGTACGACGTGACCCCCGACCACGACCCGGTGCTGGGGGCGGTTCAGGAGTACCCCGGCCTGTACCTCGACTTCGGCTGGAGCGGCCACGGATTCAAGCACTCGCCGATCACCGGCGACATCATCTCGGACGTGATCCTGCACGGGCGCCACAAGGACTACGACATTACGCCGTTCCGCTGGACGCGCTTCCGCGAGGGCGATCTGCTGCCGTCCCACTCGCCGACCGCAGCGCCCGCGCGCAACATCCCGTAGAGCGCCTAACGAAACCGCGGAGGCGCCGGGCGAGTTTCTGGTTTGTGGTTTCTGGTTCGAGGGACGTCGACGCAACCCCAAACCAGAAACGAGAAACCACAAACCACAAACCTTGTTCTCTGCGTCTCTGCGGCTGGTGGTGTTTGGTGTTCTTAGCCGGGCGTCCGTCACCATGTCGCGCCAGACAAGCGTCACAGGGGCGGCTCGGGAGCCACATGAGACCCAAGGAATTGGGCGAGACACACCACCACACCTCTCGCACGCGCGCGGAAGGGGGCCGGCGCATCTCTGTCATTCCGAGCCGCAGCGAGGAATCTCCTGGTCCATCAGAGATCACGCGTGGCTGGTCCCTGCCACCGACGAAGCTGAAGCCCCCGCTTCCAGCGGCCCCAAGCGCGGCGTCCAGGTGTCCCGCACCCACCGGGGGGATTCCTCGCTGCAGCTCGGAATGACAGACGGTGGTCCTTCGCACGGACCGAGCCTGGCTCAAGCGTTGGACTCCATGCTGGGGAGCAACCTATGACGGGTGTCTGGCGCGAAACGGTGACGCCCACCCCCTAGCCCTGCCGTTTGCATTGTGGCGCCGACAATTGTAAACTGGCTGTAAACTGGATGCATGGCCTACGGTCCACGGGTTGGACGCGGAGCCGCGGTCGAGCGTCTTTGGGATGGGCAGAGCGAACACCGGTGCGCGTGGGGATGAGGGGTGGCGGCCCGGCACATGGATGGCTGCGTCCTTTCGGCAGGCGCGGCCAGCTCGCGGGCCAGTTGTCTCGCGGCACGTTCGTCCTCTGCGGCTCTTTTGTCGCGCTGGCTCTCCTGTACTTCGCCTCATCGGTCGGCATCACCTCCTCGAATGACGGATCCCACTTCGCGCTGACGCGCGCGTTCGTGGAGGGAAGGCTGGCGATCACGCCGGACCTCCACTTCACGCAGCGACCGCGCAACTCGTACGTGCGGAATCGGAACGACATCAGCTTCTACCGGGGGAAGTACTACTCCGACCGGCCGCCGGGCACGGCCATCGCCGCGCTTCTGTTCTACGCGGTCGGCGACCTTCACGGCCGGATCTTCGGGCGCCCTGCCCCGTACGCGAGCGAGATGGGCGTGATCGCCCTGCCGGCGCTGAGCGGCGCCTTGAGCGCGGTCCTGACCTATCGGATCGCCCGGCTCCTCGCGATGAGCCGACGCGCCGGAATCGCCGTCGCCATCACGCTCGCGCTGGGCACGCTGCTCTGGAAATACGCGACCACTCTCTACTCGCATGCCTTCTCGACGGCGCTGATCCTGATGGCCGTCTACCTGGCCGTCGGGCTCGTCCGGACCCAGGCGCGGGAGTCCTGGCGCTACGCCGCGCTCGGAGCCTGTCTGGGCTTCGCCGTGCTGGTCGAGTACCCGAACCTGCTCCTGGGCTGGCTCATCCTCGGCTACGTGGCGGTTGGCGGCGCGCTGCCACGCCAGCGTATCCTGCCGCTGGCCGGAGCCTACGGGGGGCTGGCCCTCATCTTCCCGGCCTACAACTGGCTCGCCTTCGACGACCCCTTCAGCATCCCCTACCGCTATCAGGCCGGGTTCGTCGAGGACCGGGAGCTGGCCACGATGCTGAGCGCGCCGCTGGCCGAGGGCGTCCGGGGATTGATCTTCGGCGACTCGACCCAGCTCGGCCGCTATCCCCGGGCCTGGGGGCTGCTCCAGACCTCACCGATCCTCGTGCTGGCCCCGTGGGGGTTCGTTCTGCTCGCCCTCCGGCAGCGGCTGGAGGCCGGACTGTTCACGCTACTCTTCGCCGTCGGCCTGGTCGTCGCCGGGCGGCACTACTCCTGGTACGGCGATCACGACACCCGCTACATGCTTACGGTGACGCCCTACGCGGTCATCCCGCTCGGCGCCTGGCTCGACTCGGCGCGGCGTTGGCGGGCTGCCGGCCTGGTGCTGTTCGCCGGCTTGCTGGTGGCGTCGATCTGGGGCTCACGGCGCATGCTGCTGATCTTCTTCCACCACTACGCGGAGAACCGTGGCCTGGAGCCGGTGTTCCGCCCGCTCCTCGCCCGCCCGAAGGAGCTGCCGTCGGCGATCCTGCCCGGTCTGGGCTATCTGGATCAGATGGCCGTCCTTCTGGGGCTCGCCGTGGCCGTCTGGTTCGTGGTATCGTATGTGCGTCGAAGACGAGATGTACCCGCCGTCCGGTCTGGACCAGGTCCGTCTGCCCACGAGTTCCCCGCCGAGCGGAATGGCCTGACCATCGGATAGGTGGTGTATCCGGCACACCTGCGGCAGATCGGGTGACCGGTGGATTGTCATGCTGAGCCGCAGCGAAGCATCTCCCCGGCGCGAACGCGCAGTGTCAGGGAGATGCTTCGCTGCGGCTCAGCATGACAGACGAGAAGTCGTCCAGACAAGCGAGTGACTTGCGGGATGCACCAACAAGGCGCGAGGAGATGGCGATGCTTCAGACCCTGTCCATCCTGCTCATCCCCTTCGTGGCCGCCCTCCTGGCGACGATCGGTCTGCGGTTGGCGAGCGGTGGTCCTGTCGCCGGGAATGGGGATGAGGGCTTCGGCACCGGCTATTTCGTTGTGTTCTTTCTGGCCGTCGGCGCCACGCCGCTGGTCGGCCTGCTGGCGATTCTGATGAGCGCGGGAAGACCTTGAGCAGGCGAAGCTGCCACCGCCTTGTCAACGAAGACGAGTTGACGATGCTGGAGCCTGTGGCATTGAGGGCAGCCGTTCGTATCGTGTTGACACCGCCTCAGGCTGAGGAGTTGAGCCGTTTCCTGGCAGAAAACTACGAGAAGTACCTGAAGAGAGCTCAGCCAGCCGAAACCAGAACGAGTGAGGGCGAACAGGATGCCTGATATCACTGTTGTTGCGAGGGAGTCTGTGTCCACAGTCGAGATCCAGGAGATACAGATACCGCTTGCAGCAGCTTCTGCAGCCAATCGCTATGTGCTTCTCGTATCGGGGTTCAACGGAAGCCAACAGTACGTGCCCTCTCTCGATCAGGGATATGTCGAGTCGGAGCCTCACTGGCTTCTCGGCACTCCTGAAGAGGAAAGATACGTCCGGCAGGTCCGCGAATGGGCCGAACAGCTCGACCAGGAACTCAGTCCGCAACTGCCCCGGCTTTTGGTCAACTCGAACACCTCTATGGTGAGGAACAGGCACGACTGTTGGAAGAGGAACTCCGAAAGCTGTAGGACAGTCCTGCATGGCAAGCATCTACGAGGCCGACGAACAAGGAGGCCCCAGTCAGGGTGCTGTCTGTCGGTATCGTCCGATCTTCTGGGTGCAACCTCCACTGACTATCCTGCGCAATCCGAACTTCGTTTCTCGCTCCATGCAGTTCTTCCAGCCACGTCTGGCGAAAGGGACTACTCAAGCGCTACAGAGACTATTTCGTTACATCTGGCCCGTAGTCACGTCGCTACTGCGTTCAATACTTCGACGTATTTGTTTCCTCCATTCGGCCCGTGACAAGATAGACCACGCGCTCGCAGATGTTCGTCGTCCGATCGGCGATGCGCTCGAGGTTGTGGGCCGCCCACAGCAGCCAGGTTGCTCGGTCGGTGGACCGCGGGTTGGCGATCATGATCTGGATCAGGTCGCCGTAGACCGTGTCGTACAACGCGTCGACGACATCGTCCTCGGCCGCGATCCGCCGAGCGGAGGCAGCATCGCGCGCGATCAGCGCGTCGAGCGAGCGCCGCAGCATCTCGCGGGCCTTCTCGGCCATCGCCGGGATGTCGACGAGCGGCTTGAGCAAGGGCCGATCGCCGTGCAGGAGGACGATCTTGGCGATGCCCTCGGCGTGGTCGCCCATCCGTTCGAGATCGACCACGATGTTCAGAATGGCGATGATCGTCCGCAGGTCGCGAGCGATCGGCTGCTGGGTCGCGATCAGGTCGATGGCCGCCTCCTCGATGGCGAACCGTTTCTGGTTGATGGCCAGGTCGCCCTGGATGACGGCCTGCGCCTTCGCGGCGTCGAGACCCTGGAGCGCCTCGATCGACTGGCCGATGGCTTTGTCGACCATGCTGCCGAGGACCAGGACGTCGTTCTGGAGTGCCCGCAATTCCCGCTCGAAGGCAACGCGCAGCGCCATAGATCCTCCCTCTCTCCCGCACGAATAGTGTTGCCCCATCTTACCCGAAGCGGCCCGTAATGTAGTCCTCTGTGCGGCTGTCGCGTGGGTTGGTGAAGATGCGCCGCGTTTCGCCGAACTCGACGAGCTCCCCCACCCGATCCTGGCCGGCGAGCATGAAGGCGCAGGCGTCGCTCACGCGGGACGCCTGTTGCATGTTGTGCGTGACGATGGCGATGGTGTAGCGGGTCTTCAGCTCGACGATCAGCTCCTCGATCTTGTACGTGGCGATCGGGTCGAGGGCTGAGCACGGCTCGTCCATCAGCACGATCTCCGGCTCCATCGCCAGCGCCCGTGCGATGCAGAGCCGTTGCTGCTGGCCGCCGGAGAGCGCCGCGCCGGACGCCTGGAGCTTGTACTTCACCTCGTCCCAGAGGGCGACCGCCCGCAGGCTCCGCTCCACGACGGCGTCCAGCTCGCCGCGCCGCGCAGTGCCCGTCAGCCGGAGGCCGGCGACGACGTTGTCGTAGACCGACATCATCGGAAAGGGATTCGGCTTCTGGAAGACCATCCCAATCAGCCGGCGCACCTGGACCGGGTCCACGTCCGGCGCGTAGATGTCTTCGCCGTCCAGGAAGACGTGGCCCGCGACGCGGGCGCCGCGGACGACCTCGTGCATCCGGTTCAGACAGCGAATGAGGGTCGACTTGCCGCAGCCGGAGGGTCCGATGATCGCCGTCACTCGATTCGGCTGGACGTGCATAGAAACGTCGCGGATCGCCTGGGTCTTGCCGTACCAGGCGGAGAGCCTTTCGACGGCCAATCTCTGGGCGACCGCCGGTGCCTCCTTGAGCGCCGGCGCGCCGCCAACCGCCAGGGGAGAGTCCGGCTTCCGCGAGCCGTTGGGGCCTCCCGCTCCTCCCTGTGCCGTCCCCTCCACCGGGGTTGCCCCTATGGGCGTCGTCGTCGGGCTTGCCTGCATCGGGCCGGCCCGCATCGGGGTCATCTTCATCGCAGTTGCCTCCTATTGGTCGCGAGCCGGGCGACGAGGCTCAGCGAGCCGATCGTCGCGACGAGCACGAGGGCGCCGCCCCATGCCTTGGTGTGCCAGTCCTCATAGGGTGAGACGGCATAGGTGTACATCTGGACGGGCAGCGAGGCCATAGGCTGGAGCAGATCGAAGTTGAAGAACTGGTTGCCGAGCGCCGTCAAGAGGAGCGGCGCCGTTTCACCGCCGGCCCGGGCGAGCGCCAGGACGACGCCCGTCAGGATCCCGGCCCGAGCCGTCGGCAGGACAACCTGGAGAATCGTACGCCAGCGGGGCACGCCGAGCGCGAGCGACGCCTCCCGGAGGCTGTCCGGCACGAGTCGGAGCATCTCCTGGACGGTCCTGGCCACGATCGGGACCATGACGAGGCCCAGAGCGACCGAGCCGGCGAGGCCGGAGTACTGGCCGACGACGTGCCGGACGAGCAGCGCCCAGACGAAGACGCCGACAACGATCGAGGGAAGGCCGGCCATCAGGTCGATGGCGAAGCTGATGGCGGCGGCCAGCCTGCCACCGCCGAACTCGGCCAGGTAGATGCCGGCCGCGACGCCGAGCCCCACGCCGAACACGGCGCCGACCGCCAGCATCTCGAGGGTTCCCAGGATCGCCGGCGCGATGCCGCCGCCCGCCTCACCGTACGGCAGCGGGCGCTCGGTAAAAAAGGCCGGGCTCAGCGCCGGGGCTCCCTTGACGGTCACGCAGGCCAGAATGAGGAGGAGAACGGCGACGCCCACGGCCGACGCCAGGATCAACGCACCGGCCATCGCCCGATCGATCAGGTAGCGCCAACGCTCGTGCCGGTCGTGGGTTCGCAGGCGGAGCCCGTTGCGGCGGGTCTCCGCCTGCACCGTACCCAGGGGTGTTGCCATCGAAATCGACCCTTTTCCGCTGCTCATGCCCGAACCTCGCGGCCCGGCCCACGGGAGAAGCCCCAGATGAGCAGGCGAGCCAGGATGTTCACGACGGTGGACACGAGCATGAGCACGAGCGCCAGCGCGACGATGGCCGAGAAGTAGATCTCCTTGTCGGCCTCGGTGAACTGATTGGCGATCGAGCTGGCCAGGGTGTAGCCCGGCGTCAAGAGCGACCCGGTGATGCTGGTCGAGCTGTTGCCAATGACCATCGTCACCGCCATCGTCTCGCCGAGGGCGCGGCCCAGCCCCAGCATGGCGGCGCCGACGATCCCCACCCGCGCATAGGGCAGCACGGCGTTCCGCATCGTCTCCCACTTCGTCGCGCCGAGGGCGATCATCCCCTCTTGCTGCGCCGTCGGCACCGCCCGGATGACCTCCCGACTGATCGCCATGACCGTGGGCAGGATCATGATCGCCAGAATGACCCCGCCGGTCAGGAGGTCCTTGCCGAGCGCCGGCCCGGAGAAGAGGACGCCCGCGATGGGCACCTGGCCGAGGGTATCCCGGAGAGCCGGCTCGACGGTGCCTCGCATGACGGGCGCCAGCACGAAGAACCCCCAGAGCCCGTAGATGATGCTCGGAATGACTGCCAGCAGCTCGACGGCGAAGGAGACCGGCTCCCGCAGCCAGCCCGGCGCGTACTCGGCCAGGAAGAGCGCGGAGCCAATGGCAACGGGCGTCGCCAGCACCAGCGCCACCAGCGATGTGACAATCGTGCCGTAGATGAACGCCAGCGCGCCGAACCGCTCGAATACAGGGTCCCAGACCGCCGTCGTCAGGAAGCCCGGGCCATACCGGCTCAGGGCTGGACCGCCGTCGAGCGCCAGCAGCAGGACCAGCGCGCCGACCGTCACGATGACCCCGCTGGCGGTTGCCGTGATGCCCGCCTGAAACAGTCGGTCGGCGCGGTTGACGCCTGACCGACGACGACTCAGTCGGCTGGGACGGCTCACAACCGGGTTGGGCAAGGTCTTTCCTCCGTCCTGGTCGGCCGGCGCCGGCCCATCGGCCAGCGCCGGCCTCGGTTGCGATGTTTACTGAAGCTGAAGCGCCTGCCTGCCGTCGACCGTGATGCTGAGGACCTTCTCCTCGGCCTTCTTGACAATGGCTTCCGGCAGCGGGGCGTAGCCCAGCTCGGCGTTGTACTTCTGCCCGTCGTGCATGGCCCACCAGAGCATGCGAGCCAGCGCCGTCCCCCTGGCCGCGTCCGCCTGGTTCTGGTAGACGAGCAGCCACGTGAACCCGGCGATGGGATAGGCGTTCTCGCCGTCGGCGTTGACAATCGACGCCCGCAGGTCCGGGGCGATGGTCTGCCCGACACCGGCGGCGGCTGCCGTCACCGAGTCCAGGCCCGGCTCGACGAAGCTGCCCGCCTTGTTCTTGACCAGACCGACCGCCAGCTTGTTCTGGACGGCGTAGATCAGCTCGACGTACCCGATGGAGTTCGGGTTCTGCTTGACCTCCCCGGCGACGCCCTCGTTGCCCTTGCCGCCGAGGCCGACCGGCCACTGGACCGCCGTGCCCTTCCCCACCGTCTTCGCCCACGACTCGCTGACGCTCGACAGGTAGTCGACCCAGATGAACGTGGTGCCCGAGCCGTCCGAACGATGGACGACGACGATGTCGGCGTTGGGCAGACCGACCTCCGGGTTGTCCTTGAGGAGCAGCGGGTCGTTCCACTTCTTGACGTCGCCCAGGAAGATTCCGGCCAGCGTCTCCGGCGTGAACTTGATCGGCCTGGTGACGCCCGGCACGTTGTACGTCGGGACGACGGCGCCCAGAGCGGTTGGGATGTGGAGGATCGGCCCGCCTCTGGCCGTTTCCAGTTGCTGCTCCGTCATTGGCCCGTCGGTGGCGCCGAAGTCGACGGTCATGTCGCTGATCGACTTGATCCCGCCGCCGGAGCCGATGGACTGGTAGTTGACCTTGACGCCGGTGGCCTTCTCGTATTCGTTGAACCACTTGGAGTAGAGCACCGCCGGGAATGTGGCGCCCGCGCCGTTCAGCGCCTTCGCCTCGCCGGCCGCACGGCCGCCGGCGCCCGGTGCGCCGGTCGGCGAAGATGCCGGGGCCGGTGCGCAGGCACTCAGCAACATGCCTGTGATCGCCGCCCAGACCAGCGCCGCAGCGAGCCCCTTTTGCATGATTCGTCTCATTCAGTCCTCTCCGTCGATGTTGTTCTTTTCTCGGTGTGTCCTACTACCATCGTAGCCCCTCTTGGATTGCTGATGGTGAAGCGAGACTGAGCGGAGCATTAACGGCGACTTAACGTTGCATCCGGGAGCGCACCCGAGCGCCGCCATCTGGCATGCTGAGCCGTAGCGAAGCATCTCCCCTGGTGCCGCCGCCCGAGGTTCTGGTATCATCCTGACTGAGCCAAGGGATTCAAGAACCCGACGGTTCTGGAAGCATTCAAGTAGGGTCACCGGATGGCGAACAAGAAACGGGCTCTGATTCTCTGCACCGGCAACTCGGCGCGCTCGCAGATGGCCGAGGGTTGGCTCCGCCACCTGGCGGGTGAGCGATTCGAGGTGGCCAGCGCCGGCACCGAACCGGCGCGCCAGGTCAACCCGCTCGCCGTGCGGGCGATGGCCGAGGTCGGCATCGACCTTTCCGGGCAGTACCCCAAGCGCGTCGACCGGTATCTGGGCGAGCCCTGGGACTTCGTCATCACGGTCTGCGACCGGGCGAAAGAGAGCTGCCCCTTCTTCCCGGGTCTCCACGAACGGATCCACTGGAGCTTCGAGGACCCGGCCGCGGCGACGGGCTCCACGGACGAGCGGATGCAGGTGTTCCGGCGGGTCCGGGACGAGATCGCGGAGCACCTCCGGCAGCTCTTGGACGGCGCGGCCAGTTAGGAAACCAATGGCGAAAGTGCTCGTCGTCGACGACGAAGTCAACTTGCTCCACTCGGTCGCCTACAGCCTCCGCAAAGAGGGGTACGAGGTTGCCACGGCGGCAGACGGGCCGAGCGCGCTGACAACCGCTGCGAGGGAGCGGCCGGACGTCGTCATCCTCGACGTCATGCTGCCGCAGATGGACGGCTTCGAGGTCTGCCGGCGCCTGCGCCAGACGAGCACTGTCCCGATCCTGATGCTTTCGGCCAAGACGGACGAGATCGACCGGGTGGTCGGCCTGGAGGTCGGCGCAGACGACTACCTGACGAAGCCGTTCTCGATGCGTGAGCTGCTGGCCCGGGTGAGGGCAATGCTGCGGCGGGCGCAGATGATCCAGCGGGCGTCGGCGGCCGCGGAGGAGCCCGCTGTGCTGCGGGTCGGCGACCTCGAGCTCGACCCGGCGCGGCACCAGGCGAGGCGGGACGGCCGCCCGCTGGCATTGAAGCCGAAGGAGTTTGAGCTGCTGGCGTTCCTGATGCGCCATCCCGGTCGGGTGTTCCCGGCCGGCGAGCTGGTCGAGCAGGTCTGGGGCTACGACTTCGAGGGCGATGCCCGAACGGTCGCGGTCCACGTCCACGGACTGCGTGAGAAGATCGAAGATGACCCCTCCAACCCCAGACGGATTGAGACCGTTCGGGGAGTCGGCTACCGACTCACCAGTTGACGTGCGCATGCCGGTCCGCTGGCGGATCGCCCTTGCCTTCGTCGGCCTGATCGCGGTGACGCTGGCGATACTCGGCGTCTACCTCGTCGGCGTCGCGCGCGATGACCACCTGCAAACGCTCGAACAACAACTGGCAAACGAGGCGGCAGTCGTCGCCGACTCTGTGCAGCCCTACCTTTCCCCGACGACGGGTGGTTCCGACGTCGCGGCGATCTCGGCGCTGGCCCGGCGTCTGGCGGTGCCCCTCAAGGCGCGCGTCACCGTTGTCGCCGCCGACGGAACCGTCCTCGGCGATTCGGAAGATGACCCGACACTGATGGAGAACCACGCCGCGCGGCCGGAGGTCTGGACGGCTCTCCATGGCGGCGTCGGGAAGAGCCAGCGATGGTCGGCCACGGTCAGGCGGGACCTGCTCTACCTCGCCGTGCCGATCGTCGCCGATGGCCGGGTCGCCGCCGTCGCCCGCGTCGCCGTCGCGCCGGCCGCCGTCGACGCGGCGGCGCGCCGGATGGTCGACGGGATCGTCGCGGCGCTGCTCGTCGGCGGCCTGGCGGCGGTCGGGGTGGCGGTGGTGACGGCGCGCCTGATCACGGCGCCGCTGGCAGAGCTGACCCGCCTCGCCGACCGCATCGCCAGGGGCCACTTCGACGAGCGGGTTGCCCTGGCGGGACACGACGAGATCGGCCGATTGGCGGCCAGCTTCGACGACATGGCAGCCCGACTGTCCGAGCACATCACCGCCCTCTCCGGCGAGCGAAACCGCATGGCCGCCATCCTCAGCGAGATGGCCGACGGCGTCCTGATCGTCGACGGCGCCGACCAGATCGTGCTCGCCAATCCGGCGGCCCGACGACTGCTGGGCCTGGACCGGGCGGACCTGGCCGGCCGCTCCTTTGTCGAGACCGTGCGCGACCACGAGCTGGTCGAGGTCGTGCAGGGGACGCTCCGGCGCGAGCACGGCAGGCGGGCCGCCCAGGCGTCGCGCTTCGTCGAACTGGGCTGGCCCCGCCGGTCCCTCCAGGTCATAGCGACGTCCCTGGCAGGCCCCGCAGGCCACCAGGCGCTCCTCCTCCTCCAGGACGTGTCCGAGCTGCGAAAGGCGGAGCGCGTGCGCCGGGAGTTCGTCGCCAACGTGTCGCACGAGCTGCGGACGCCGTTGGCCTCGATCAAGGCGATGGTGGAAACGCTGGAAGACGGCGCGCTGGCCGACGAGGCGGCCGCGCGGGACTTCCTCAGCCGCATCCACGTCGAAGTGGACGGCCTGGCCCAGCTCGTTCAGGAGCTGCTGGAGCTGGCGCGCATCGAGTCCGGCCAGACGCCGCTCCGTTTGCAGCCGGCGGCCGTTGGCCCGCTGGTTCAGGAAGCGGCCGAGCGACTGCGCCCGCAGGCAGAGCGAGCCGGCCTGACAATGGTCTTCGACCTGCCGGTGGACCTCCCGCCGGCTCACGCCGACCCGCAGCGGGTTCAGCAGGTTGTGCTGAACCTGGTTCACAACGCGATCAAGTTCACGCCGGTCGGCGGCCGCATCACCATCACGGCCGCGGCCGAGCACGGCGAGATCGCCATCGCCGTCGCGGACACCGGTGTGGGTATCCCGGCGCCCGACCTGCCGCGGCTCTTCGAGCGATTCTATAAGGTGGACAAGGCGCGCGCATCGAGCGGAACCGGTCTCGGCCTCGCCATCGCCAAGCACGTCGTCCAGGCCCACGGCGGCCGGCTCTGGGCGGCGAGCCCCTGGCCGCCGGACGCGCGGGAGCCTGGCGCCGGCCCCGGCAGCGCCTTCACCTTCACCCTGCCAACCGCATCTCCGATCTAGAGCGGTCTCGAAAGAGATCGAACCGCCAAGACGCCGAGATCGCCAAGGAAGACGCCGAGAACAGAAATCGCTCGTCTGGTCAGTCCTGAGCCGTGCAGTCCACTCCGGTGCCTGAGCAGGGACGCGGTCACCAGGCTGATCGAAGACATCGCCGCTGGCGTTCAGCCGTTGTTAATCCTCCGGTTAACTGTTGTTGATGCGGCGCCTGTATACTGATGGCAAATGAGAGAACAGAGAGAGAAAACAGCACAATGATGCGAAGCTACTTCTGGCGCTGCCTGCGCTGCCGGCTGCTCCACTTTGACGACGACGAGCCGCGCTTTTGCGAGCATTGCGACTCTACCGAGTTCGCCATGGTTCTGCTGGGGCGAGACGAGGATCGCTCGGCAGAGCGGACGCTGCAGCCCGTCGCCTAGGGCTCGTGGGAGCTCGTAGGAACTTGTAGGAGCTCGTGTGGACCGGCGGCGGCCCCAACCATCCGAGCCGCGACCGTGAGGGAGCGGTCCCTGCCCCGTGCAAGCCGGCGGCGGCCCCAACCATCCGAGCCGCGACCGTGAGGGAGCGGTCCCTGCCC